>NZ_JAAIYB010000167.1 GCF_010894475.1 Myxococcus vastator
CGCTAGAAGCTCGTGAAATCAATCTGCAGGATGGGTGTGTCCGCTTCGATGTCGCGCCGGAATCGCCCCCACCGGTCGAGCGTGCTCTCGTCGAGCACGGCCGGGTCGCGATACTGGTGGAACAGCGCGTAATTCATCGAGCGCTGGAGCGCGAGCAGGTCCGGCACGGCCGCGAGCCACTCGCGCTCCATCCGTCGGAGCTCCCGATACCCTTCGAGGAACGGCCCCAGGAACGCAGCGACCGCTTCGTCGCGCGCCTCTCGAGCCTCGCCTCGCGCGATGTAGAAGAGGAGTACCGCGATGTCCTTGACGAACCACGCGTACTCGCAGTTGTCGAAGTCGAACGCGGTGACCTTGCCTTCGGCGAAGCAGAAGTTGTGCATGTGGAGATCGGCGTGGATCAGCCCGTAGCTCTCCGGTGTTCGCGGTAGCTGGTTCAATCGCGCGATGATCGCCGCTGTGCGCTCGCGAACGAGCGTCTCCTCGGGAGGCGCGAACCGGTCGATGTCGACCACGTCGTACTCATGCCACTCCTGGCGCTTGAGCCTGGGGCTCGAAGGCGCGTAGGTCTGGGCGCGGTTGTGGAGCCGCGCGAACAGCCGGCCCAGGTCGCGGAACAGGGGGGGCTTCCAGTAGCGCTCCTTGAGCGGAGGTGCGTCGTCGAAGACGATGCCCGGCGCGCGCTCGAACGCGGTGGCGACGAAGTAGCTGCCGGGCTCGCGGTCTTCGATCCGCTCCACGAACTGCCCCGCATCGGAGAGGACCGGCGAGGCGATTGGAATGCGCGCGGCGGCCAGATAGCGAACGAACTCGACCTCACCCAGCGTGTAGTCGATCGTTCGCCGCGTACTGTGCGAGATGCGCAAGATCAGGCCCTCGCCGTCGTCGTTCTCCGCCTCGTAGACGAAGTTCTCGAAGGCCGCGAGCTCGGTGAGCTGCTCGGGCGACAGGCCATACCGGCGCGCAGCCTCATCGCGAATCGGTTCGTGGAAGCGGCGGACGAGCTCTGGATGCATTGAACCCTCTAGTCCTTCAACGTGAGGCTGCTCTCACCGTAGCCCAGCACGGTCGAGGCAGAGTCGCTGGTGACCGAGATGCCCAGGCCGCGCGCGAGGGTCTCCGCCAACGGGGGGCCATTGCGCGGCCGCGTGAACACCGCCAGGTCTGCGCCGGTCAGGGGGTGATCCGAGCGCCGGAGCCGCTGGTTCAGCATCGCTTGCTCGCGCTCGACGACGCGCAGGCACCGGCGCTCGAGGGCGAACGCGCTGGCGGCGACGCCAGCGAGCTCACCGCAGATGGGCTCCGCCACGACCTTGTCTCCCGGCAGCCCATGCGCGAAGAGCTCGGCCAGTCGCCGCTGGCTCGTGGCCTGCTCGGCGGGATCCAGCTCCGCCAGCGCGTCCAGCGAGGTGCCCTGTGGCGTGCCGGGGAACGCCTCGCCGATGCGCGCGAACAACCAGCGGCTGAGCTTGATCTCGCGCTGGTATGTCTCGGCGAGTGGGAAGTCGTCCCGGAGCAACGGGTAATGCGCGACATCGATGGGCGCCTCCACGCACGCTTGCAGCGCGGTACGCGGGAGGTGTCCGGCGAACGCCGCCCGGAGCCGTTCGTGGAGCAGCCCCTGGGTCGCGCCGAGGAAGCGGACCACCGATTCGACGCGCTGCCCGAGCAGGCCGTAATCGAGCGCGGCGTCGAGATCGCCGAGGCGCGCTGCGATGTCGGGCTGGGCCTCGATGGGTGCCGGGGCCGAGCCGGTCAACACCTGCATATATTCGTTGATCAGCGCCGGCGGCCCGGCGCACACGCCGTGCGGACCATGGAAGACCGCGTGACGCTCGGCATAGTCCACGATCGATTGCGCGGTGACGGGTTGCTCGGGGGCGTCGCGCACCAGGTCGTTGGTGACCAGGCGAACTCCGTCGATCAGCCGGAACATGGCCGCGAGCCCGCTGTCGAGCTCTCCGTTCGGCACCGGATGGGTGCCCCGCACCAGCACGTACCCGACCGACGCGAGCGTGCAGACGACCAGCATGTGGAGCTCGCCCGCGGTGAGCACGCCCGGGGTCCGGGGCGGCATGCGCGCGAGGAAGGCCCTGCGGAACTGCTCGGTCAGCGAGAGCAGGTCCGGCCACTGACGCGCCATGCCCTTCATCGCGGTCACGTTCATCGGGCGTTCGCTCTGGTACCGGCTCCCCGCGTAGTGGCACTGCTTGCGCACGGTGGGGAGATCGAGGAACAAGGTGCGCGGTGCGACGTTGTTCTCGCCCACTTGCCGGCCATCACCGTCGAGCGCTGGATGCGCCACGCGGTAGACGGGCACGACCACCTCGAGGTTCGAGAGCTCGAACGCCCGTCCGAACGCCTGTTCGGTCAGCACGGGGCAACGATTGTCGCTGGCGCTGAACGTGAGCGGCTCACGCCCCGCTGGCACCTCACCCAACCGCTCAGGGAAGGACACCGCGGGGCGGCCCGTGGGCGCATCCGAGACCCGCCTCAACACCCGCTGTTCGATCAATGCTTCGAGCAGGTCCCGGATTCTGTCCCAGGAATGGGGCGCGCCGTCCGACCACGCCATGGCGTCGGAGGCTTGAAATTGCTCGACCTGGAGCAGCTTCTCGCCTAGGGGCGCGATGTCCGGCTCGTCGAAGATGAGCTCCACCTCGCCATAGAAGAGGTGCAGGACCTGCTGGCCATTCCCCGCGTCGAGCCGGTCGTGCGTGAGCCGCCTTCGATTGGGAATGTAGAGCATCTCATCCGCTTGCAGCTGTGCCATGGCTTCTCACTCCCGCTTCAATGTGACGTCGCGCGACCAGGTGCCGCCGAGCGAGCGATAGACCTCGACGCGATGGTTGAGCAGCAGCCGTTGCGCCTGCAGACTCGCGCGCTCGAGCCCGACCAGATTCGTCAGGGCGGTGAGCACCGTCAGATAGTCCGAATGCCCCTGCTCGAAGAGCCGCCTCGCCTCGTCCAGGAGCTGCTGCCCGAGCTGGACCTGCGCACGCAGGCTGCGCAGGCTCGTCGCCTCGTTCTCCTCCCGAACCACGGCATCCTGCACCCGTCCGATCGCCGTGTTCAGCGCGAGCTGATATTGGATCTCGCGACGCTGGAGCTGAATTGGCAGTCGCATGTACTCGGTGACGCGCCTTCCATCGAACAGGGCCCAGGTCAGGTTCACCCCGACGACGGACTCGGCCAGGGCCGGCTCCGAGAGACCGACCTTCAAAGCGCCCACGTTGCCCACCAGTTGAATCGTCGGAAGCCAGCTCGCCAGGTTCGCGTTGATGCGGTGCTCGACCTCGGCGACGCGCAGCTCCGCGAGCCGCATCTCGGGCGTGTTCACATTCAAGTCGCCCGGCGTTCCGAGTTCAGGTGTGGGCGGGAGATCGGGAAGCTTTCGGTCGAGCGGAATGACGTCGTCGGCGGGGGTGGGTACCCGGCCCAGCAGCGCCTTCAGCTCTGAATTCAAGAGCGCGTTCCGGGTGGCGATCAGCGGCACCTGCGATTCCAGGTTCACCAGCAACTGCTCCTGTTGCAGCACCACGAGCCGGGGCGTGAGGTGCTGCTCGAACCGCGCTCGAATCAGCCGGAGCAGCTCCTTGTTGTAATCGATCTGCCGCAGCGTCAGGTCCCGGAGCGCGCGGGCCTCGAGGATGTCGAACCAGACCTGGGTGATCCGCACCGCGAGGTCCTGGATGCGGCCCTCGGTGAGCTGCCGCTGCTGCTCGGCGAAGTTCAATCCCGCGCGCCGCTGCGCACTGAGGGCTCCAAACAGGTCGACCTGGTAGGCCACGCCGAAACCGACGGTGGCGACGTCGTACTCGGCCCGGGTTGGCGGCGCGGGTGGAAGGTTGGCGTTGGCAACGACATGCCTCAGCCCCGCCGGGTTCAGGATGCCGACCTGGAGCGGGTACCACCAACCTTGCGGCACGTTGGGGTCGAGCTGGTTCTCGTAGATCAGCTCCCGCACTTCGCGCAGGACCAGGTTGTCGCTGAAGCACTCCTGGATGGCCGTGTCGAGCGCCGGATCGGCGAACGCCGACCACCAGACTGCGTCCTGGGTGACGCGCTCGGCGGGCTGCGCGGGCACGCCCTCCTTCGCCGGCCGCGGGCTTGGAACCCCGCCTTCGGGTGCGCTGGACGGTGGGGGCGGCTCGGTGCGCGGTTCGGCGGCGGTCGAGTAGCTGCTCGGCGTCGGAGGCGGGTTGACGACGACGGGACGGATGAGCTCGCAACCGGAGCAGGTCATCGCGAGGAGGGCGAGCGTAAATCGAAGTCTCATGGGTGGCTGACGACCACGAGGGCTTTCGCGTGGTTGAGGACGCAGCGCTGCGCGACCCGCATGGTCTCGGGATCAAGGGAGGCGAAGCTCTCGTCGAGGATGACCAGTTCGACCCCCTGCAGCAGCGTGCGCGCGATGTAGAGCCGGCTCTTCTCGCCGTGCGAGAGTTGCCAGCCGGTCTCGCCGATCATCTCCTCGAGGCCGGCGGGCATCTTGGCGACAAGCTCGTCCAGCCCGAGCTCCTTGCACAGCGCGGCGGCCTTGGTCCGCAGCTCGGGCGAGGTCGGCCACTCGCGCCCGAGCAGGAGATTGTACGCGAAGCTGCCGGACAGGACGTGGTTCTCGTGGAACTGCGGCGCGGCGGTGATGCGCTTGCGCCAGCCCGAGGCGCCGAACGTCGCGCGGTCCAACGCGTGCAGCAGCATCACACCGCCCTGCGGCGTCCTCAGGCCCGTGAGCAGCGACACCAGCGTCGACTTGCCACCGCCCGAGGGGCCCTCCAGCAGGATGCGGTCGCCCTGCGCGATCTGGAACGAGCAGTTCTCGAGCACCGGCCGGGTGCGCGCGTCGTGCCGGAAGGTCACGCCCCGCGCCTCGATGAGGGTTCCGCCGGCGGCGTCGGTGGGCTTGCCTCCCTCCATTTCGAGAGGGACTTTCGATTCGAGCTCCGGGCGGCCCACCGCGAGCAACAAGTCGCGGATCTGCTCGAACGACACCGCCGCCTGGGAGACCTGCTGGAAGTAGACGGCGACCTCGTCGAAGGCTCGCAGCGCGAGCAAGATGCCGCCCACGGACACCGCCAGCGCGCTGGCATTGGCCGTACCGCTGCTGAACGCCGGCAGCAAGGTCAGCAGGGCGAGCACCAACCAGCCGTCGCGCAGGAGCGCGGTCAGCTGCATGGTCCGGCGGTCCATGACCTTCGAAATCTCGGAGTAGGCGCTCAAGCGGACGTCTTCGCCATCATGCCAGCGCTCGAGTGGAAGCTGCGCCAGCCGCGTTCGATGGCCGAGCATGCGCTCGAGCAGGTCGTGGGTGATCTCGACGCGCGCGCTCGACCACGCCCGCTGGACGCCGTAGTGGCGGCGCGCGAGGACGAACGCGACCACGACCCACAGGACGAGCACCATCGCCTGGGGCCACCCTCCCGCCCCGAGCACGAGGATGACGCCCGCCAGAATCAAGTCGACGAGCGACAACACCGCGAGCAGGGCGCCGCCGACCGCGAGCTGCTCGACGACCTCGGCCTCGGCGACGCGGCCGAAATGGCGGCCGATGCCGTCGAGCCGCACCTCGTCGGGGGTCAGCTTGAGGGTTCCCGCAAGGAGCTGCTGCTTCAGCAGCGTTCCGAGCCGGATCGAGAACACGCCCTGCCACCACACCTCGAGCATGCGTAGCGGAATCGCGCACGCGATCACGGCGATCCACCCCAGGAACCAGCCGGTCTCGAGGTGGGCCTGGAGCGCGGCGCGACCGAGCAACCAGAACGAGCCCGCCAGCACCAGCGAGAGGAGCGTGTGGCTCACGAGGATGCCGGCGACGAGCGACGGGATGTCGCCGAGCAGCGTCCGCCGGTTCGCGGTGCGCCTGGGGCGCATGATCCAGCCGGTGCGCAGCTGCGCCTGGCCGAGCCGCTGCAGCAGCATCTGGGAGCGGGCGTGTTCGCGCGCACGGGGCGACATCTCCACGCCGCCGAGCAACTGGTCCACCTCGGCGACGGTGGCTTCCTGCTCTTCGCGCAGGAGCGCGATCGCGCTCTGCGTCTGGACTGAAACCGCCGTGGCGTCGCGCGCGAGCAGGCGCAGCTTCCCGCGCCGCGTACCCAGCAGCACCAGATAGGACGGGACGCCGTCTCGCCGGACCTGGAGGATGCAGGGCGCGGCGCGTGCGAGGACGTCGGGCAGCTCGTGGTAGAGCGGCGTGATCGGCTCGAGCTCCACGCCGAGCCGATCTCCGAGCGCGAACATCCAGACCCGGCTCGGCTCGACGGCCGCCGCGGGCGGAGCGATCTCGCCCGCGGCCCTGCCATAGCCTTGCCTCTGCGCCAGCTGCTCCAGCGCGTCGGGCAGTCGCTCGACCGGCCACAACAAGTCGGAGTGCGAGCGCGTCATCCCGCCAGCTCCAGCTCGCCCGCGGCGGGCTCCGCGACCGGCGTCTCCACCGGCTTCGGCGCCGGCTTCTCCACCAGCTGGCCGTCCGAAAGCCACCAATGGCGCCAGCGCCCACCGCCCCAGAGCAGCGTGCGATTCTCCTGGTCGGCGCGAAGGAGCACGGCGTACCGCGACGCTTTGTTCGCGAGCAGCTCCTTCGGAGGCCCGTTCTCGAGGACCCGACCGTTCTCGATCACGAGCACGCGATCGAACTCCTGGGTGTGCTCGACGTCGTGGGTGACACAGAGGAGCGTGATGTCTGCCCAGAGCCGCCGGGACTCGGCGAGGAGCCGCGCGCGCCGGTCGCGATCGAGACCGCGAAAGGGCTCGTCGAGGATGGCCAGGCGCACGCCGGAGCGAAGCATCGCGCGCGCCAGGCGCACGCGCTGACCCTGGCCGCCCGAGACCAGCCCTCCGCCTTCGCCCAACGACGTCTGCAGCCCGTCTGGAAGCGCCTCGAGGATGTCGAGCATCTCGGCGCCCTTGAGCGCCCCCGACAGTGACCAGCCTTGCGCGCCGTCGTTGCCATACCGGAGGTTGTCGATGAGGCTCTGGTTCCAGAGACTGATCGCCGGATCCACCCAGGCCGTGGTGCGCCGCAGCCGCTCGACAGCGGCCTGATCGAGCACCTGCCCGTCGACCTTGATTTCGCCGCGCGCCGGCCGGAGCCAGCCGAGCAAGAGGCCGACCAGCGTCGACTTGCCTGCTCCGGAGACACCGACCACGGCCACGTGCTCGCCGGGGGCGATGTTCAAGGAAACCTTGTCGAGGATGGTGTGACCGCCGCCTTTCACGCGGACCTTCTCCATCACGATCGAAACGCCGCTCGCGGCGCCCGCGGGCGCGACAGGCTCCCGCACTGGCGCCTCGGGCCGGGCGTGCGGATCCTTGATGTCGCCGATGACGTCGAGGAGCCGGCGAACCCGGTTCATCGCATTCGGGAACGCGCGGCTCAGCAGCATCAGCCGCTGGCCGAGGATGGGGAACCGCAGCGCCCAATAGACGACCAACAACACCAGCGAAGCCCGATCGGTGCCCGCGAGGTACGAATAGACGAGCAGCATGACGAGGCCGTAGCCCACCAGCATCAGCCCGCCTTCGAACCCGACCGACAGCGTCTGGAGCCAATAGCGCGCCTTGCTCCAGCTGACGAGCAAGGTCTCCTGCGCGCGGCGCAGCGACCGCTCGGCGCCGTGGATCCGGATCGGCGTGAGCCCGACGAGCGCGTTCAGGGTGAACCCGCTGAGCGCGCCCGCGTGCATCTGCACGCGCAGGTCGGGCTCGAAGAGCAGCTTCTGCGCGACCAGGGGCACGAGCAGCGTGACCGCCGCGAGCGCGAGCACGATGTGCCATGCGTGCGGCGCGGCCCAGATGAGCGCGGCAGTGATGCTCGCGACTTCGAGCGACAGGACCAAGGCCTGCGCGAGCAGGGGCGGCAGCGACCGCATCGCCTGGATGTTGTGCGTGCGAGACGCCATGTCGGAGGCGAGCCGGCTCTGGAAGTAGCGGTCCTCCATCTCGGGGAGCTTCTCGAAATACGCCTTCCGCAGCCGCACCTCGAGCCGGCGGCCGATGCCGAGCAATCCCAATGAAATGGGGATTTGGATGAGCATGAAGCAGAGCGCGACGCCCGCGAGAACGGCCATGCCCGTCGCACGCTGCGCGAACGTGCCGAGGTCGCGCCCCAGGTCGAGCACGCCACGGAGCATCAGCGCTTGCAGGATCCGCCCGAAGGTGGCGAACACCAGTCCCACCGCAATCAGGCCCGGAACGACCCACGAATCTTCGCCTCGCAGGCGGAGCAGCGTTCGCGCCGGGCTCACCTGCCTGGCGACGAGCTCCGTCGCCAGGTCGCTCGCGAGCACGGCTCTGGGCGCGTCTTCGCTTTCGCGCGAAGCCTCGCGCCAACCGCGAACCCGCATCAGCACCGCGCCGGTCATCGACAGCTCGCCCTCCACCTCGGGGTTGGGGCGAACGGACCAATAGGCAGCGGGAATGGGCACTGCGCCGGAATCGTCCTTCGCCATCATGGATTGCAGCAGCCCCGCCGCCGTCCGGCCTCGCCGGACGGCGCCCGCGCGAATCATCGCTTCGGACGCCCGGCACGCGGCGTCGAGCCTGGCGATCGACAGATACCCGGGGTCCTCGAGCGCCCGGGCAACCAGCGCCCGCGCCTGCGTTGCACCCAGGTTCAGCAGGCGGCGCTCGAACGTCGCGACCGCCTCCTCGGACCCGGCCCATTCGCGCCAGCCGGCCGCCGGAACGGACGTGGTGTGCTGGTACAGGTGGCTCAGCAGCGTCGAAATCCGGGTCCAGTGACGGCCCGCCGCCGGGTCCATGACCTGGATGAACGGGCCGACGCGACTCCACAGCACCACGAAGTGCGGCCGTCCTCCCGCGCTGAGCGTGACGATGATGGCGGGAAGCGCCTTGGCTTCGGGGACCACCACGTGATCGAGCGGAAGCATCACCTGCTCGGCGTCGAGCCCGAGCTGGTTCGCGACTTCATCCAAGGTGACAATCGAGGTGCCATCGACGTCCGTCTGACACACTTCGCGAAGGACGCGATAGTTGAGCTCGGCGCCCATCCCCGCGAACAGGCTCTTGAGTGAAGCGGGGCCGCAATCCGTCGCCGAGATCTGGATCACCTCGGGAATGATTGAGCGTCGGCGCCTGGGAGGAGTCATGGTCAGCGGGCCACTTCTTCGGGCCGGAACACAGTCGTGGGCCGTTCTTCAAGCTGCGGATTCCATTCGCCGACCGCCCGCATCAGCAGCGCGACAGGCGATGCCCGCGCGACCTCGACCTCCACCGCCAGGGTCATGCCGTGGCGCAGCTGGATGCGCGGATCGTCCGGCGGCGCGAACTTGAGCTCGACGCGCACCGTACCGGGGATGGCCTCGGGCGTGGCCGTCTGACCGGGCTCGGTCCCGACGGCCGTCACGCTTGCGGGGACCGTCCCGTAGATGGTCGTCGGGTAGCCGTCGAGCTTGAGGCGCGCCGTTTGACCGGGATGGATCAATCCGACGATCTCCTTCGGGAAACGGGCGCGCACCCGCACCTCGGCATCGCTCGCGAGGATGGTGCCGACCCGCTGCCCGTCGGCGATGAACGCGCCCGAGCCGAGCTCCGCCACGTCGACCAGGTGGCCCGTGGCCGGCGCCCGATACAGCTTCTGCTCGATCTGGTACTCAAGGCGGTCGATGGTGCCCTGAAGCTCCCGGATCCGCCCCTCGGCGCCCAGCTCCTCGCGCTCGAATTCCAGCAACTGCGCGGCGAGGGCTTGACGGCGCACGTTCTGCTCGCGCCGCAGTCGGGTGAGCGCCAGGCCCTGCGCCGTCTGCGCGAAGCGGAGCGCGTCGACATCGGTCGTGCGCTCGAGCTTCTCCATCTCCGAGACCGCGCCCGTCGGGCTGTTGAGGGCCAGCTCCGCGCGTTCCACCGCGAGCCGGTGCCTGGGGGCGAGCTCCTGCTCCCTCTCCATCGCCTCCTTGATTGCGACCTCGTCCACCCGTGCCGTCAAAGCCGCCTCTTCGTGCTTGTTGGCAATCTGCTGACGGATGATGGCGAGCTCCTTCTCGGTCGCGGCGAGCGTCGCCTTGCTCCGCTCGAGCTCGAGGCGCTCGGCCCGTGTGTCGAACTCGATGAGCAGGTCGCCTTCCTTGACCTCCTGGTCGAGTTTGAGCCGCGAGAGCACGACCCTGCCCGCGCTGGGCGGCTCGATGCGATGGACGGCGTTGTGTGGCTCGATCCGGGCCTGTGAGCTGGCCTTGACGAGCGGGACCTTGGCGAACAGCGACCAGGCGATGAGCCCGCCGGCGCACAACACCATCAGAGCGACGAACACGAGGCGCGTGTCCGACTCGTAATTCAGGGAACGAAGGGTTCGCTCGAAGGGATATGCCATGGTCCGCGAACCAAAGTCGCCTTAATGGTCGCGCCCTGTCAACACCTCGGCCACTGCTTTGTGATTCACGCTCCCCTTGTCTGAACACGGGCACCTCGATGCGCCGCGGGACTTCGTCCGCATCGCCGCAATGCGTTGCACATTAATCACTGGTTCGATTTGACATCCTGTTTCGAGTACACGTAGCGTTCAATTCGAAGAAAGGAGGCTCGACATGAAGATCAAGATCCACGTTCGCGGCGGCCCGAAGGCGCGCTAGTAGTCAGTCGTTCTGACGCCCGCTGTTGAGTCTGGGCGTTCCTCGTTTCAGATCAACAGAGGGGGGGTTGATGGGGATTTTCCATCAGCTCCTCTTCTCATTTCTGGCAACGTCTTGATCTTGCAGGTGCTCGTTCCTGCCAGGTTGAGCCAGAACCGCTCGTGCGCTTGAACCGAATATGCCAGGGCGCTCCTGGGTGGCTGTTGTGCCAGTCTCGTGGCTTCCCGGAGTCGGGTGGTTCCTCAATCTCAACGTAGCAAGTCGGGCAGGCTCGCTCAGCCAGCAGGACTCGATGGGGTTGAGGTCGGGGCTGTAGGGCGGCAGGAAGAGGAGCTGTGCCTTGCGGCTGCGAATGAGCGCTTCGACAGCGGGTCGGTGATGGGCGCTGAGGTTGTCCAGGACTACCACGTCGTGGGGCTGGAGGATGGGCAGTAGCCCCTCGCGGACGTAGGTCTCGAAGCGTTCGCTATTCGTGGCGCCCTCGAAGGTCAGCACGGGCCCCATTCCCTGGAGCGTCAGGTCCCCCATCATCGTGAGGACCTGCCGACGGCCCATGGGGACATAGCCGCGCGTTCGCTGCCCTCGCCGAGCACGCCCATAGCGGCGAGCCATGGTGAGGGTGGCGGCGGTTTCATCGATGAAGTCCAGGTGCGAGGGTTTCAGCTCGGCGGATTTATCCAGATACCTCCTTCGGGCCTGGCGATTCTTCGCCAGCCGCCGCTCGGAGGCGAGGAGCGACTTTTTTTACGCGTGTAGCCCAAGCGCCGGAAGGCACGTCCCATGGTGGGGCGGCTCACCCGCACGCCTGTCGCTTCGGCGTAGGCATCCGCAATCTCCTGCGTCGTGCTGTCGGGCCTGGCGTCCAGCAGTCGCTTCACCTTGGTCAGCTGCGCGCCCGGTATTCGATAGTGGGGCCGAGGGCCGGTGCGTAGCGGAGCGATGGAGTGGGTGCGCTTCCAGCGGCCGACGAGACGATAAACCGTCGCGACCCCTACCCGAAACCTCCTGGCAATTTCTCCCCACGTTCCCTCGTGCGCCAGGTACGCCACTGGTGCTCAATCTCGTGCTCGCGCAGGGCGAGTCCAGCGGGCATGCTAGCCTCGACGTGCAGCCGCTCCACTTCTTCTCTGAAAAGGATGCCTGCCGAACGCTTGTGACAGTGGCCCGTGCCTGGGCCGCTCGGTACCCGGTTCCTTACGCATCGGCTCACCGCATTGCAGACGAGCAACTGGCTGGGGCTCCCAACTTTGGCCGTCATGACCGAGCGGCGCGGAAAGACGGGTTCGACAAGATCTATGAGTTGTGCTGGCTGAACGTCTTCGGCCCCAAGCTTGTGGAGTGCGTAGGTCGCGAGCGGATGCTCTCTACTCCGGCACCATCCGCGTCCGTTTAACGTGATGGAGAAAAGCGGAGCAGATTCAAGGACCTGAGTGCAGCCGAGCAGGCAGGTCCGCCGAAATAGGGTGGCCAGGAACATTCTTCCGGCATGAGGAAGAGCACTCCGAGGACGAAGGTGGCTGAGGGACTGCGCGCGCTGGTGTCGGCCGAAGACATCCTGGAGGCGGCGCGGCGGTTGGGTGCGTTGCAGCGCCAGCGAAAGGTGGACTTGGTGGCGTTGGTGGAGTCCACGGTGGCCGCGGTGACGCCGCTGCCTGGCACCCAGACAACAGCCTTCGCCAACTATATCGCGCTCACCGGACAGAAGGTGTCGCCCAGCGCCTTCTTCGAGCGATTCAACCACGCCTTCGGGCAGTTGATGCGTGAGGTGGCCGGCCGGGCTGTCCAGGCCGTGCGAGAGGCAGTCGGCGAGGACAAGCCCTTCAATGAGTTGGGGGCACTGCTGGAAGAATTCTCAGACGTGCAGGTGGCAGACTCCACCTGCCAGTTGCTGCGGCGACTGGCGGCTGCCTGGGCCCCCTCCACCAGCCAGGTACGGCCAGCGTCCTTCAAATGGCACGCGCTGGTGTCACTGCGAGACGAGTTGCCGGTGGCGGACGGCGTGACGCCCCAGCGCACCCAGGACACACGCGCCTTGCCCGAAGAGGCGCTGGCGCCCGGCACGCTCACCTTCATGGACCTGGGGTACACGGACACCGGCCGCTTCCTCGATGCGATTGAGGCCGGAGCCCATTTCCTGGTGCGGCTGAAGGCCCAGCATGACCCGAAGGTGCTGCGGGTGCACGTGGGCAAGGGCGAGCGTGTGCGGGCGCGTGGCATGCGCTTGACGGATGCGCTGCTGCAGGGCGTGCTGCGAGAGGATGGCGGAGTCATCGACGTGGACGTGCAACTGGAGAAGCAGGGGCGCACAGCCTCGGCGCGGGTGGTGGCCGTGCAAGGGCCCGAGGGCGAGCGGCGCTGGTATTTGACGACGGTAGGCCGCGACGTGTTGACAGCCCTGGAGGTGGCCGAGGCCTACCGCCTGCGCTGGAGGGTGGAACTTCTCTTCAAAGCCCTCAAGTCTGGTGTGGGACTGACGGCGCTGCGCGCCACGCGGCCTGGTGCGGTGCTCGCGTTGGTTTACGCCAAGGTGATTGCCCTGGCCCTCTCGCGCCTGCTGGAATTCTCGATGCGACAGAAGGCAGGCGAGCCGGGCCAACAGCAGGCAACGGGGCGGCTCGCGCTGGTGCTGGCGTTGACCCGCTGCGCCCCACTGCTACTGTCCCATGCGATGATGAGCCGGGGCGTGACGCTGGAGCAATTGGAGGAGCGTATCCTCCTCATCGCGGAGGTGACCGCCCGTTCACGACAGCAACGTCGCGAGCGTGAACGACGCAGGCGCGAAGCTTCCCTCGGGAGCGGCCGCTAAACCGGAAGCGGATGACTCCGGCACACCTCGTGGAGGAACTGCCCAATGGCTGCGTCCTCCTGGTACTGCGACCCACTGTCATCCCTCGGACGTGACGAATCCGGAGCGCGTCCTCGAGTCCTACGGCGACTTGTCCGAAGGCCTCGTGGCCGCGCTGCACACCAAGGTGCCCTCCATCATGGACGAGACGGCCGAGTCCCTCACGGACCTCGACTTCTTCTTCTGGAAGGAAGACTTCCCGGAGAGATACGACCGGCAACTCATCGATGGACACACCGCACCGGCGCTCGGAGCCTACCTGGGGGACGTGCTGGTGCGGCGGTTAGGAGGGATGTGGGTGCTGCGGCAGAAGATGGAAGAGTCCCAGGTGCGCGTGGGCAAGCGCGTCTGGCTGCCCTTCCTCCGCGCCCGCCGGTACATGCAGTCGTGCCAGTCGCTGCTGGACTACTCGCTCACGCAGTTCTTCCATGCGGTGGAGCGGTACCGGCCCTGAGTTCGAGGGCTGTTCTCGTCACCCGGATCGATAGAGGCTGACGGTCTACTTGAAGCCGAGAGCGATGGGCCATGCGTGACATCGATGTTCGCAACGCCCTGTGGGAGCAACTCCGCGCCGATGTCGTGGTGATCGACGATGAGATGCACGGCTACGAGCTCAAGAGTGAGCGCGACATCCTGACCCGGCTACCTCGTCAGGTATCTGCCCACGGCGCCGCACTTGACCGCGCGACGCTCGTCGTCGCGGAAGGACACCTGGCCAAGGCGTCAGCTCTCGTGCCGGAGTGGTGGGGATTGAGTATCGCGCACTCGGTGGGGGGCAGCGCGGTGCGTGTCGACGCCCACAGGTTCGCAGCGCGAAATCCAGAGCAGCAGATGTTTTCGGTTGCTCGGCTGCTCTGGCGACCTGATGCTCTCAAGCTTCTTCGCGAGGGCGAGGACGCATGGTCAGCAGGTTCTCGCCCTCACGACGTTCTTCATTCGAGACGTGGGGAATGGAGGGCTGGACCAGTCGCTGTACAACTTCGGCCCGGTTGCTATGGACTTCGTGCTGAAGGTCCTTGATGAGCTTGGCGCGGACAAGCATGCCGCGACCGTGAGGGCCGCCATGCTCTCTCTCTTCGACTCCACCCCGCCAGAGACGCAGAATGAGCGTCGCCGGATACTCGATACGTGCCCGCGGGCCTGGCTGGACGAGCACATCGACCCGCTGAGCGAGCTCCTCTTCGACGAAGGGAGACTGGAGGCTTTCTTCCTGCGGTACGTCGACGCGCATCCGTCCGAGTTCTTTCTCGACTGAGAAGCTGGCCTCGGCTCAGTTGCAGGAGTGCACGATGGCCGCCACAAGGGAACCAGCCTTCGGTCTCGTTCTTGCCGGGTCGGATGGAAGTTCCGCAGCAGCGAGGGATGAGTCCTATGTGAATGGGCCTGCCCTGCGCGCCAGAGAGTGTCGGCTGGCGCGCCGGTTTCGGTGAGGCAGGTTGGGGCGGCTAACCAGCTTCAGGGATGTCCGGCAACGCACAAGCCCGTGTGAAGGAAGAAGGCAGCGAGAGTGTCGTGGCAGTGGCCCCCTCCTCGATTCTCGGTCCGCGCCCATTGACGCAACAACTCAAGCGACAGGAGGAGACACCAAGTGAGTCACAGCCACATACCGCGTGATTGTGATTGCGCCCCTCCTTCGTTGCGCACGTGAGGTGAGGATCCGAGGTGTCGAGGTCGTCGCCTCTGACCCAGGGGCGCTCTTCTCGGAGGGGTTGACAGGGGGTCCCCTGCACAGCAATATACCTTGCATAACAAGGTATGCGGCATGGCAAGGTTCTGAGGTGGCAGACCAAGATCCGCAGGAGAAGTGGCAGGTACAGCTGCGCAAGGGGGCGCTGGAGCTGGTGATTCTGGCGGCGTTACGAGGGCGGTCCGTGTACGGCCTGGCGTTGCTGCGCCATCTGCAGCGCTTTCCCACGACGGCCATCACGGAAGGCACGCTGTATCCGCTGATGGATCGGCTCAAGCGTGACGAACTGGTGAGCGCCGATTGGTTGCAGGAAGGCGATAGCCGGCCTCGCAAGTACTACCAGCTCACCGTGAAGGGCGAGCAGAAGCTCACCGCGCTCGTGCAGGCATGGCGGCAGTCCGTCGCTGATATCGACGCCCTGCTGACCGCATCGGCCGGCACCGAACTCTCCGACAAAGGAAGCTGACATGGACTCGCGTCAACCCATCCATGCGTACATGCACGCGCTCCGCTCGCGGCTTGGCAAGTTGGACCCGGCCGAGGCCGAAGAGGTCATCCGCGAAATCGAAAGCCATCTCCACGAGGTGGTGGAGCAAGCCGAATCCCGAGGTGAAACACCTGACGTCGCCGCGTTGCTGGAAGGCTTCGGCGCTCCGGATGTGCTGGCCGAGCAGTACGTGGCGCACATCCAGACTGGTGCGCCCCCTCCGACCGGCTTTCGCGTCATCCAGCGGGTCAGACAGACTGTCACGCACGGTTTGTATTACTCGATGGGCGCATTCGGGTTCTCGGTCGCCGCGGCGCTCCTGCTTCTGGCGCTGGCGAAGGTATTCGAGCCTTCGTCTGTCGGCGTGTGGTCGACCCGGAGCGGCGAATCCGTCACGGTGGGCTGGTCGGGCTCGCCGTCTCCGGAGGCCACGGAGCTGTTGGGGTTGGGGTTCTGAGCGATCCCCGCATTTGAGCGAGCGGCTCGCCAGGCGCCTACCTGACAGCTCCGTGCGAAGCAGAGTGGTGGGGTACAGGAGGAGAGGCCATGCTGGTACGCAAGGTGGCCATCAACGAAGAGC
>NZ_JAAIYB010000168.1 GCF_010894475.1 Myxococcus vastator
GTGTTCGCGGGCGGGGCCGGGCTCTACTCGGCGCTCCAGCAGCGCTACCGCGACGCCTTCCGCCGCTTCGAGCGCGAGGGACGTATCGACGAGGCCGCGTTCGTCCTGGCGGAGCTGCTCGGCGCCGTCGAGGAGGCCGTGTCCTTCCTGGAGCGGCATGGCCGCTTCAAGCTGGCGGCGGAGCTGGCCGAGGGGCGCAAGCTGGCTCCGGGGCTCGTGGTGCGCCAGTGGTTCCTGGCGCGAGACGTGGCGCGCGCCGTCGCCATCGCCCGGCGAAGTGGCGCCTTCGGGGACGCGGTGGCGCGGCTGGAGCGCTCTAATCCACCGGAGGCCCGTGCGCTCCGGCTGCTGTGGGCGGAGACGCTCGCCGAGGCCGGTGACTACGCGCGCGCCGTGCAGGTGGTGTGGCCGGTGGCGGAGAGTCGTGCCCCGGCGCGCGAGTGGCTGGAGCGAGGCGTGGCGAGCGGCGGCGCGACGGGCGCGCGGCTGCTGGCGCTGTGGGCCACGGCGTTCGCGGATGGGCTGACGGTGGCGGGTGCGCGGGTGCGTGAGCTGCTCGACGACGACACGCCAGGCCGCGCGTCCGAGCGCTTCGTCTTTGGGCTGGCGCTCGTGGAAGAGTCTCCTTCCGCCAACCGCACCGCGCTGGTGGTGCCCACGTTGCGTGCGTTGCTTCGAGACCGGGCGGCGGGCAATGCCCGCTTCACCTCGGACCTGAGCCTCATCAAGCGCTTGTTGGGCGACGCGCCCGACGGCACCCTGCGCACGGACCTGCCGGCGTTGACGGACTGTCTCCACCCCGCGTGGCGCGATACCCATTCACGGCCGCGCATCGACGCCACCGTGCGGGCCTCCGAGGCGGGGACCTTCACGCTTCATGACGCGGTGGTGCTGCCAGACGGGCGGCTGCTGTACGCGCTGGGAGAGGCGGGGGCGCGGCTGGTTCGCGCGGACGGCCGGACGGTGGCGCACTTCGACGTGCCGGCCTTCCACCTGGTGCCTTCCATTCATGGTGACCGGGTCCTGGCGCTCGCGCGGCGGGGGGATGTCTGGCGCCTGTCCCGGCTGGACCTGGTGACGCGCAGGTGCAGCCCCTGGCGTGACATGACGTTGACGGCCTGGTCCCCCAGCTACGACGGCAATGTCTGGTTCGTGGCCTCCGGCACCACGGTGATGATGCTGGATGCGCTCGCCGCTGACTGCCGCGCGCTCTGGCGGGTTCCGGACCTGGCCAGGGGCGTGTCTGCCATTGCGGCGGATGCCACGCACCTGAGCTTCATTGTCGGCAACCAGGAGCGGTGGACGTATACGCTCGCGGACGGGCCCACGCTTCGCGAGCGGTCGGAGCTGCCTCCAGAGGTATCGGGTCCGAACTGCGTGCTCGTCAGCGAGTCCGTGGTGCCGGATGGCGAGGTCATCGTGCTGGGCACGGAGGTGCCACCTCCCCCCGAGGCGCTGACAGGCAAAGTGAACCCGGTGACCTTCGTACCGGCGTGGTTGCCGCCCGTGGCGCTTCGCAGCCGGGTCCCGAAGACGCACGACAGCGAGCCGCTCAAGGCCATCTTCATCTCTCAGGAGTGGTGGCTGGAGTTGCTGGCTTTGAGTAAGGAATGGCAGCTTCAATTGACAGACAGGCGGGGGTTCCTCCGCGCCGTGTTGGCCTTCGAAGGGAAGGACTGGCCCAGGGTGCGGCTCACCGACAGCATGTTGCTGGTGTTCGGCGAGGGGGGCCAGGGTGTATGGCTGGATTTGGAGAGCGGTGAGGTCCGGCACCTGCCGGTGCCTTGAGCCGTCAGGCGCCGTGGCGCAGGTTCGGTGACAAGGTGACGTCGCGGACGGTGAGCCGTCGCTGTGCGTCATCCACTTCCAGCTCCACCTGCACGCCGTCCACCGTCACCAGCAGCGAGGGCGGCGTCCCGGGGAGCGCCATCAGCCAGGTGGAGGCCAGGGGCAGCTCCGTGCCCACCAGCTCCGCGGCGCGCAGCAGGTGCAGGCGCACCGCGTGGCTCAGGGAGCCCGGCAGGGTGCGCAGCGGCAGGGACACGTCCTCGGGCAGGTGCAGTGCGTAGGGCTCGGCGGAGTCCCGGGCGGGAAGCGCGGGGAGCCCGCGAAGCTGGGCGCGCAGGGCCCCGTCCACGGCCTCGGGCGCGTGCGGCTTGCGCAGGTAGCCCACCACGCCGTCCAGCGGGGGCTCCTGGCCGCTCAGCGCGCCGGAGAACATCAGCACGCCCAGATGGCGCAGCCGCGCGTTGGTCCGGAGCTGTCCGTAGAGCTCCCACCCGTCCATCCGCGGCATCAGCAGGTCCAGGAGGATGAGGTCCGGGTGGCTCGCCCGGGGGTGTGTGTCGAGCCAGTCCAGGGCTTCCTGGCCATCCGCCGCGTGGGAGACCTTCACCCCTTCCGCGTGAGCAACCACGGTCAGCCGCTCGCGCCAGGCGAGGTCATCCTCGACGAGAAGCAGGTGATGGAGCGGCCGGGCCATGGTGGAAGAGGCGAGGAGTCTCAAATACCCCGGACCTGAGGAATGCGCCAGGGGCCCGCCCGCTCCGCGTCCGATGCACGACACCCACGGCCTCCAGTGCTTCCCAGTGCCCTGTGGGATGGGCTGATACCCACCTGTTGGGTTTTCCTGCTGGATGCTAGTCAATCAGGTTGGGTAGAGTCTGGATGAGGCTTGCCTCAACTCAGGAAATACTAGACTTGTCCGGATTTAATGAGCGTGTTAGACGCGCTGGCCAACAGTTCACTGCTCGGCTGGAACTGGCGTGTCCACGCTCGAGTTCTGGCGCATGGAGGCATGCATGCGGCGGCGGTTGCGGTTCATGGGCGCGTTCATGGGGCTATTGCTGGCTGCGTGTTCCAGCACGCCTTCTGGCCCCGTGGAGGGGACGGATTATGGCTACCGCAACGGGGATGTCTGGGTTCGTGGTCCTTGGGACGCCATCATGCCTTCGGCGGACGTGGACGCGGTGATTGATCAGTTATGCCCCGCAATCATGCAATTGCCTCGCGCGCAGGGCCGCGAGTACGGGCAGGAGTACTGCGGCGCCATCTACTCCCTGGGCGACGGCACCTACTACGCGAGCCTGCCATCTACGCTGGGCCCGTTGCTCAAGGCGACGCCGGAGCCGCAGAAGTCTTGTTTCGCGCCGCGCTTCGTGAATGATTCGCGTGGACGCACGGTGGTGCTGGCCGACTATCACAGCCATTCGTGGCCCAACTCGCGCATGTCGAGCGCGGACCGACGGCAGTCCCGCCAGCGTTTCAGTATCCGGATTCAGTTCGACACGGGGTGCCGGGTGATGAAGCTGGTCCCCTACGTCGGTGAGGCCCGGCCCGGTGAGTTGTTCGAGCGACGCGAGCGGCACTGGGTGCGGATTGGTGTCATCAAGCCCGAGCACAAGTCCGCGGGCATCGTGACCTGGATGGATGAGTAGCCATGGACGAGCCTCGTCGACCCGGAGACATCATGAAGCGCGGACGCCTCCTCGCCCTGTGCCTGCTGTTGCCCGCATGTGCGCTCTTCCAGCGCCCGTATCGCCCACCGCACGCGCCTCCAGAGGAAGCGGCGAGGGTGGAGTTCCCGCTCGACCTCCCGGCGGATACGCGGACGACGCTGTCAGGGGAGCTGGTGACGGCCATGCAGCTCGCGCTGGACGACTTCCTGCCCCTGGACGTGAAGCCCCACGAGGGCGCGACCGACGTGGAGCGCTGTCTCTACCGGCGTGAATCGTACGAAGTGATTGCGTCCCCAGGCCCCGAAGGTGTGACCTTCGTCCGTGTGACACTGCGTCCGGATGTCTGTGAAAAGCAGAACATCATCATGGACATGGAAGCGACCTACGCCGTCGACGTGGAAGGGCGGCGTATCCTCGCGCGGCAGCGGTAGGTCCGCGTCCGGACGGTGTCTCCACCGCCTTGGCTGTCTGGCACTCCACAGCGAAGTGAGGGGTGGTCCCCTCATGGGGCTGGAAGCCGACGCCAAACATGCACTCCGGGTACAGCTTGTCGTCATCGCCATGGCTCGTCAGTCTGAAACAACCATGGCCCTTCGACTTCAGCTCGCTCCCCGGGCACTCCGGACCCTGGCGGGGTGTTCGACTCCGGTGCGAGAGCAGCTCCAGTGTGAGCTGGGTGCGCTCGCCGCGGGCCTTCCACTCGACGGGCCCTTGCGGTCGGACCAGGGGGGGGTGGTGGTGCTCGACTCGGGTTTTCGAGTCCGCTACCGGCTCGACCTGGGGCGCAGCTTGTTACGGCTGACCCACGTGGCCGCGCCTGCGTTGCCGCGGTCCTGGACCGACGGGCCCCCCGCCGACCCATAGCGGGCGTCCACGTCACACCTCGCGCGGGTCGTTTCGCGGCAGGCGGACCCGGGCGCAGGTGCCGCCGCCCTCGCGGGCGGCCAGGTGGATGCTGCCGCCATGGCGGGTGATGATTTCACGGCTCAAATACAATCCCAGGCCCAGGCCCTCCACGCGGCTGATGGTGGACAGCGTGCCGCCGCGAAGGGCCCGGCTGAAGAGCTCCTCGCCCCCGCGCGGCCCCAGGCCCACGCCCCGGTCCTTCACCTCCAGCAGCGCGTCCCCGTCCTCCCACCGGAGCACCACCTCCACCGGTCCACCCTCCGGGCTGTAGCGGATGGCGTTGTCCACCAGGTTGTAGACGACCTGCTCCAGCCGGGGTTCGTCCCACCAGCCGTCCACGCGCTCCAGCTTCAGCGTCAGTTGATGCTGGGGCGCGGACGCCGCGCGCCGCTCCGCCACCCGCCGCACCAGCGCGGACAGCTCCAGGGGCACCTGCGCCAGTGACAGCCGGCCGCTGGCCAGCTCGGACACATCCAGCAGTTGATTGACCAGCCGCGCCAGCCGGTCCACCTGCCGGTCCATGAGGACCAGGTCCTGCTGACGCACGGTGTCCGGACGCAGCCGCTGCAAGCGCAGCTTGAGGGTGGCCAGGGGCGTCTTCAGCTCATGGCTGGCGATGGAGAAGAAGGCCGCCTTGGCCTGGCTGACGCGCTCCACTTCCTCCAGGTGGCGCTGGAGCCGGGCCGCCATCTCGTCGAAGGCCCGGCCCAGCTTCTCCACCTCGAGGGCGCCAGAGCGGTGGAGCGTCCCGAAGGCGCGCACGTCGCGCTCGCCCGCGGCCATGCGGCCCGCGGCCTGGGACACGGCCTCCACCGGCCTGGAGAGCATGCGCGTCAGCAGGCGGGTGACGGGGATGGCCAGCACCAGCGCCAGCGCCAGCGTGGCCAGCAGCGCGCGGTAGGTGCCGACGACGCCGAAGTCCATGAAGTTCATCGGTTGCTCCACCACGACGCGCCAACCCGTCTGGAGCAGCGTCGCGCTGGCCAGGTGCCGCGTCCCCTGGGCCCGCCGCGGCCTGGGGGCCCGGGGCTCCGTGTCATAGGTGCGGGTGCCCGTGGCGGGCAGCTTCGACAGCATCTCACCCCACGCGGTGCCCTTCAGGGACCGAGGCTTCGGCCCGGGCGTGGCGCCGGTGTCGAAGGCCACGTTGCCGTCCGGGTCCACCAGCAGCGCGCGCTGGCCCGGCGCCAGCCGCTCCTGCGCCACCGCGCGCATCCGAGGCAGGTTGATGGCCACCAACGTGAAGCCTTCGAAGCGCTGCTGCCGGAGCAAGGGCGCGACGGCGACCATGACGGGGCCCGACACCGCGGCGCGGCCCTCGAACACGCCGCTCACCACGGGCGCGCGCGTGCCGCGGACCTCCTGGAAGTAGGCGCGGTCCGCGAAGTTGGCGTCCGCCGCCGATTGGGCGCCCACGCCTTGCGGCGGCCAGATGGCCACCAGGTTGCCGTCGCGGTCCCCGAGGCCGCAGTTGAGCGCGAACGCGGAGTGATACACCCAGTCCCGCAGCAGCTCCTCCAACTGCGGCGGGGACGGGCGCTCCCCTTCGCGCTCCCACCAGTTGATGACGACGCTCGCCAGCAAGGCGGTCTGGGATTGGGCGGTGGCCAGCTCCGCGTCCACCGTCTCCGCCAGCAGGTGCGCGGTGGAGAGGCCCTGGTCATCCACCCGCCGCAGCTCGGCGGCATAGCGGGCCCGGCCCTCCAGCGTTCCCACCAGCATCAGCGGCAGCATCAGCGCCAGCAGCAGCGCCGAGCCCACCGCCGACGACAGGGTGAAGGTGCGCAGCGCTGGCGGCAGCAGGGGCCAGAGCCGCGCGCGCGCCGCGGGCGTCATCAGCACCACCTGCGTCATCAGCGCCGGCACCAGGCTGTTGAGCCCCTGCTTGAAGGCGATGGCGAGCGCGCTCGTCGCCGTGACGTCCACGCCCAGGTGGTAGCTGATGAAGAGGTAGGGGATGCCCGCCAACCAGTAGAGCCCGTCCGCCTGGAGGGGCCAGTAGCGCCGGGTGAGCCCGCCCAGGACGACGGCCTCCATCATCGCGCCCAGCATGGCCCAGGGGTGGCCCCAGAGCTGGACGGTGACGGCCGTGGCGATGCCGGCCGCCAGCCCCGCGCACCAGGGTCCCAGCAGCGGGGCCGCGGGGATGATGACGAAGAAACCCAGGAGGATGTCGATGCCTGGGATGAGCTCCACGGGATGTCGGTTGAGCGCATGGCCCAACAGTCCCACCCCCAGCGCCCAGGCAAACCGTGCGCGCCCGCTCATGTCGAAGGGACCCTAACAACGCCACCCCCGGCGGCCTCCAGCGCTCTTTTCGAGGAGTGTCCGTGACACGCATTCCGGACGTGCGAGGTGGCTGCGTGCTTTTGGACGTTTCCGCTGCCGGGCAGTCGGCGCGCTTTGCTGTTGTCGTCGGCCGCGCTGACGCCTATCCACGAAGTCGTGCCCATCCACCTGGCCGAGTTCCTTCTACAGCAGCGGGAAGCCATCATGTCCGCGTGGGAGGTGGAGGTGCGCCGCATCCCCGCGGCCCAGGCGCTGCCAAGGCTCGCGCTGCGGGATGGGCTGCCCCGGCTGCTGGAGGTCGTCGCCTCGCTGATGCGCCGCGGCTCGCCCGGCGGCGTGGAGGAGGGCTTGGGGGAGATTCCGGACCGGCACGCGATTGAGCGGCTGGGCGAGGGCTTCGACCTGCGGCAGGTGGTGACGGAGTACCGGCTGCTTCGCGCGTGCGTGCTGCGCTTGTGGACGTCCCGGGAGAACGCCACCCACCGCCCGGAGGCGGAGATCGTCTTCCACGAGGCCCTGGATGAAGCGGTGGCGGCCTCCGTCAGCCGCTACTCGCTGGCGCGCGAGCGCACGTTGCAGGCGCTGGACCGCATCAGCACCGCGGCCCTGGGCAGCACCGACGCCGCGAGCCTGTTGCCGAGCCTCCTTCAGGTGCTGCGGGAGACGGTGGCCGTGGTGGACGTGGCGGTCGTCCTGCTGCTGGAGGAGGGCGCCCTGCGGGTGGAGAGCGTCGTGGGCACGGGGATGGCAGTGGGCGACGTGGTGCCCATGGGGGAGGGCTTCACGGGCACCATCGCGGCCACGCGCCAGCCGCTGCTGGTGCATGAGGCCCGCACGGACAGCCGGGTGAGCGAGCCGTCCTTGCGCGCGGCGGACCTGTCCGCGCTGTTCGGTGTGCCGTTGCTCCGAGGTGAGCAGCTGATGGGCGTGGTGCTGATGGGCAGCCGCGCCGCCCGCGAGTTGTCGGAAGAGGACCAGTTCCTCTTCCGGGCCATGGCGGCGCGCACCACCGCGCTGCTGCTGCAAGCCCAGGCGCATGCCCGCGAGCGCGAGGCGCGCGCGGTCGCGGAGGCGTCCCTGGAGCGCCTCCGGGAGAGTGAAGCGGGCCTGCGGCGGTGGGAGCAGGTCTTCAAGCGGCTGGGCGTCGGCGTGGCCGTGGTGGACGCGGCCGAGGAGCGGCTGCGCGAGGTGAACCCCGCCTTCGCGCGCATGCATGGCTACGCGCCGGAGGAGCTGGCCGGCCGGCGGCTGGAGGACACCTATGCGCCGGAAGCGCGCGGCGTGTTGCCTCGGCACATCGCGGCGGCGAACTCCAAGCCGTCGCACGAATACGAATCACTGCACATCCGGAAGGATGGCACCCGCTTCCCCGCCTTCACCCACGTCACGGCTTTCAAGGATGCGGCCGGCCGCGTGGAGCAGCGGGTGGCCACCGTGGTGGACATCACCCAGCGCCGGGCCATGGAGATGGACCGGCAGCGCCTGCTGGGCGCCATCGAGGCGGAGCGCGCGCGGCTGGCGTCGGTGCTGGACCAGATGCCCGCGGGGGTGTTCATCGCGGACGCGCCGTCCGGTCGGCTGGTGATGGCCAGCCGGCAGGTGGAGCTCATCACCGGCAGGCCCTTCCATCCCTCCACGTCGATGCAGGACTACATGGAGGACTATGGCGTCTCGCTGCGCCCGGACGGGCGGCCCTACGCCCTGGAGGACCTGCCGCTGGCGCGCAGCCTGCGCCACGGCGAGGTGGTGCGGGGCGAGGAGATGCTCATCTCCCGCGAGGATGGCCAGTACGTCACGGTGCTGCTCTCCAGCGCGCCCATCCTGGACCGGGAGGGCACCATCATCGCGGCGGTGGCCACCCTGGTGGACGTCTCCGAACGGCGCCGCGCCCAGGAGGCCTCGCTGCAGGCGGCCCGGTTCGGCGAGCGGCTCATCGCCATTGTCAGCCATGACCTGCGCAACCCGCTCAATGCCATCCAGCTGTCCGCGACCCAGTTGTTGCACAGCGAGGCGCTTCCGGAGCGCGAGCGCCGCCTGGTGACGCGCCTCGCCCGCTCCGGCGACCGGATGAAGCGCATGATTTCAGAGCTGCTCGACTTCACGCGCGGGCGGCTGGGGGGCGGCATTCCCATCCAACGCACGGCCGGTGATTTGCGGGCCGTGGTCCGGATGGGGATTGATGAACTGGAGGCGGCCTGGCCGGAGCGCAAGCTGGCGCTCCAGGTGGAGCCGGGCCGCTATGAAGGGGCGTGGGACGGAGACCGGCTGCTCCAGGTGGTCAGCAACCTGGGCGGCAACGCGCTCCAGTACAGCCCCGCGGACGCGCCCGTGTCCTTCAAGCTGTCGGACGGTGGAGACGCCGTGGTGCTGGAGGTCCACAACCCCGGCGAGCCCATCTCCCCACAGATGCTCCCCCGGCTCTTCGACCCCTTCCGGCGCGGCGCCATGGCCGGTGCCGGCGGCGCGGGCAGCAGCGGGCTGGGGCTGGGGCTCTACATCGTCGAGCAGGTGGTGAAGGGCCACGGCGGCCGCATCGAGGTGACCTCCACCGCCGAGGCGGGCACGACCTTCCGGGTGTCACTGCCCCGCCAGCAGGCGGACTGACGCGCTCAGGTGGGGCTCACCACCCGCTCCAGGGTGGCGCGCAGCTCGAACAAATCCACGGGCTTGGGCACCGTGGCCCGGATGCCCTCTGGCAGGGGCTGGGAGCTCCCCGCGCCGGAGACCACCACCACTGGCAGGGTGCTCAACCGCGCGTCCTCGCGCACGTGGCGCATCAGCTCCCAGCCGCTCATCACCGGCATCATCAGGTCCAGGAGGACGGCATCCGGCAGGGGCGGGCGGCTCAGGCGCTCCCAGGCGGACAGTCCGTTGCCCGCCGTCTCCACGGTGAAGCCCTCCAGGGTGAGGAACTCCTCCAACAGCTCCCGGCTGTCGGCATGGTCTTCCACGAGGAGGACGAGGTTGGGCGTGCACATGAGGCTGTAGACTTGTACTGAAGTCCAATGTCCGCCAGTGCCCCAGGGCAATGCGTCCGCCCGTGGACGCCCGGGATGTCCACCGCGACACGATGCGGGGTTTGGCAGTTAAGTCGTCTTTTTCTTGTATATGTCTGATTTGACTCATGGGTGTCAGGCATGCATCGCTCTATGTCTGGATTATCAAGAATCAAGGTGAGGTGTCGTCAATCACCCCTGTGGGAGCGCGGACTTCATACAGGCTGGTGGGAATAATTGCCTCCACATGCACTGGGAGTCCGTGGTATCCGGGTAAACGACTCGACATAAAAGAGTGGCCTCATTGAGAGGCATTTCCCCCTGCAGAGCAGGCGTGCTCCCGGCATGCCAGGAACCAGACATGACACGGAATCATGGCGTCTCCACGCTGACGGCGTTGTTTCTTCTGACGGGCTGTGAGGGCGCGCTTCCCGAAGAGGGCCCGGCGAACATCGACATGGAGGTCCAGCGTCAGGAGGCGAAGGAGACGGGGCTGGACCTGAGCGTGGTGGACCTGTCCGCCTCGTGCGCGGCGACGGCGCTGACGCTCTCCGCGGCCATCAAGAACGAGGCCCTCACGGGCATCGGGGACTCCACCGCGGCGGTGTACGCGGGGACGCCGGGCGCTGGCGGCGTGCGGCTGGGCACCCTCAGTGTCCCGTGGCTGGTGGGCGGAGAGCGCTTCCCCTTCTCGCTGTCGTACACGGTGCCGGAGGGAACGACGAAGGTGGTGGTCGTCGCGGACGAGGACGGCGCCTATCCGGAGGACGACGAGGACAACAACTTCGCCTCCATTGATTTCGAGGTTCCCTGTGCCACCAACCAGCAGCCGGTGGCCAGTTGCCAGGACGTCACCGTCCCCGCGGACGCGGCCTGTCAGGGCAGCGCGAGCATCGACAACGGCTCGTTCGACCCGGATGGCTTCCCGGGGCCGTTCTCCGTGGAGCAGTCGCCCGCGGGCCCCTATGGGCTGGGCACCACGAGCGCGCAGCTCCAGGTGTCCGACGGCGCGGCCACCAGCACGTGCTCGGCGAACGTGACGGTCGTCGACGTCAGCGCCCCCACGCCGGGCGCCAACCGCGGCCTGGTGCTCCAGCCGGTCCTGGGGTCCGACTACGTGCTGGTGCCCCTGGCTGACTGCGCGATGCCGGCCGTCGACAACTGCGGCGGCGAGCTCGACCTGGACGCGTCGGCCCGCATCATCCGCGTCACCTCCGACGAGTCCAACGACGCGCTGTCCCTGCTCCGGCTGCTGGCGTGTGACGACATCAAGCTGACCCCGGACCGCAAGTCCGCGATGGTCCGCGCCGAGGCGGCCCTGCTGGGCAACGGCCGCGTCTACAACTTCACGTACGCCGTGCAGGACGCGTCGGGCAACAGCGCCATCGGCACCTGCAACGTGAAGGTCCCCGCGCTGCTGGCCAACCCCGCCATCGATTCGGGCGTGGTGTACTGCCAGGGCGACAACTGCCCCGCGGGCTCGCGCTACCGCGGGCTGCTCTGCTCGCTGCTGTAGTCGAAGCGCCGCCCCGTCCCACCACTTGAAGTGGGGCGGGGCCGCCGGCGGTGTCGCGTCTCAGCGCCAGGACAGCGCGTACTCCGAGTCGAGCAGGCCCAGCTCGCGCCCCCGCACCCCGATGTCGCGCGCGCCCACGGCCTCCAGGGCGGCGTGGAGGACTCCCTCGTGGTACGCGGTGGGCATGAAGTCCCGCTTCATGACGAAGCGGCCGCTGCGAGGCCCCGTCCACACCATGCGCCGCTCGCCGTAGCTCACCGCCGCGAGGAACCCGGTGGGGAGCTGCCCGAGCAGCAGCCGGGGCTCGTCATAGGCGAGCATCAGCAGGGTGCGGCCCGCGACGGACTCCAGGAAGTCATGCGCGGCCTTCTGGCCCAGGACGCGCTGGGCGGCGGCCAGGCCCCCGCAGGGTTCGGAGAGCAGGTCCGCGGCCTGGAAGGCCAGCGGCAGGAATTGGGTGATGGGGTAGCTGAAGAAGTCGATGTAGCGCTTCTCCGGCAGGCCCTGGCGGCAGCGCTGCTCCAGGCTGGAGCCGCCCACGCGCCGCACCGTCTCCAGGACCCCCCGGAAGAACATGCCACGCGCGGTGTCCTCGGGGGTGGCGAGCGCGCAGCGCTGACGCAGCTCGCGCAAGGCCTCCGGCCCCAGGGGCTGAGGTGGCGCGGGCTCTCGCACCAGGTGCGAGGTCAATCTCAATTCCATTGCGGGGGGCTCCAGAAGAAAAGGGGGACGCCGCCAGGCCGAAGCCAGACGCGCCGTGCTCCAGGGTGGATGCGGGCCCCCACAGGGGCGGCGAACGCCTTGGCCGCCCATGCCCAGACTCACGCGTCCGGCCGCGGGCCTCCGGTCCAGGAGGCTTCACAGACAGGTCGCGGAAGTGTGGCCGTAATGATGCACATTGCATGGAGTGCTTTCGCGAGGCAACCCTGGTCGTCGAATTCTGGTGAAGGGATTGGCTGCTCCCTCAATGACAGACATGGCGAGTAGGGCCGGACGGACCCGGTGCCGGACGGGCCATGCGGGCTGACGCCTGGACGTCTGCCGGGTGTGTGGTTCCGGGTGCGACACTTTTCGCGGAGGGTGCGGGGCGGAGGACTACCCTCCATATCGGTATTTCGCCTGAGGACGTGCTGGGTTATAAGTCGCAGGAAAACTCGTGACCGAGCGCGGCCTGTTCCCGGGCAGGGCGTGCGCTTGGCCCGTACTCACAAGGTTGACGCAGTGAAGACCCACCTCGAAGGTCCAGCTCCTCCCCGCAAGCGGCCCCGCGCTCCGCCTCGAAGCCCGGCGGCGCGCGCCCGGAAGTCGCGCGAGCAGATGGAGAGCCGTCTGGCGGAGAGCGTGGGCGAGGCGGCGCGAGGCGCGCGGCTGCTCGCGGGGCTCACCCAGGCGGATGTCGCGGCGCGTGTGGGCATCGCCGCGGAGGTCTATGGGCGCATGGAGCGGGGGAAGATGATGCCCAGCGTGCCGACCCTGTTCCGCCTGTGTCTGGCGCTGCGGTTGTCGGCGGACGTCGGGCTGGGACTCGCCACGGCGGCCAGTGTCGGCGCCGCGCTCTGGGAGGGGGACTCCAGGCACAGGGACCAGCTCCCGGAGATGCGGAAGGTGCTCCGAACGCTGCGGCGCATGTCGCGCAGGCAGCTCAACCTGATGAACCAGGTCGCGGTCGCCCTCCTGCCGGAGCGGTGAGGGCGGACTCCGGACGGTGAGGCCTTGATTGTCCGGAGGTGGGTGCTTCCGTGCCGGAATGGGTTCCCGGCGCTCCCTGGGGGGCAGGCCTGATGCGTTCTCGGGTGTCTGTGATTTCGTGAGGAGGCCTCGTGAGCGTGAGGCGTGGTGCGGCAACGCTTCGCTGTTCGGCCGGGGACGACATGCACCGAGGGGACTGTGGAGGGCAGCAGCGGGGCCCCTGGTGGCGAGCAACGGGTGGGCACCAGGGAGCGCAGGCCTACCCAAGGGGACGGCCGCCAACGCGCCTTCTTCCGGACAGGCCCTATGCCGACCAGCCCCATGCAGCCGCTACTGGAGGAAGTGACCGCTCGGCACTACCCGAACGCTCCAGCCACTCCAGCGCAGCTCGAGGCGTTCGAGCAGCGCGTCGGCTGGCGCCTGGATGAAGACCTGCGCGCGTTCTATCTGCACTGCGATGGAGCAACGCTCTTTCGCCCATGGCCGAGCCAGACGTTCTGGCTCCTCCCATTGCGAGAAATTCGCCGCGCTCGCGTCGCCATGCGGTTCCGTGACGAGGACGCGATGGGCGCCGTCCCGCCCACCGTCCGCTACCCCGATGTCTCTTCTCTTCAATCAGGCACCAGGCGGTGAACGGTTACTCATCGGGTTGATGGAAAGGCTGGCGCCGCGTCCAGGGCTGACGCTGCCCGCGCAAGTCCGCCCCAAGCCGCTTGTCACACCGCCGTCTCCCTGGCCTCATGGGGGGACCGGGTGCGCCGCGCCCCGCTTGGTGAGGGAATGGCCCGAGGACTTGGGTGGTGGACAGGCAGGCCAGTAGCGCGCGCGGCGGTCGCCGGGGTGGCCCTGCTCATGTCCGCGACTCGGGCGCACGCGCAGGACGCGGGGACGCCGGATGACGGGGGCGCCACCCAGGCCGAGCGGGTGCTGCAGCGCACCGACGCGGGCTGGGCCGTGGAGACGGACGCGCCCTTGTCCGGGGGCGCGGGTGTGCCGGAGCCCGCGTTCACGCCGCCGGCGATGGTGCAGGGCTCGCCCGCGCCCTATCCGCCCGGGCTGGCGTCAGAGGGCGTCGCGGGGGTGGTGAAGCTGGAGCTGCTCATCGACGACGCGGGCGAGGTGGAGTCCGCCACGTTGGTGGAAGGGCTGCATCCCCTGTTGGACCGGGCGGCGCTGCACGCGGCGCCGTCGCTGCGCTTCGCCCCCGCCACCCTGGACGGCCTGCCGGTGGCCGTGCGCATCTTCTTCGAGTACCGCTTCGAGGCGCCCGCGCCGGTCAGCGCCGCGGGGGCCACGCCCGCGGCGCCCATCACCCTGAAGGGTCTGGTTCGCACCAAGGGCAACCGCCGGCCGCTGGTGGGGGCCACGCTGGTGTCGGACGCGCAGCCGGACGCGCCGGTGCAGACGGACGTGGACGGCCGCTTCGAGGCGCGCTGGCCCGCGGGCGTGCACCCGGTGCGCATCACCGCCCCCGGCCACAAGCCCGCCGTCTTCCGCGAGGGCCTGAAGGCGAACGAGGCGCTGGAGGTGGTGTACGGGCTGGAGCCGCTCATCATCAACCCGTACGAGACGGTGGTGCGGGGGGACCGCGAGCGCACGGAGGTGAGCCGCGTCACCCTGCATGACGCGGAGCTGCGCGAGGTGCCCGGCACCATGGGGGACCCCTTCCGCGTCGTCATGCTGCTGCCCGGCGTGGGCAGCATGGTGTCCGGCGTGGCCTACCCGGTGGTGCGCGGCAGCCAGCCCGCGGCCACGGGCTACTTCCTGGATGGCATCCGCGTCCCCATCCTCTTCCACCTGTTCCTGGGGCCGGCCGTCATCCACCCGGACTTCATCGACGCCATCGACTTCTATCCGGGCTCGCCGCCGCCCCGGTACGGGCGGTTGATGGGGGGCGCCATCGACGGGCGTCTCAGCCGCCCGCGGGATGACGGCGTCCACGGCAGTGCCTACGCGGACCTCATCAACGCGGGCTTCTTCATCGAGACGCCGTTCAAGGACACCGGCACCAACGTCAGCCTGGCCGGTCGCTATTCCTATACACCCTGGCTCATCGCCCTGGCGGCCAACCAGCTCCAGGCGCCGCCCCCGCCCGGGCGGGAGAACCCCAAGGTGGTGCTCGACTTCTGGGATTACCAGGGCCGGGTGGAGCAGCGGCTGGGCGAGGGCACGCTGCGCCTGTTTGCCTTTGGCTCGTCGGACACCTTTGGCTCGGAGGCCCAGGACGAATGGGGGGACACCGCGCTGCAGTCCATTGTCTTCCACCGGGTGGACCTGCGGCACCGCCACCCCGTGGGCCCCGGTGAGCTGGAGGTGGGCGGGACGTGGGGGCTGGACCGCTTCGCCATCGTCAGCCGCAGCCCGCCTGGCGACGCCACCGAAATCCATATCGACCAGGGGCACTGGTCCGCGCGCCTGGGCTACACCGCGACGCTGTCCCCCAGCGCCACGCTGCGCGCCGGGGCGGACGTGGAGCACAAGCGCGCCATCGTCGAGCTGCTCCAGCAGGAAGGCGGCCCCGACGTGGACAGGGAGGTGGCGCCCGTGGCGCTGGGCACCTTCATGGGGGCGTGGACGGAGCTGGTATGGCAGCCCCATGAGAAGTGGGCCGTGGTGCCCGGCCTGCGCGTGGACAGCTACCACCTGTCGCCGGGCATTGACCGGCGCGCGCTGGAGCCGCGCCTCACCGTGCGCCACAAGGTGTCGGAGGCGCTCACGCTCAAGGGCGGGGCGGGCCTCTTCCATCAGCCGCCCACCACCCTCATCAGCCTGCCCGTGGTGGACGTGGGCAGCCTGCTGCTGGGGCTCCAGCAAGGCGTGCAGCTCTCCGTCGGCGCGGAGTGGAAGGCGTGGCGCGGCCTGGAGGTGGGGCTGGACGTCTACCTCAACCCCATGTTGCGGACGCTCGAGCTGACGCCCTTCTCCGATGAGGGCCTGGTGGAGGACGAGCCGCCGGATTCCGAGCCGCCTCCAGGCGGCCTGCGCCGCGGCATGCAGTTGGGGGATGACGGTGGCATCCCCGACCGCTCGGACTTCGACTTCCCGGACTTCCGCGGCAGCGGCATGGCCTACGGCCTGGAGTTCCTGCTGCGCCACCCGCTGGGCGACAACTGGTTCGGCTGGCTGTCGTATTCGCTCCAGCGCAGCACGCGCCGCACGCGCTTCTACCGCTACGACGCGGAGGGCCACCGGGGATGACGGTGGCATCCCCGACCGCTCGGACTTCGACTTCCCGGACTTCCGCGGC
>NZ_JAAIYB010000169.1 GCF_010894475.1 Myxococcus vastator
GACGCAGGCGGCGCGGCGGGCACGACGGGCGGCGGAGGGCGGGGCGCCTGCGCCGCCTGCGTCCAGGCGGCCTCCGCTTCGCGCATGCGGCGCGACAGGAAGTCGAAGATTTCCGCCGACACCTTCTTCAGCTCCGGATGCGTGTCTGGCGACACGTGGTCCGGCGTGAAGCGCTTGGCCATGCGGAAGTAGGCCAGGCGCAGCTCGTCCAGGTTGGCGGTGGGCTTGAGGCCAAAGACTTCATGGGCCGGCAGGCTCTGCATGGCGCGCATCTGCGCGCGCAGGCGCTCGGCTTGCTGCAGCTCCAGGGAGGGCGAGGGCCGCGCGCTGGCGAACAAGTCCCGCAGCTCGGGCAGCTCCGGCAGGGCGACCCAGTTCGTCCCATCCCGCGAGGCACGCACCGCGGCCTTCAAGCGTCCGGAGGAAATCAGCTCCCGCAAGGCCTGGAGCGCCAGGGGCCCCAGCACACGTCCGAGATTGTCCGCGACCCAGTAACCGACAGCAGTAGACGACACGCAGACACCCCGGGGGTCAGTGAGCCAGCGCCTGGCGCACTGCCGAGGCGATCTCGAGCGGATGGAAGGGCTTGCCCACGAAGCCCACGGCGCCTGCCGCCATGGCCTGCTCCACGACGGGCTCCGCGTCCATGCTGCTGATGACCAACACACGCGTGGCGGGCGACACCGACTTGATGGCGCCCAGGACCTCCAGTCCACTCTTCTTCGGCATGAACAGGTCCAGGAACATCACCGCGGGCTGCTCCCGCGCGGCCACGGCCAGGCCCTCCTCGCCGTCCGCGGCCTCGAGCAGCCGCAGCTCGATGCCCGTGTCGGCGATGACGTCCTTGAGGATACGGCGCACGAAACTGTCGTCATCGACGAGCAGCAGGGTCGGGGTGTCGGACATGGCCATGGATGATACTTGGACCGCGCAACATCCGCGCGGGGACATGGCACGCCTGCCCGTCTTTTTGGGTTAAGGGGTGAGCATGTCCACCGACAACGCTCTCTCACACTTCGAGTCGACGAAGCAGACGTACCTGGAGGACCTCAAGTCCCTCGTCCGCATTCCCAGTGTCTCATTTCCTGGCTTCGATGCGACGCAGGTACGACGCAGCGCGGAAGCGACCGCGCGGCTGCTGAAGGACCGTGGTTTTGAAAACGTTCAGCTACTCGAAATCGAGGGCACGCACCCCTACGTCTACGGCGAGGTGCTCAAGGCGCCGGGCAAGCCCACGTTGCTGCTCTACGCGCACCATGACGTGCAGCCCGCGGGTGACGAGGCGGCGTGGAAGAGCCCTCCCTTCGAGCCGGTGGAGCGCGAGGGCCGGCTGTACGGACGCGGCTCGGCGGACGACAAGGCGGGCATCGTCGTGCACACGTCCGCGGTGGAGTCGTGGCTGAAGGGCGCGGGGGCCTTGCCGCTCAACGTGAAGGTCATCATCGAGGGCGAGGAGGAGATTGGCAGCAACTTCCTGGGCGCCTTCCTCCAGAAGCACGCGGCGCTGCTGAAGGCGGACGCCATCGTCCTCACCGACACGGCCAACTTCGACACCGGCCTGCCGTCCATCACCACCGCGCTGCGCGGGCTCGTCACGGTGGACGTGGAGGTGCGGGCGCTGCGGCAGGCGGTGCACTCGGGCATGTGGGGTGGGCCGGTGCCGGACCCCGTCATGGCGCTGTGCCGCATGCTGGCCACGCTGACGCACGCGGATGGTTCCATCGCCATCGAAGGAATCCGCGAGCGCGTGAAGCCGCTGACGGACGCGGAGCGCCAGAGCATCCAGGCGCTGCCCGGAGACGAGGCGCACTTCCGCGCGCAGTCCGGCCTGCTGCCGGGCGCGCAGGTGCTGGGAGGCGGGGCGTCTCCATGGGAGCTGAACTGGCGCCAGCCGAGCATCGCCATCAACGCCATCCAGGCCAGCAGCAAGAAAGACGCGCGCAACATCATCTGTGATTCGGCGTGGGCGCGGGTGGGCATCCGCATCGTCCCGGACCTGGAGGCGCGCGACGTGGAGCAGCGCCTGAAGGCGCACCTGCTCAAGGTGTGCCCATGGGGGCTGGAGGTCCACTTCGACACGGAGGGCGCGTCCGGCTGGTGGTACACGGACCCGTCCCACCCCGCGTTCCAGGCGGCCTTCCGCGCGCTGGAGAAGGGCTACGGCACGAAGGCGGTCGCCACTGGTTGCGGCGCCTCCATTCCCTTCGTGGAGCCCTTCGCGAAGGAGCTGGGCGGCGTGCCCGCGCTGCTCATCGGCGTGGAGGACCCGTACACGTATGCCCATTCGGAGAACGAAAGCCTGCACCTGGGCGACTGGGAGAAGTCCATCCGCAGCGCCATCCACCTCTATGCGGAGCTGGCCGAGGCCCTGAGCGCGCGGAAGGGTTGAAGGCCTTGAGGGATGAGGCCGACGCCGGGGCCTGAGCCACCAGGCGGGGAGAGTCCCATGGACGCTGTGGATACGAGGCTGGTCGCAAGCTACGCGGTGGCCATCGCCTTCGACGTGCTGATGCCGGTGGGCCTGGTGCTGTGGGCACGCCGGCGGCTGGGCGTGGCCTGGAAGGTGGTGGGCTGGGGCGCGGCGGCGTTCGCGCTGTCGCAGCTGCTCACCCGGGTGCCCCTGGTGCAGGTGGCGCAGTACTTCATGCGCGACGCGCTGAAGACGTCCTCGGTGCTCCTGGGCGTCTGGATTGCCGTGCTGTCCCTCACCGCGGGCCTCTTCGAGGAGACGGCGCGGCTGTGGGCCTTCCGCAAACCGCTGAAGGACTTCCGCCGCTGGCGCGACGCGGTGGGCTTCGGCGTGGGCCACGGCGGCCTGGAGTCGGCGCTGCTGGTGGGCGGACTGGCGGCGCTGGGGCTCGTCAACGTCATCGCCCTGTCCTCGCTGGACCCGTCCACCCTGCCGCTGAAGCCGGAGCAGGTGGCGCAGGTGGTGGAGGCCAAGGCCACCATCGCCGCGCTGGACTGGTGGATGCCGCTGCTGGGGGCCTACGAGCGGCTGGGCGCCATGGTGGTGCACATCGCGCTGTCGGTGGTGGTGCTCCAGCGCTTCATCCGTGACGCGGTGAAGTGGTACTGGCTCGCGGTGGGCGCCCACGCCTGCTTCAACGCGCTGACGGTGGTGGTGGGGAAGCAGGCCACCGCGGCGTGGGGACAGCAAGCAGGGGCGTTCGCGGCCGAAGGCATGGTGACGCTGGCCGCGCTGGCCAGCCTCTGGGTCATCCTCTATTTCCGCCGCGTGGAAGCGGCGCGCGACACGGCGGCCGTTCCGGCGCCGACGTGAGCTTCAGCGCCCCCGGAAGCGGTCGGTGGCCTCCACCAGCGCGGAGGTGTTGCCCGGCTCGTTCGCGGAGTGCCCCGCGTCGGACACCATGACGAACGCCGCCTCCGGCCAGGCCTTGTGCAGCGCCCAGGCGCTCTCCGGCGGGCACACCACGTCATAGCGCCCCTGGACGATGACGGCGGGGATGTGGCGGATGCGGTGCACGTCGTCGAGCAGCTGCGTGTCGCTGCGCAGGAAGCCCCGGTTGACGAAGTAGTGGCATTCGATGCGGGCGAAGGCGAGCGCGAAGGTGTCCGCGCTGTTGCGCGCCACCAGCTCCGCGTTGGGGTACAGGCAGCTGGTGCGGCCCTCCCACACGCTCCACGCGCGCGCCGCCTCCTGCTGCGCCTTCACGTCGGGGCCCATCAGCCGGCGGTGGTAGGCCGCCAGCAAATCGCCGTGCTCCGAGGGGGGAATGGGCTCCAGGTAGTACTCCCAGGCATCCGGGAAGAGGGCGCTGGCGCCTCGCTGGTAGAACCAGTCAATCTCCTGCTTGCGCAGCAGGAAGATGCCGCGCAGCACCAGCTCCGAGACGCGCTCGGGGTGTGTCTGGGCATAGGCCAGGGACAGGGTGCTGCCCCATGAGCCACCGAAGAGCTGCCACCGGGAGATGTCCAGGAACTCGCGCAGCCGCTCCATGTCGGCCACCAGGTCCCAGGTGGTGTTCTCCTCCAGGCTGGCGTGCGGCGTGCTGCGTCCGCAGCCGCGCTGGTCGAACAGGATGATGCGGTACGCGGTCGGGTCGAAGAAGCGGCGCTGGCGTGGGTCCGTTCCTCCGCCAGGGCCCCCGTGGACGAAGAGCACCGGCTTGCCTTCCGGATTGCCGCTCTCCTCGAAGTACACCTCATGCCCGCCGGAGACGCGCAGGCGGCCGGTGCGGTAGGGCTCCAGGGGCGGGTACAGCGAACGCAGCGGCCGGTGGGACACGGACACGGGCAGGCCTTCCGTAGCGGTGGGTGCGGCTGACCCTAACAGGGCCTCCGGCCTGGGCCTGCCGTCCTCCGGTGGCGGGATGTCTGGAATGGGCGGCCGGGCTCCCTGCCAGGGCCGCGCTCTGTCAGGCAGGCCACGGACGATGTGACGGCGAGTTCACCGCGCCGCGACGTGGACTTCGCGGACGAGGTGGAGACTGCCGGCTGTCTCCCACACCCCACGGAGCACGCCATGAACATCGCCTCGCTCATCCGTCCCATGACCGCGTCCCACCCGGTGCCCGCGCCGCGCCGGCTGCGGCTGGTGCGCGTGCAGGCCACCGTCCTCGCGCAGGGCGCGGTGGGCGCCATGAAGGACGGCGTGAAGGCCTTCCGCCACATGCGCGACGTCCTCACGGGACGTCATGCCCTTCTCCGGCACTGAGCCGGGCCGTCCGTCTTTCCGGCCCCGGGGCGTCAGGGGCCGGGTGCTTCACTCGGGAGGGCGCGGGCCGGTTCCCGGGCTCGAAGGCGCGTCCTCCTTCGGCGGCGGGGGCGGCACGCCCTTGCCTGCGGGGGCCACCACCCGCACCTCGGTGCGCTCGTCGAGCGCGAGCCCGTCACCCTTGGGCTCCGTCTCCGTCACGGAGATGACGTCGCCCCGGTTCAGCTTGAGGAAGCGCTCATTGCGCTCGTTGCGGTGGCGCTCCTGCATCGCCAGGCCCACGCGGCCCTCGGGGCCACAGCCGATGTAGCGGTGCCGGCCCTTGCCCTCCAGGGGCTCGGAGACGATGCGGAACAGGCGCCCGGGCGTCAGCTCCGGCCACGCCTCGTCCTTGGGGGCCAGCACCAGGTAGCTCATCTTCAGCGACTCCTTGTGCAGGCTCGCCGCGCGCGCCAGCTCCTCCACCACCCGAGGCATGGGCCAGGCGCGCTCCGCGTGGCACCAGTCCGTCTCCTTCACCAGGGCGGGGCAGGGGCCGCGGTACATGCAGGGCGCGCGGACGGCGTAGCCCTTGGCCACCATGGCGTCGCGCACGTGCAAGAGGCCGCGGCTCGTCTCGCGCAGCGCGGGCTCCATCACCAGCAGGCTGCCGCCGCGCTTCACCTTCGCCAGAATCGTCTCCAGCAGCGCGGCGCGGGGGGCCGTGGCCGCCTCGCCCGTGCCGTACAGCTCGTTGACGACGTGGCCCATCGTAATCAGGTCGAACTGGCCGTCGGGCAGCGTGGCGCCCTTCTTCGTCGGGTCCCAGTCGCGGGTGGCCAGGGCCTCACCGGCCTCGGCGGCCAGGTTGCGCGCCAGGGTGAGGGCGGCCTTGCTGCGGTCGGCGGCGGTGACCTGGCCTCCGCCCGCGTCCAGGGCGGCGAAGGCCACCGGGCCCGGACCGCTGCCCAAGTCCAGCACCTGCCGGGGGCGGCTCGGCAGCTCCCCGAGCACCTGCCGGGCCTGCGCATAGGACACCGGCCAGTAGAAGAGGAGGTAGGCGCCCAGGAGCTTCGGGTCGTCCATGTACCTCGCGCCGGCGAGCTGCCGCTCCCGCGTGAGGCCCAGGGAGAGCTGGCGGACACCCGCCGCCACCTCCTTCACCTCCTGGGGCGTCAGGCGCGTCTCCGGGCCGCCGCCACCGCCCCGGCCGCGTGACGCGCGCCAGACGGCGATGAGCCGCGGCATCCATCGCTCCAGGTCCTTGCTGTATGCGTTGCTCATCTGGCCCAGCCTTCACCTGTGAGGCCGCGTCCCGCCGCGGCCGTTGCCAACCCATTGTCGTCCCGCCAAGGCGTCAACGGTGAGATCGCCATGGAGGGGGAGACCGCGTTAAACCCTGGTCGCACATGATTTCCGTTCGCGGCCTTCGCAAGCACTACCAGGTCCATCAACGCCCGCCGGGCTTGAAGGCGGCCCTCCGCTCGCTCGTTCACCGTAGCTACACCACGGTGAAGGCCGTGGATGGGATTTCCTTCGACATCCGCCCTGGGGAGCGGGTGGGCTTCCTGGGTCCCAATGGCGCCGGGAAGACGACGACGCTCAAGGTCCTCTCCGGCCTGCTCCATCCCTCCGACGGCGAGGTGACGGTGGACGGCCACGTCCCCCAGAAGCGGGAGGAGGCCTTCCTCAAGAAAATCATGCTCGTCATGGGGCAGAAACAGCAGCTCCTGTGGGACCTGCCTCCGGCGGAGACGTTCGAACTCAACCGGGCCATCTACGACGTGCCCCAGGCCCAGTACAAGAAGACGATTTCGGACCTGATTGAGCTCCTGGAAATCGGGGACCTCATCGTCAAGCCCACCCGGCAACTGTCGCTGGGGGAGCGGATGAAGTGCGAGCTGGCCGCGGCGCTCATCCACCAGCCGCGGGTGCTCTTCCTGGACGAGCCGACCATCGGCCTGGACGTGGCCATGCAGGCCACCATGCGGACGTTCATCAAGGAGTACAACGAGAAGTACGGCGCCACGCTCATCCTCACCAGCCACTACATGGACGACGTGGCGGCGCTGTGTCCCCGCGTCATCGTCATCGACAAGGGCCTCCTGTCGTACGACGGCGGCCTGGACGCGCTGGTGCAGCGCGTGCGGCCGGAGAAGCGCGTGGTGCTGCGCCTGTCCGAGGAAGTGGACGCCGCGCGCCTGTCTTCGCTGGGCCGGGTGGTGACGCACGAGTCCGGAACGGCGGTGCTCCAGGTCCAGCAGGAGGCGGTCAACGCCACCGTCACCCGCGCGCTGTCCACGCTGCCGGTGATGGACCTCACGGTGGAGAACGCGCCGCTGGAAGAGGTGATGAGCGAGCTGTTCGCGGAGTCGAAGGCGCGCCGGACGGCGGCGTCGGAGCCGGTGCCCGCATGAGCGCCAGGACGACGCTGCGCGCCTTTCCCACGCTGCTGCGGGTGGGGTTCGCGGAGGCGGTGGCCTACCGCGCGGAGATGCTCATCTGGGTGCTGTCCACCACCATGCCGCTGGTCAACATGGTGTTGTGGATGGCGGTGTCGCGTGAGGCGCCCGTGGGCCGCTTCGGCGAGGCGGACTTCATCAGCTACTTCCTGGCCACCTTCGCGGTGCGGCAACTGGCCACGTCGTGGGCGGCGTGGCTCATCAACTGGGAGGTGAAGCAGGGGACGCTGGCCATGCGCCTGCTTCGTCCCATCTCCCCGCTGTGGGCCTACGCGGTGGAGAGCATCGCCGCCTTCCCCATGCGGTTGATGGTCGCGGTGCCGGTGATTCTGCTGAGCGTGGCGCTGGTGGGGCAGAAGGCGGTGCCCCAGCACGCGTGGCAGTGGGGCTTCTTCGTGCTGGCGGTGATTGGCGGGTGGGCCGTGGCCTTCCTGGCCAACGTGGCCATTGGCGCGCTGTGCTTCTTCCTGGAGAGCAGCCAGAAGGTGCTGGAGGTGTGGCTGGTGCTCTTCTTCGTATGCTCCGGCTACATGTACCCGGTGGAGCTGCTGCCGCCCACGCTGCGCACCCTCATCGACTGGTTGCCCTTCCGCTATCAGATTGGCGTCCCGGTGGAGCTGCTGACGGCGAACTACGGCTGGGAGGAGTCCCTGCGGCTGCTGGCGGCCCAGTGGGCCTGGGTGGCGGTGCTGGGCGCGTTGGCGGCGGTGACGTGGAAGCAGGGCGTGCGGCGCTTCGCGGCGTTCGGGGGCTGACGTGAAGGTGAAGCGCTATCTGCGGCTGCTGGGCATTCAACTCAAGGCGTCGGGGCTCTTGTCCCTGCAGTACCGCGCGGACTTCTTCACGGAGGGGCTGACGTCCCTCTTCTGGACCTTCACGGCGCTGGCGCCGCTGTTCGTCGTCTACAGCGAGCGGCCCAACCTGGAAGGCTGGAGCTTCGGCGAGGCCCTGCTGGTGGTGGGCTGGTTCACGCTGCTGCAGGGCATCCTGGAGGGCGCCATCAACCCCAGCCTCACGGGCGTGGTGGAGCACATCCGCAAGGGCACGCTGGACTTCGTGCTGCTCAAGCCCGCGGACGCGCAGTTCCTGGTGTCCACGCAGCGCTTCCAGCCGTGGCGGGCCTTCAACGTGCTGACGGGCGTCGGGCTGTTCGTCTACGCCTTCATGCACCTGGGCCGGTGGCCGTCGGTGACGGGGCTGCTGGCCTCCGTGCTGCTGCTGGGGACGAGCACGCTCTTGCTCTACTCGCTGTGGATTCTGACGGTGAGCGCGGCGTTCTTCGTCGTGCGAGTGGACAACCTGACGTACCTGTTCACCTCCATCTTCGACTTCGCGCGCTGGCCGTCCTCCGTGTTCCAGGGCGTGGGGCGCGGCGTCCTGACGCTGGTGTTCACGTATGTCATTCCGCTGGCGCTGATGACGACCTTCCCGGCGCAGGCCATGCTGGGCCGGCTGCCGCCCCAGTCGCTGGTGGGCGCGGTGGTGGGCGCGGGGCTCTTCGCCTGGGGCTCGCGTCAGGTGTGGCTGCGCTCCATCCGCCGGTACACGTCGGCCAGTAGCTGACGCGGCGGCCCTCGCGCTGTTTTGCGAGCATTCCTTCGAATGCATGAATTGCTGTGCCCTGGCGCGGCAGTCTTTGGCATTCACCCCGCACGGTGGGTGCCCAAGGCCCCATGTATTTTATGTGTTCAGTTTTGGGTGCTGCGATGGTCCGCCCGTGCAGGGCTGGGGTAAAGGCGCCGGGCGCGGTCCCTCCGCGCATCCCCCCGAAACAAAAAGGACCCCCACTCATGTTTGAACCTGCCGGGTTCGGCCGCAAGGCCGCGCTCTTGATGACGCTCGTGTTCGCGGGATGCTCACACGAGGATTTTGCAGACGCGCTGAATGCGCCAGGGACCCAGGACGCGGAGCTCGCATCCGTCAGCTGGGTGGGCACCCCCAGTATGTCCACCCAGCGCCTGGACCATACGGCCACGGTGCTGCCCCATGGCCAGGTGCTCGTCACGGGTGGCCAGTCCTCCACGAGCGCGGAGCAATACGACGTCGCGACCGCGCGGTGGCTCAGCGCGGGGAACATGTCGGTCATCCGCCGGCGTCACACCGCGACGCTGCTGCCCAACGGCAAGGTGCTGGTGGTGGGCGGTGATGTCGCCGCGGCGAACACCGGCACCGCGGAGCTGTACGACGCCGCCACGGGAACCTGGTCAACCACCGGCAGTCTGGACTCCCTTCGCTCGGGACACACCGCCACGTTGCTGCTCAACGGCCAGGTGCTGGTGATGGGCGGCGAGGACGGCACGGGAACCGCGTTGATGACGGCGCGTCTGTATGACGCCGACACGGGGACCTGGAGCGCCACCCACAGCATGCGCGCACCGCGCATGGGCCACGCGGCGACGCTGCTGCCCGATGGCAAGGTGCTGGTGTCGGGCGGGCGCTCCAGCTCGTGGGGCTCCGTCCTCCGGACCGCGGAGCTCTATGACCCCGCCACGGGGACCTGGTCCTCCACCGCCGCCATGAGCTCGCCGCGCACGGGGCATGCTTCGACGGCGCTGCTGAATGGCAAGGTGCTGGTGTCCGGCGGGCTGGTGGACGACATCACCGCGACGCGCAGCGCGGAGCTGTACCACGTGGAGACGGGGGTCTGGGGTTCCGCGGGGAACCTGATGCCCGTCGAGCGCGCGCACCACACCGCGACGGTGCTGCACTCCGGCGAGGTGTTCATCACCGGTGGCACGGACGGCAGCGAGCCCTATCTCCAGAGCGCGGCGCTGTATGACCCCGTCAGCGCGCTCTGGACCCCCACGGCTTCGATGGGCACCAGCCGGCTGGGCCATACCGCCGCGCTGCTGGGCACGGGGGAGGTGCTGGTCGCGGGAGGCAGCCCGGACGGCGTCCTGCGCACCGCCTCCGCCGAGCGTTACCTTCCGTCCACGCTCCCCTGGCGCGCGGCGAACGCCATGCTGTCCGCGCGGTATCACCATTCATTGACGGTGTTGTCTTCGGGCGAGGTCCTCGCCGCGGGTGGCACCGCGAATGGCAGCACGGCCCTGACGGGCGCGGAGCGCTACTCCGAAGCCACGGGCCACTGGCTGCAGACGGGCGCGCTGCTCACCCCGCGCTACCTCCACACCGCGACGTTGCTGCGGGATGGAAAGGTGCTGGTCGCGGGAGGCCAGAGCACGTCGTCCAGCTATCTGGCCTCGGCGGAGCTCTATGACGCGGCCACGGGCACGTGGACCGCCACGGGGGCGCTGGCGGCGCCGCGCGCGCGCCACACCGCGACGTTGCTTCCCGACGGCAGGGTCCTGGTGGCGGGCGGGCGGAGGAGCTCCAGCTTCTCCGGCATGCTGGCCACCGCGGAGCTGTATGACGGGGCGAGCGGAACGTGGACCGCCACCGGGGTGATGAGCCGCCGGCGGCAGTACCACACGGCGACGTCCCTGCCGTCCGGCAAGGTGCTGGTGGTGGGAGGCAACACGCAGGATGGAGACACGTCCTCGGCGGAGCTTTACGACGTGTCCACGGGGCAGTGGACGCTCACCGGCTCCCTGTCCGGGACGCGCTATGGGCACACGGCGGTGGCGCTGCCGTCGGGCAAGGTGCTGGTGACGGGAGGCTGGGGCGCGCGGGGGGCGCTCCCCACGGCGGAGCTCTACGACCCGGCGACGGGCACCTGGACCTCGCTCACGTCCATGCAGCACCCCCGCTACGGACCGATGTCCGCGCTGCTGCCCTCCGGCCGCGTGCTGGTGCTGGGCGGTGACGGAGGTGGCACCGTGGGCTTGCTGGCCTCGGCCGAGGTGTATGACCCGGCCAGCGGCCAGTGGCACGGCGCCGGAACGTTGCCCACGGCGCTCACCGGCGCGGGCGTGGTGACGCTGGTGGGCTCTGGCCGCGTGCTGGTGTCGGGCGGTCTGAGCCCCAGCGGCTCGCTGTCCGCCGCCGGGCTGTATTCGCCCGCGCCCTGAGTCCACGTCCCGCCCCGGGGGCTTGTGTCACCGGGGCGGGCTTTCGGATGCGGCCCGCAAGACAGCTCGACGGCTGGGGTGTCGCCTGGGTGATGGCGGCGCGCTTTCGGGTGACTCGAGCCGCGGCTCCCCTGCTCCAATCCTCCCAGCGGTGCATTCGCGGGGGGGCGCATGAAACGGTTTCAAGCGGTGGTCATGACGGGGTTGCTCGCCGGAGTGCTGGGCGGGGCCCCAGCGTCCTGGGCGGGCGCGGCGAAGACGCAATACCCCGTGGTGTTCGCGCACGGCATGGGCGGGTTCGATGACCTGCTAGGCTACGACTACTGGGGGAACGACTTCGGCACCTTCGTGGGCGAGCCCTGTGAGTCGCGCTTCGACACGAGCTGCAACAGCGACCTCGACCCGGGACAGCGCGCTTTCATCGCGCAGGTGGCGGCGTTTCAGTCCTCGGAGGTCCGCGGGTTGGACCTGGCGGACGACATCGAGGGCTTCATGGCGACGGCGGGTGTCTCGAAGGTGAGCATCGTCGGCCACTCCCAGGGAGGCATCGACGCGCGGAAGGCGGCGCGCGTGCTGCGGGAGCGGCGCGGTGTCACGTCGGTGGCGGTGCTGGCCAGCGTGTCTTCGCCGCACCGGGGCTCGCCCGTGGCGAAGTACATCCTCGACCAGAAGCCGGGCGTGACCAGCGTCATCGCGGCGCTGGCGCGCTACTACGGGGACTCCGTCTACGCGCCGGGCAATGATGCCTATGCGGCGGCGAAGCAGCTCGTCTTCAATGACTATTCATCCTGGGATGGTGTCGTCACGGGCATGAAGGCCTTCAACGAGAAGTATCCCGTGAGCGGCAGCTACGCGGAGCGCTACGTGTCCCTCGTCACCGCGCAGCACGGGGGGAACGTGAATCCGGCGCTGTACCTGATGAAGGAGTTCCTCCTCGACATCGACGGCAATGGCTACTGCGCGGGGGATGGGGACAACGACGGCGCGGCGGGCTGCGGCGACGGCGTGCACGACGAGTCGGATGACGATGGCATGGTGGGCATCAGCTCGCAGCAGATGGGGCGCCGGCTGCGCTACCACGACGCCTTCTTCGGCTTCGACTCGGTGACGGACGACGCGTCCATTCCGGCGCTCAACGCCTTGAACGCGCCATCGCGGCTGCAGAGCACGTCCATGTCCAGCGTGGTGCCGCAGGACCATGTGGACGTGGTGGGCGTCGGGCCGGATACCTTCGATGAGCCGGAGTTCTACGCCGCCCTCATCCACTACATCTCCCTGCACGATTGACGCGCCGGTGTGTCAGGCCCCGGGCCGCGGGGCTTCGACCTCTTCGGACTCCACGCCGTAGTACGCGAGGCACTCCACCTCGCGTCCGCGCACCACGCGCCGACTGTCGAGCGGACCGCCATGCGCGGTGACGACGGTGCATTGGCCCTCGTCGCCGTCCTGGTCGAAGTAGAGCACCACCCAGTCATGGGTGGCATCCTGCTGGTGGGCCAGCGCGGTGTTGGAGAAGAGCGCGCGGAAGTTCCACCCCTCCAGCTTCTTGCGGAGCACGGGCAGCCACGCTTCTCCGGAGGGGTTGAACCGGCGCGGTGCAATCCGGCGCAGCTCGCCCGCGTCCGCGCGCCGCCGGTACTCCTCGTCCACCTGGAGCAGCACGCCCACGTCTGGCCGGGGGCCTTCATCCCGCCCCTCGCTCCGCCGTGCGGCGCCGCGCCGCTCCCTGCCGAGCCTCGCGCCCAGCAGCTCGCGAACCTGTTCGCCGCGCCGGGGCCCGAAGCCCTCCACGCGCTCCAGCCGTCCGTCGTGCGCCGCCTGCTCCAGCTCCTCCAGCGTCCGCACGCTCAGCTCGTCATGGATGCGGCGGGCCAGCTCCGCGCCAATGCCCGGCACGCTGGCCAGGAGCTGCTCTGGAGAGTGGTCCGTCTCCAGCCGCTGGAGCAGGGAGAGCTGCCCCGTGCGAATCAGCTCCGCCATCGCCGCGGCGATGCTCTTCCCCACGCCGGGGAGCTTGCGCAGCCCCGCTTCACCTTCCTCGGCCAGCAGCTCCGCCACGGGCTGAGGCCACTGCGCGATGGTGTCCGCGGCCTTCCGGTAGGCGCCGACCCGGAAGGGCATCGCGTCCTGCTCCTCCAGCAGGTCCGCGACGCGCTCCAGCGCATCCGCGACGTCGATGTTGTCCTTCCACGCGACACCCATGGCTGCCTCCGCCTCCAAGGTGGGGCGCGTCGAAGACGGTGGCTACCCAGGCTCGGCGGGCGGCCGGCAAGGCGACCGCTTCGCCGCCCGCCCTCGTCACAGCGGCGCTCAGCGTGGCTCGCTCGCGGAGGCGCGAGGACCCTCGATGACCACCTTCAAGCCCCTGGGCACGTTGGGCTCGAAGTCGAGCGAGAAGCCGACGCGGTGGCACAGCTCGCGGACGATGGACAGACCAAGCCCGCTGCCCCGGGTCGCCCGCCGCCGCGTGGCCTGCGCGCGAAACCCGCGCTCGCCCAGGCGCTGGAGCTCCTTGTCCGAGAGGCCTGGGCCGTCGTCGAGCACGGTGAGCCGGAAGCGCCCGGGCTCCGCATCCTCCAGGACGGCCACGACGTGGCCCCCCGCCTCGCCGTGCGTGACGGCGTTGTGGAGCAGGTTGCCCAGGGCCTGCTCCAGCATCGTGGGATTGCAGCGCACCCAGAGCGCCTCGTCGGGCCGCGAGCACTCCACGGTCAGCCCCAGCAACCGCGCGAGCTGCTGGAGCCTGCGCACTACGCGCTCCACTGTCTGGCCCAGCTCCACGCGCGGGTCGCCCGCCGCCGGGTCGATGCCCTCTCCGAGCTGGCAGGCGAGGTGGAGGTTGTCCACCAGGGACGTGAGGTAGACGGTGTCCTCGATGCCCTGGCGGAGGAGCGCCGCGTTCGGGTCGGCGGGCGTCGTCGAGGCCAGCTCCAGCGACAACTGGAGCGAGGCGATGGGCGTCTTCAAGTCATGCGCGACGTCCGCCAGGTGCCGCTCCAGCGCGTGCTTCTGCGCCTCGATGCGGGTGGCGTCCTCCTGGACACGGGCATGGGTGGCGTCGAGCACGCGTGACAGCTCGCCCAGCTCGTCGTCCTGGTCATCCGCCGCGGAGCGGTACCGTGTCGCCCCGAGCATCCCCGCCGCCCGATGCAGTCCGCGCAGGCGTTGGAGGAGGGGATGGACGACGACGAAGGTGGACAGCGTCGCCGCCAGCATCGTGAAGAGGACGGCGGACACGAAGACCCACCCGCCCACCGTGGCGCGCTCGTGCATGATGGGCCAGCGGAACTCCAGGAGGCTGCAGGGCCCCGCCTCCGCGAGTTTCATCAGGGAGGCCCCCGCCCACGCGGAGTCCGGATGGAAGAGCGGGAGGTAGAAGGTGGAGGGCTCACGCTCGCCTCGCGCGAGCCGCGCGAGCAGCTGGGGGTCGGGCCGTGCGCCGGGCGAGCCCGCTCCCACCTGGGCAAGGTCGTACGCCTCCACCTCCACGCCGTGCGGACTCCGGAAGCGCCACCCCGGCGTCGTCCGGCACTCCGAAGCCTGGGGCGCGAGCACGAGGGCCGCGGACATCCGCACGCCATGCGCCAGCGCGGCATCCACGCCCAGGACAATCGCGAGAATGGACGCGCCCAGCGTCCCCAGCAGGCCCACGAGCGCCGACGCCACGAGGATGCGTTGGGCCAGGCGGTTGCGCAGTCTCAACGCGGCTCCTCGTCGGGGACGAACCGGTAGCCAATCCCCCAGGACGTCTGGATGCGCGCGCCCGCTGGCCCCAGCTTCTTGCGGATGCGCGCGATGTGAGAGTCCACGGTCCGGTCATCGCGCTCCTCGCTGGGCGGCAGCGCGTGCTGGGCAATCTGGGCGCGTGTCAGGGCCCGTCCCGGGCGCTCCGCGAGGTAGGCGAGCACGTCGAACTCGTGGCGCGTGAAGGGCAGGGCGCCTGTGCCTTCGCGGCTCGCCTCGCGGGCGTCGAGGTCCAGGCTCACGTCATCCCATTGTAGCACGCGTCGCGGGCGCTCCTCCTGCAGCAGCAGCCGTGCGCGGATGCGGGCCACCAGCTCCTCCATCCAGAAGGGCTTGGGGAGGTAGTCCACCGCCCCCAGTCCGAAGGAGCGCAGCCGGGCCTCCAGCTCCTGTCTCGCGGTGAGGACGATGACGGGGACACGGAGCCGAAAGCGCCAGGCCTCCAGCAGCTCGAAGCCGTCCTGCCCCGGCAGGTTGAGGTCCAGCACCACCAGGTCAGGGTGCTCGCGCTCGGCCATCTCGAGCGCGAGCACGCCGTCCGTGGCGAGCGCCACCTGGAAGCCCGCGAGCTTCAGGCCACGCACGAGGCCCGCGGCGATGGGGGCATCGTCTTCCACGACCAGGATGCACGCCGATGGGTTCATGGACACGGGGCCCCACCTTGCGGGAGAAGTGTTGAGGGACTGTGGAGCGCACCTTCAGCCGTCATCCGCGACGACGGCGTCCGCTTCAATCTCCACCAGGATTTCGGGGGAGATGAGGCGGCGGACCTCCACCATCGACGTGGCGGGGCGGATGTGGGCGAAGAACTCGCCATGCGCCCGGCCCACGGCCTCCCACTGCTGGATGTCCACGACGTACATGCGCGTGCGCACCACGTCCTCCAGCCGGGCGCCCAGGGCCTCCAGGGCGGCCTGGATGTTCTGGAGCGCCTGCCGGGCCTGCTGGGAGGCGTCCCCCACGCCCACGATGTTTCCCTGGGCGTCGGTGGCCGTCGTCCCGGACACGGAGACGAAGGGGCCCACACGCACCGCGCGCGAGTAGCCCACCTGGGGCTCCCACGGGGTTCCAGTGGAATGCTGGGTGCGCTTCATGGGGGCTCCAAGGGTAGGTGCTGTCTCTTATACAAATCTC
>NZ_JAAIYB010000016.1 GCF_010894475.1 Myxococcus vastator
GACCTCTGCAGTGATGCTGCGGCCATATCGATCTGGGTTACCAGGCCTCTCCAACATGCTCTTAGGCGCTCTGCCCATTCTATTAGCATGAGCCGGAATTGTAATTCCATCATCAATGTACGACTTCGTCATAAACGTAACCTCGAAGTCGATCTTTTCTTCAATCTTTGCCGACTGACCATACTTGGATTCAAAAAACTGATGAACCTTGGCCGTCAACTCCTGAATACGCTGCCTTGAACTGACGAGCCGTTGAATAAAAGCCTCCTTTGAGCCACTGACATCTCCTGCTGTTGCAACGCCTTCGACTTGGCCCGTCACATACTGATCAATCAAACTAGATGCATATGCCAACTGTTCCTGGCGGCGACGCTCCGTTTCAAGGACATCATCAAGCCGCGAAGCGAAAACAGACGAAACACCAAATAGCGCAAGTGCTGCCAACCCCATCGCAATGGCCCTGAGCAGCAATGGCCCTACACCCAAACCATCCAACTCCTTCGCAGCATAATACTCCGCAACAATGCCGCCATAAAAGCCTCCGAACGAAAAGAGAACACGAACAATACTTTTCTGCGTCGGACGAAGACCTGCGTACCAACCTATGAGTTTATTCATTGGCATTCAAACCTGCCCACCTACCCTACCGGGAAAAACCTCTTTAAAAAGCTCTGAATCTCTTCCGACATCAGCAACTTTGGAATATCCGTCAACCTGCGACAGGAAATCGAGAGCAACAAGTCATCCTTCGTCTGTATCCCGGCACCAACAAACGACTCGGGAATCTCCAGACAGTGAACAACAATACATGGCTTCTTAAGCCCTAGAGCCAACCCGAACTCATAATGAGTGCCGTGACTCAGTCCCGGAATTGCGACAATCATATCGCATTCCTCGACAGCCTCCGTGCACCCCCTAAAGACCTTTTCAGCACTAAGCGTCCTTCTTCCCCACTTATTGACATCACGATGCGGAATAAAACTATGCACACCCATAACACGAAGAGTTCTCTCGATACCCGTCAGCATGTTGCGATATCTTCCGGGAGCTATGACTCCGTGGGGGGCTTTCTCCGAAATCAATTCCTCTCCTCTCTTGAGAACCCCTTTAGCCTTGGCTGTAAATGGAGCAGCAACATACGCAGTTGGGTAGCGCGGCGTCACGCTCGCCACTGACAGCTTTGGCCCTTCATCGACAGACTTAGGTTTGTCATATTGGACTCTGAAGAACAAAGGCTCACGACGAGTTGTCCCTCCGCCACCCGCCGCAGCGACTGCTTCAAACAAGCTAAGCTGCGCTTCCATAGGGGACCTTTGCCCCCACAACCACACAAACTCCGAACAAATATCCTTCGCGACTCCATCATTCAGCCAGTTATTCTTTTCACTATCAATACTCCAAACAGACGACTCACGATATCCCGACATCCACTGGGAGTAGAGTGAGCCAATCGCCTCCAGATGCCCCCTGGTATGCAGGGGCCTGTCATCTCTCGCGCGCGCCTTAATCCTGGAATACGCAATATCAATTGGCACATCGCAGAATATCACAAGTTCCGGAGACAGTATGCTTTGCGTAAAATGGCTCGCCAACGCCTTATAGGTGTCAAATGACCGTTGATCTATGTCCCCCGACTCGAAGAAGCTGCGGGCAAACACATAGACATCTTCATAGATCGACCGATCGACAATCACCCTCCTGAATCTGCTAAGCGCGTCTGACAACTCAAGTGCCTTATGACACAGAAAGGCAATTTGAGTCTCATAGGCCCATCGACGAGGGTCTGCCTTTAGGTCGGACAAATACGATTTCCCTACGGGGCTTTGCCCTACATAGTGATACCCCAATCGAGAAGCCATTGTTCTGGCAAGCGTTGTCTTCCCACTGGCTTGGAGTCCTGATATAGCTACTAGATGCGGGAGCCCGCGCGGAGCAGTTCCAGCACTCAACTCCTGAGCGGTTCGAAGCCTCACTGCTTCCAGTTCAAAAGGAAGCCATAGCTCTTGAGGAACCTCAAGATAGCGGCAAATGCCACGCAGAACGGTCCGGCTGGGAAGTCTGATCCCTTGTTCCAAATGCGCAATAGCTGAACGATTCGATTTCGGAGCGAGTCGTTCCGCCAGTTGGCTTTGTGTTAGGCGACGCGCCTGTCTGTAGATCTTTACTGCATCGCCAAGTTGTTGAAGGGATGCCGCCATTGAACGTTTAGGTGCGTGTTTCCAGTGAAGCTATGGCATTTCCGGTGCTCGTGCCAGCTTTCGAGTTGATTGGGCCCCCATGACAGCACTGGGTCGCCACAACCCCACTCCGGGTCTCGGTTGACAGGACGGAGGCGCCTATCATTACTGCGTCAGGGGCCCACAGGTGGCCGTGGAGGCCCGGCGGGCGACGTGAGGCGCGGTGGTGGTTGGCGCGGTGATGGTTGTGGTGCGGTGTCAGGTGGGGCAGCGAGACAATCCGGTGGCATTCTCCCGCACCATCGCGAGCCGTGCGGTGGTGATGCCAGCCGGGGAAGAGGCGGCCTTCGTCAGGGGAGGCTCAACTCCCCCTGGGCCTACCCCTGACGCGGTAGCGCTAGAGCGCCGAACAGGTTAGGTCACGCCGCGAGTTGGTAGGTAGCGCGCGGCGACCTCAAGGTTTTGGACGACGACGACCGCGAGTCGCCTGAAGTCAAAGAGGTTGCGACGCGTGCCGCGGTATCGGGCCTTCGAGCCCTGGCGGTTGGCGAGATGTGCCAGGCAATGCTCGACGCCGACCCGCTCGCGGAGTTGTGCGCGGCCCGCGCGCGACTGCAGACGTGAGCGAAGGCGCTGCTGGACCCGCTCGTCGTCGCCCATTGTTGCCGAGCACGTTTGTTGATGGCCGGGTGAGTCCGCTGGATGATGGACGCCGGAATCCCGAGTCGGTTCAAGGCCCTTCGGCCGCCTGGCGGCGGTGCCCTCCGGGCAGCTTGAGCCGCCTCGTGCTCCGGCTCAAGCTGCAACCGTCGATTCCCCAAAGGGAATCGCCTCAAGAAGAGGCCATCATCGGCGGTGACACCCGGCCGCGCGCGCTCGTGATGGACTCCAGTGGTTTCGCGCGATTGCTGGAGGTGCCCATCAACGAGCCGGTCCGTGGAACGCCGTGGAACCATCAAAAAGCGTGCGCGACAACATTTGGGAGCGGCCGCTAAACCGGAAGCGGATGGGGGCGCGGTGGGGCTGAGTTCCGCACCACCGACGCAGCATGCGGGCCAACCACAGCCACCGGGAGCACCTCTGCAATCGACCCCTCGATTGACTGGAAGCTGAGCTGCACCAAGCCCGCGCGCATGTCCTCCACATCGAGGTGCCCGTAGACGCCTGACGTAGCGGTGAGGCTGGGCGGCCCCGCCGCGCCATCAAGACACTCCCTTCCGCGGGACGCCTCGCCTCCCCCGCTCAGGACAGGTACTCGATGGCGAAGAGCTCCGCCCACAGGGGCGTCTCCTCGGCCACTGCCTTGCCGTCCGGGTTGGCCTGGCGCAGGAGCGCGTCGGTGATGGGCGCCGCGTCGGCGGTGCGCTTGAGCGGCTCCACGAAGCCGCCCCCGCCGGTCTCCAGCACCTCCGACACCACGTCGAACGCGGTGGACAGGTCCCCCAGGCGCACGAAGCCGGGGTGGGCCATGTTGCCCTCCGTGGCGGGGATGCCCAGTCTCCGGGCCATCAGCGTCCGACGGAAGTGGGCGATGGAGGGACACACGTCCTGCTCGTACACCGTGTCGGTGAAGACCAGGTCGCTGCTGGCGTCGAACGTCAGCCCGCGGCGGCGCAGCGTGCTGGAGCCCACCAGCGCCCAGGTGTCGTCCACGATGATGCTCGTCGTCGCCAGCCGGCTCGGACGGCCAGGAAAGCCCATGGGGTGGAAGACGCGCTTGCGGTCCGCCGGCAGCGAGTCCAGCCGCGCCTGGCGGTCCTTCATCTCGTAGTCGATGAAGTTCTGGAACCGGGGCGGGTAGTCCGTCTGCCTCGGCGTGCACAGCACCACCTGCAGCGTCGGCACCTCCATCATCCGCGCCAGCAACACGCTGAAGAGGTCCTCGGGCGCGGGCGTCTGGGTGCCCTGCACCAGGCGGGTGGTGCCCAGGCCCGGCGTCTCGATGTAGACGAACCGCCGCGCCCGGCCCAGCGCCGCCCGCAGCGCCCACTCGGTGTCGCGCCGCCCGTACACCGCCGTCACCACGCGCCGGTCCAGCTCATGGAACAGCCGCTGCTTGCGCAGGTTGGCCGTGGCCACGGGCAGGTTCAGGTCGGTGACGGCCTGGTTCACCTCATCGCGGATGTCCGTCAGCATCTGCCGCGTGGGGGCCGCCACCTCGATGTCGTTGCCGTCCACCGTGACGGTCTTCCCCTGCAGCCGGGTATCAATCCAGTCCACCAGGTCCGAAAAGTTGTTGGCGGGGTTCGTCCACCCGGCCCGCGCCGTGGCGTAGTCGCCCATCTCGTCCTTGAGGAAGTACAGGCCCGGCATCTCGGCCAGCGGCGCGGTGTTCTGGAGCACCGCGCCCGCGAAGGTGCCGGCCGCGGGCGCCGCGGGCGCATCCCAGACCTGCCCGAAGAGCACGAACAGCCCCGTCGGGAGGAACCGCGTGCGCCGCAGCCCCAGCACCGTCAGGTCATGCCTCAGCAACCCGCCCGAGGTGGACACGCCGACGGACTGGACCTCGCGCCCCCCTGGCCCGCCCGGCGAGCCCAGGCGCGACTGCGCGGACAGCGTCTCCGGCGTGAGCCGGCCTCCGGAGATGACGGCGCTGGTGAAGCTGGACACCACCAGGTCCCGGCACGCCATGGTGGGAAAGCGCGGGGGCTCACGCCCCACGGGCCCTGGCGCGCCCGGGTTCTCCGCCTCCACGCCCACCAGGCCCCAGAGCAGGTCCAGCGCGCTGCTGGCTCCCGGCGGTGTCAGCCCCAGCACCCGGGCGCTGCACGTGCTCTTGTACACGCCGGCCAGGCCCAGGGCGTTGGCCACCGGCGCCACGGGCAGGTTGGTGTCCGGCACGGTGTCGCTGGCTGCGAGGCTCACGTCCTGGTTGCCGAAGATGCGGGCCACCGGCGAACCATTCATCAACTGGTCGCTGACGAGCGCCAGGTCGTAGCGCAGCACCGCATTGGTAGGAATGCTCTTCACCGTCCCATCCAGGCCCACCAGACCGAAGGGGTCCTTCAGCACCAACGACACGGACGTCTGATTCGCGGCCACCACCGCGCCCGCCCCGTCGCCCCGCGTCACCACCGCGTCCTCGGAGAACTTCCGGGGGAAGACGTGCACCGCCGTTCCCGGCTCCAGGTTGTTCAGCGTCAGCAGCACGTCCGGCGTGGTCGCCCCCTGCACAGTGATGTACGCCGCGCCCCCATTGAAGCTCCGCGCGGTGAGGTAGTCGGGCGGCAGCGCCCCGGGCCCGGTCACCGGCTGCGGCGCGAAGGCGGGCCACTTCGAGCCCGCGCCCACCACGGCGGGCACGGTGAAGGTGTCGTCCAGGGCCTGCGCCACGCACTGGAACTGGCTGTTGGGGGGAGCCCCCGCCAGCACCGCCTGCGCCGCGCCCAGCACGTCGTTGCCGTCCGGCAGCGGGGTGAGCGTCTCCGCCATGCGCACCGCCGGGCGCTGCTCCAGCGCCACGCCGTTGGCGCGCGCGAAGTCCGGGTCCGGCGTGCCGAGCAGGAACGCTTCCAGGTCCAGCACCCGCACGGTGAAGAAGTCGCGGAACATGGCCGGGCGCGGTCCCGGCTGAGCGCCGGTGATGACGCCCGACAGGTCCGGAAGCGGCGTGGGCGGCGTGAAGGCCGCCCCCAGCGTGCCCCGGTGCGGCGAGCCCAGCACCCGCGAGGCGGGCTGGCCCCCGTTCCGGGTGACGGTGCCCCCAAGGCCATTGGTCAAGTCGCACAGGCCGGTGGCGGCATCCACCGCGCCAATGCCGCCCAGGCCCGCGCCTGAGTGAGGCTGGCCCTCCGGGCCGCACAGCCGCAGCCGCACCCGGTTCGGGTTTCCCTGGGAGAGGACCTGGGCCAGGCCTCCCAGCAGGTTCTGCGCCGGGGGGTCCACAATCATCAGCGGCAGCCACATCAGCGACGGGTGGTACGCCAGGAGGATGTTGAGCGCGGAGAACACCGCCAGCGGGTCAATGGGCTGCCCGTGCACGTCGTAGATGCGCAGGTCCTCGTACTGGCCCAGCTCATCCCCCGGGTTCACTCCGCCGTTGAGCTTGAGCGCCAGGTTGGGCGTCATGTCCTGCGCGGAATAGAAGAAGTACTTCGGCACCGGGCGCACCGGCACGCCGCGCGGGTTCACCGGGTTGCCTGGCACCGCGGGCGTCTCCAGCAGCTCGCAGTACAGGCGGGACAGGCGCGCGTAGAGCTGCGGGAAGAGCGTGACGAGCACCCCCGTGCCCTGCTCCGGCGTCCCGTCCGCGCGCACCAGCGGCACACCCAGGGGCAGGTTGGCCGAGGTGTCCACCTGCCGCATCGTCCCCGCCATCATGGCAATCCAGGTCGCCGGGGTGTTGGCGCCCTGCACCAGGCCCCGCAGGGTGAGGGGGGGCTGCCCGTTGGGGTCCTCCGAGGACGTGACGGTGACCCCATCCACCCATGGGCTCCAGGCGATGCGGGGCATGGCCAGTCCGAAGGCCTGCATCCCCAGCTTGCTCAGGACGTTCATCACGATGGTCATGGCGTGGCCCCTCTCCTTACGGCCCGTTGAACAGCTGCGCGATGGGCACTTCCGTGGCCCGCCCCAGCGGATCCACCAGCCGCAGCACGAAGGGCGAGCCCCAGATGGGCCGCTGGTACGACTGCTGCGTCTGCGGGTCCGTCACCATCTCCGTCTTTCCCAGCAGCTTCACGTACAGCCGGTACTGCGCGGGGAAGGCGTTGTTCGGGCTGCGGAAGAACCGCAGCAGGTGCCCCGCCTGCAGGACGGTCGCCACCATGACGTCGGGATTGGGGAACGCCCCCTGCGCCGCCAGCTCGTGCGTCTTCGCCTGGAGCACCCGGTTCCGCGTGGGCACGCCCCGGGCCGACACGCCCGTCTGGTACAGCTCGATGAGGGCCACGCCCAGGGGCGACAGCCGGTGTGGCAGGTCCGTCTGGAAGGTGAGCATGTTGACGCGGTCGTTCGCGTCCACCCAGGTGTTCCCCAGGAAGTCGAGCGACGGCGGAGCCGGCGGCGTGTGGAACACCTCCACCACGCTGGACGCCTCGGACTCGCCCGGGTAGCGCCCATGCATCACCGGGTCGTCGGGCTGCATGCCGCCCAGCGCCTGCGCCCGGTAGTAGAACGGGAACCAGGACGGCGCCTGCGCGTCCACGAGCACCCGCGTCTCCACCAGCTCCGCGCTGCCCAGAGACTTCGGCACCAGCTCCGTCTGCCACTGCGGCGCGGTGTGGCCGTACGCCGCGGGCCCCATCAGCCCCACGTCCCGGGCCTGCACCTCGCGGCGGACGCGGTGGAGCCGGAAGCCGTCTGCCTCGGGCCCGGGCCCGGGGTGCACGGTGAGCCGGATGCCCCCCGGCTCCGAGCGCGCCATCAGCACTGGCTGGCCCGGCTGCACCCGCTCCGGCACGCCCACCGCGTACATCTCCGACGAGCGCGTGGACTCCACGCCCGTCTTCGACACCGCGGAGAAGCGATAGAGGAAGAGCATTCCCGACGAGCCCGGCAGGTCCGCCTCGAACTCCGTCGCCTTCAGGGGCTTCTCGTTGAGGCGGGTGAAGACGCGGATGGAGTCCTCATCGTCGGACAAGGCCGCGTTGCGCACGGTGTCCTTGAGCAGCAGCGCGCGCTCCTGGATGCCCTCGGGCAGGGCCAGGTTGGCCTTCTTCGCCAGCGCGGACTCGGTGGCCATCCACACCATGTAGCCGTCCGCGGCCGGGTCCCCATCCCACGTCAGCCGGGCGCGAGCCTTACCGATGACATCCGGCAGCGACGTCCACTTCACCTGCGGCGGCGTCAGGTCCACGGCGGGCGGCGTGGGGTCGAAGACGTACGTGACGCGAGGCCCCACCGACGTGCTCCACGCGCCGGGCGCGGGAGGCACGGGGCGCACCGCCTCACTGCCGCGCGCATAGGCGGCATAGCCCACCTTCTTCTGGGACGCGGTGAAGTCCACCGCGCCGCCGTCCAGGATGAGCCGGTAGCGCCGCACGTCCGAGTTGCCGTCCGCCACCGCCCCCAGCACCTGCACGGTGCCATGCCCCGCGTGGGCGGCGCTGGCGAGGTAGGGCTGCTGAGCGCCGTCGAAGCGCACGTGCACCGGCGTCCCCGCGCCCGCCGGCGTCAGCGCGAAGCCCGCGGGCGGCGCGGGGTCCGGATCCACGCCCTCGCCGGGGAAGAAGCGCCCGGTGAGTTCGATGGTGTGTGGGCTGCGGTCTCCCCAGTCCCAGGCGAAGTCCACCACCCACCTGCCGTGGAGGGTGGCGCCGGTCTCCCCCGGGTTGGGCTCGAACATCACCTTGTCCACGCCGGGCCGGGCCACCGCGTCCGCGGTGGAGTTGAAGGACGCCTGCGTCCAGGAGGTGGACCAGCGGCCGAAGACATCCGTGCCGATGACGAAGTAGCGCGTGGTGTTGCCGCCGCTGTAGGGCTGCCGGCCGTACCGGTCCACGTAGTGCGAGCGGGTGCCAGGCATCACCACGCCCTCCACCGTCCCCGGCCGACCGGGCACATAGGGCTGGTAGCCCTTGCCGCCCAGGCGGGGCCCGTTGAGGATGACGGGCGTGGCGGCCGCCCGCTCCGCGACCAGGCCATAAGACTGGGGCAGGAGCGACGGCAGCCACTCGAGCCGGCGGGACTCGTAGGCCTGCGTGTCCCGCGACGGCGGCCTGTCGCGCGACAGCAGCGAGGCGCTCAGGGACTGCGCGGCCGCGGGCTCCGGGCGCACCTCGGCGATGGCGGCCAACTCCACGTCCCACTCCACATGGGTGCCCACCACCTGGGCCAGCACGTGGAAGGGCGCGACCACCATGTAGTCATGGGGAAGGTCCACCAGGCCCGTGGGCCGCACGTACGAGGAGGGCAGCGGCAGGTTCAGCCCGCCGCCCCTGGGCGAGGACACGGTGGACGGGGGCGGAAGGTCGATGGTGCCGTACCCCAGTCCGGTGGCCGCGAAGCTGTCGGTGGCCACGTTCATCATCGACGTGCCCACCACCGGCAGGCGGAACGTCGTCGTGCCCTCGGGAGGCACGTTCTGTCCCACCTGGGCGAGCCCGTCCAACTCGTGGGTGACGACGAAGTCGCGCTGCTGCCGCGTCGGGTCGCTGTCCACCGTCTGCGACAGGCATGCGCGCACCGCCCGGAAGAAGGAGCGCCCGCCCGAGCCCGCGCGGCCGTTCACCATCTCCTGGAGGAAGAGCACCGGGTCCGGCGCGGGCCAGGCCGGAGACACCACCACGCCAGGAACCGGCGGCGGGTCCACCTGCATCAGCGCGGCGATCTCCAGCCGGAACTGCGCGGCGTTGTACCCCGTCATGCTCGCGGGCGCGTAGCCCTGGAGCATGGCGCCGGCATAGACGGGCGCGGCCGCCTCGCCCGCCTTGTAGGGCAGCCCCACCACTTGGATGGGCTGGTTCCAGGTGACCAGGTTCACCAGCGTCTCCTGGGGAATGCCCACCAGCGTGTTCACCGTGCCCACGCCGCTGAAGCCCAGGCTGGCGATGCCGTGCGCCCGGAAGCGCCCCCAGCCAGACCCGCTGAACGTGATGCGCTGGCCGGGCAGGGGTTCGCCGTACGTGTCCCGCGCCACCACCGTCAGCGTGTTGCCCGCCGCCAGGGTGACCCGGAGCGCCACGTCGAACATGGTGTTGCTGCCCCACGTCCACTTCGTGTTGGCCGGCACTGCGAAGGCACCCACCGCCAGCAACTGACCGTGCAGGTTGAGGTCGTCCCCCGTGCGCAGCCGGCGGTAGACCTGGAACGGCCGGCGCGGAAAACCGAGCATCGGCCGCGACATCCACCGCAGCGCCACCGAAGGCCCGGTGGGGTACGTGATGTGGAGGCGCTGCTTGACCAGCTCCTGGCGGCCCTGACGGTCCGCTTCGCTCAGGGGGCCGGCGTGCAGCATCAGGCCCCGGGACCAGACGGTTCTAGCCATGACGCTCCTCCCGCGTGGAATCAGTAATCAAGGTCGTCCTCCCACGGTGGGGTGGCGGTGAGCTGAAGGGTGAGCAGGTCCGCGCCGTCCTGCGGCAGCAGGTCCGCGTACAGGCTGCTGGCGGGGCGGTTGAGCCGCAGGGTGAAGGTGGAACCAGGCTGTCCCTGCGGGGGCAGCATCGCCGGGTCGAAGAAGGCCACCGTGCGCGCGCCGCCCGTCGTGTGGATGAAGCGCTGGATGTGGCCGCTCGGGGACGTCAGCGCCAGGGCCGGCCGGGTGCGCAGCTCCACCCGCTTGAAGTTCGGGTCATACGTGTAGTCGTCCGCGTCCTGCACCGGGACGAGCTCCGGCTCCTGGCGGGTGCGCCAGTGCGGCTCCACCGTGTCGATGAGCACCGCGTGCGGTTGGTCCCCCACCCAGTAGACGGTGAGGGTGTTCTCCCCGGGCGCCGGCAGGGCCTGCTCTCCGGCCGCCATCAGCGCGCCGAGGACCTCCTCCTCCGTGCGCGCGCCGGACACTCCCGGCAGGTGGATGGCGGAGCCCAGCACCTTGTGCCGCACCCGCGCGCCGCGCACGTCCTCGGCGAAGGCGTGCAGGTCCGCGTACCGGCCCGTCTTGAACGAGCGCCGGAAGAAGGGCAGCTCGCCCTGGGCTCCCTCCACCGGCTTGAGCTGCACCGGCGTGCCCTCGTCGATGGCCACCGGCAGCAGCTCGAAGGTGTAGCCCATCAGCGGCGCCAACTGCGCGGCGAGCTTCACGTACGTCTGCGTCTTGCTGGTGCCGGACGCGTTGATGCACGGCAGGTCGGGCAGCGTCTCCAGCAGCGTGTCGTAGTAGGGCGAGCCGAAGTCCGCGGCCTTCTCACCCGAGAACGGCGCGATGTCCACGTCGACGGACGTCTCCGGGTCCTGGGGCTGCGGGAAGGGGTTGCCTCCCTCGTCCTGCAGCGGCGGCATCACCGCCCGGCCGTCCGCTCCGCGGAGGCGGTACTGCAGCTTCGCGTTGTACGCGGCCAGCATGGGGAGGGTGGAGACGTCGTTGAACACCACCATCACCGGCTCGCCGTAGAAGTGGAACGCGTCGCCCGTGTCCGGGTTGAGCCCCATGACATAGGGGTCCAGCCGGCTGGGCAGGTGCGAGTCGGTGCGGAAGAAGAACGAGCGCTTGTAGGCCGTCAGGTCCGTCACCTGCTCGTACGGCTCGATGCCGGGGCCCACCTCGATGGTGGAGACACCGTTGGCCTCGTACTCCACGTCCAGGCGGTACTCGGAGCCAGGGGTGAGCAGCGCCACCGCCTCGCCCTCCTCCACGTAGTCCTGGAGGGTCTCCTTCTTCGTCTCCTTCTTGGAGGACTCGAACTTGAAGCGCTGCTCCTCGGCCAGCGAGCAGACCTCCACCGCGCCCACCACCAGCGTGTACTCCTTCTGCGTGACGGACAGCACCGGCTTGCAGCGCAGCTGGACGATGGCGCAGCGCGACTCCGGCTTGAGGGTGAGCAGCAGCCGGCTCATGAAGGCGAACTCGGGCTTGCCGCTCGTGAAGAAGTCGTAGACGGGGGTGACCTCCTGGGCCCACGGCAGCGCCGGGTCCCTCCACTGGGCCGGCAGGTCCGCGGCGCTGGCCAGCACCTGGGGCGCGGCCAGGTTGAGCGCGGTGGTCTTCAGCAGCACGCCCTTGTTGTCCAACTGGCGCACCTCGAAGACGCCTTGGCTCCAGCTGGCGTCCGCCAGCAGCAGCAGGCGGACCTGGTTGGCCAGCCCCGTGTGCAGGTTGACCCACAGCTTCTGCTGGAGCGCCAGCATCACCTGGTTGTACGCAGGCGGCTTGGGGAACGTGGATGGCGCGTGCGCCGTCTTGTCGAACAGGCGCGGCAGCTGCAGGCCCCGGGCACAGCGCAGGCGCGCCACCTCGCGCTCCGACTGAGGCACCCGGCCAACGACCTTGGCGGGCGCGGGGAACGGGTCCCCGGACTCCTCGGCCACGGTGGCGATGACCTGCTCCTCCGGGGTGAGAATGAGCTCGCCCACGTACATCCCCGTGGGCGGAGGCGTCTCGCGCTCCGTGCCCGGCGGGTCCGGCAGCGGCGTGCCCTCCAAATCCCATCCCTTGCCGGAGGGGCCCAGCGGCTTGTCGCAGAGGGTCCACAGCACGCACGCGGGCGGCGCGGCGGGCGTGCAGGTGGACTCCCAGCTCGACTCCACCAGCGTCTCCAGCTCCGTGGAGCGCTCCAGGGCGCGCGGCGTGGGCGACGGCGTGCGGCTGCCCAGCGCCAGGTCCACCCGCTTGTCGGGCTTGTCGTTGCGGGCCTGCTTCTCGAAACGCCACACCGCGGGCGGCGCCTCCCCGCCGTAGCTCTCCGCCACGAAGGCGTCGGCCGTGCCCGCCTTGCGGCGCCACAGCGACAGGCGCGTGAGGCGGAAGCGGCACTTGAGCGAGCCCAGCGTGAGGTAGCCGTCCTTCGCGTGGAGCGCGGGGGAGATGGGCAGGGCCTCGGTGAAGGTGGCGGTCGGCTCGCGCGGGACGGGGGCCTGGTTGGCCGCGTCCATCCACACCTCGTCGGTGGCGCCCACCCGCGGAGCGCACAGCATCTGCAGCACCGGGATGCTGTCGATGGGCACCACCGGCATGCTCCCCTCGGAGCCGGCCGGGGGCTCGTCGCCGTCGGTGTTGCCCGAAGGCACGCCCCGCACCGCGTTGCCCAGGCTGGCGTCGATGGGCCGCTCGCCACCCTGCCCCGCCGTGATGACGGGCGCGAAGCTCTGCAGGTACACGCCGTTGAGGAAGTCCGGGAAGCCCTGGGTGTTCGGCTCCGAGCCGCCGAACTCCACGTCCACGCAGCCTTCAATCTCGAAGAACAGCAGATGCACCTTGCCGCACACCTCGCCGCGGAACCACGCGGGGGGCGCCTTGATGGTGAGCGCGGCGGACGCGGAGATGCTGATGATCCACAGGTTCAGCTCGCCCGTCAGGCGGAACAGGCCCACCATGAAGAACGGGTCGAACGAGAAGCCCACGTCGGCGCGGGCGGACAGCTCCAGGTAGAGGCCAATCGACTTGGAGCCCCACACCATGCTGGCGAAGATGCCCGCCGCCACGGCGACACCTTCCAGCGTGATTTCATCCCCGCCACCCACCGGGAAGCCGGGAATCTCGTCCCCGGCGATCATGAAGTAGCCGCCACCGCGGATGATGCCGAGGATCTCCGCCTTGGCCGGCTGCTGGATGGTGCCGACGTACAGGTGCCACTGGTCCGGCTTGTTCCAACTGAAGAACAGCTCGATGGGCAGCTTGATCTGGATCAACTCCTTCACCGAGAAGTCGATGATGACGCCCAGGGTGATCTGCCCCAGGTTGAAGTCCAGGTCGAGCACGCCCAGCAGGCCCGTGGTGACGTTGCCCTTCAGGTCCCCCGGCAGCTGGGAGATGACCGTCATCTTCACGGCGATGAGGATGCGGGGCCCGGGCAGCTCCAGCATGAACATGCCGCGCAGGTTGGTGAGGAAGCCCCCGTCCAGCGTGCCGAGGATGGCGCCCACCCCGAAGCTCCACCGGTCCTTCTCCGTCCCCCAGAGCGGCGCGTTGCTGGAGTTGACCAGCCGGGCCGGCTCGCCCTCGGCCTTCTCCAGCCAGCGGAGCGCCGGGCCCACCGGGTCTCCCGGCTGGCGCGGCTCCTCCAGCCGCTTGTAGTGCATGGCGAACAGGCCCTGAAACCCGTAGATGCCCAGGCCGGTGGCGCCCAGGATGATGGGCGAGGGGAACTCCACGGTGAGCCCGACGAAGACAGCGGTGACGCGCTCGGCGGGCGGCGCGGTCGCCGGCACCTGCTGCACACCCAGGCTGGCGGCGATTCGCACCTTGAGCGGCACCAGGGTGACGTCCAGCGAGCCCTCGAAGCCGTTGTCCAGCAGGTGCAGCCGGCCGTTGCCCTTCAGCGTGCCCGGCACGTCCACCTTCACCCCGGCGGGGAGGATGCTGGGCAGCCCCGGCCCCGGGTCGGCGATGGGCCACTTCACCTTGAGCTCGTCCACGGTGACGACGCCCAGGTCGATGTTGAGCCCCAGGTCCACCTCGAGGGTGAGCGGGTTGTAGCGGGCCACCCGCGCACCCAGCACCTTGATGAGGTCTCCCAGGAGCCCGTCCACCTCGAAGAGGCTCGGGTCGTCCAGGTTCAGCTCGTAGCCCTTGGACGGATCGAAGATGGGCTGGTACTGCCAGGCGTCACCGTTCAGCGGCACGTGGAGGTTGAAGCCCACCGCTTTGTAGCGCACGCGCAGCGGCTTGCTGGACTTCACCTTCACGACCTTGAAGTCGACGCCGAAGTCCACCGCGTAGTCGAACAGCACCGCGGCGTCGGAGAAGTGGACGTCCTGCCCCGGCGGCGCGTACTGGCGGGCCTTCAGCTCACCGCCGTAGAGGGTGAGCTGCTTCGTCTGGATGACGTCCAGTCCCCCCAGCAGCGCCGGCACGCCCCACGAGACGGCCATGCCCGCCCAGTCCTCGGGCTGGTCCAGCTCCGCCGTGCCCGTCGCCTTGGACAGGATGGGCGACAGCAGCATCATCGCCCCCAGCATGTTCTTCCACCGGTAGCCCGCCTCGTTCGGCTCCAGGACGATGGGCGGCAGCACGCCGTCCAGGTCCTCCTGCGCGGCGTGGATGCGCAGGCTCTCCGTGCGGTAGTGCGTGGATGGGTCGTACGTATAGGCGAAGGTGAACTCGGTGATGCCGTCGCCGGGGTTGTTGAAGAGCGGCTTCTGGGGCGCGTTGTCGCCCTGGATCTGCTGCTCGCGGACCTTGCGCTCCAGCGTGGTCTCGAAGTCCAGCTCGCCCTCGACCTGGGCCAGGATGAGGGTGTTGCGCTCCACGCGCACGCGCACGCTCATGCGGCGGAACACGTCAGGCGGCGCGTTGGACGGCGGATAGGGCGGCGGCTCCTTGGGCGGTGGGACGATGATGGGCTGGGACGCGTCGCGCTTGAGGGTGCCTGTCGCCGTGGCGGCGGAAGCCCCGCCCACCCCGTCGGCGCGCAGCAGCACCACGCGGTCGTGGATGTTGCCTTCGCGGCCCTTTCCGCTCATCTCCCCGGGCGGGTAGACGGCGGGGTCCGTCTCCGTGTCCGAGCCGCCGTGCAGCTTCTGGCCCGCCTTGGCCAGCAGCTCGCCATGCGCCACCGTGTCCACGTCCCCTGCCGGTGGCTGGAGCACCTTGCGGTTGGCGATCTCCACCGGGGCGCCGGGGTGCTTCGCGTTGTAGTCGTCCACCGCCGCGTAGGCGACGGCCAGCCTTCGCATGGAGAGCTTGAAGTTGTGCGTCTCGGTCCAGGAGTGGCCCTCGGTGCTGGCGTAGCCGTCCACGGAGACGGTCCGCTTGCCGTTCAGCTCGGGCACTCGGTGCCACAGCCAGGCCCGCAGGGCCTCTGGGCCCGTCTGGCCGGGGGACGGGGGCGAGCCCGCCGCGGCGCCCGCGGACGGCAGGGGCCAGGCCGGCGTGGGCACCTTGCTGCCCATGAAGAACGGATCCACCTTGTCCGGCGGTGACGCGCCGAAGCCGCCCACGTAGGCGGGGACGATGCCCGGGTACTCATCCTCGAAGGGCCGGTCGTAGTCGTAGAGGAGGTGGAAGTACTCCCGCTTCGAGTCCACCTGCGCCAGCGCCAGCTCCACGTCGTACTCGGCGCCCTCGGGCACGTCGATGGGGATGGTGGGGACGTAGTACTTCCGCGGGCCGATGACCGGCTTGTTCGTCGCCTTGTCGGTGACGGTGACGGTGACGCCATCCCGGAGGAGATTGTGCCGGGGCGCGGAGACGGTGAGCGTCTCGGTGATGCCGGTGGTGGCCGGCACGAAGGTGACGGTGACGTCCGGGGGAATGGCGTCCGGGTCCCACATCGCCGTGTGCTTCACCGGCGTGCCCGGGGCGGGCAGCTGCGGCTGCTGCGAGGACGGCGTCAGCACCAGGGCCGTCTTCTGATAGCGAGTACGGGGCGCGGGCTTGGACGAGTCCGTCATCGCCACCACCAGCTCGCCCGTCTTCGGCGGAGCGCCGGTGAGCTGGGCGCGCCCCTTCGCGGCGTCCCACGGCAGCGGCGCGCCCGCATAGGAGATGGACACGGTGAAGCCGGGCACCCCGCCCAGGGCGGACACCTGGATGTAGGCGTCCTCGGGCACCACCGCGTTGCCGGAGACGCACTCGGCCTCCGAGTCGGCCTGGATGCCGGGCTGGTAGTCGATGGAGGTGGCGCCGTCCAGCAGCAGCACCGACATGCGGAAGTCGGCCTGGAGCACCACGTCCACGAAGGCGTCGAAGGAGACCTCGCCCTGGAAGGAGATGAGCGCGTTGTCGACGCCGAAGGTGAAGCCCCACTGCTTGGCTTCGTCGGTGTAGTAGACGCGGATGGCCTTGATGAACAGGCCCGTCCAGGCCTCGTCGGTGCCGAAGTACTCCAGGATTTGCGGGGGCGTGGAGTCCTGGCTCAGGTCCAGCAGCACCTGGTCCACGCCGAAGGCGAAGCGCCCGCTCTCGTGCATGGCGATGGGCGGCTCCATGCGGATGAGCTCGCCCACCCCCAGGTCCGCGGGAGCGTCGAAGCCGCCGCTGCCCCAGGACTTCATGCGGAAGCGGGGGGCCGTCGCGTAGCCCTGGTCCTGCTGGTACTCGAACACCACCCTGGGGAGGACGAAGCGCACGTCCCCGTCCGGGTTGGCCGGGTCGATGAGGATGCGGTGGTCCTGGTACACGCCGGGCTTCCAGGCCTTGCCCAGGTGGAAGGACAGCTCCGGCATCATCAACTCCAGCCGGAACGCGGTCCCCAGCGCGTCGGTGGTGGCCCCGGCCGCCAGCGGCGCGCCCTGCGTGGGCACCGGCCCGAGCCGGTCCACCAGGCTGTTCAGGTTGCGCATCGTCCGCCCATCACGGACGAGCGCTGGCTCCAGGTTGGCGGCGATGAGGTCCTGGCCCGCGGCGTCGACCTCGTCGACGGCGGCCTGCAGGTCCTGCGAGGCCGTGTTGCGCGGCACGGTGAGCCGGAAGGGAATGGTGAGCGCGTCCCAGGTGAAGACTTCGCCAGAGGGCGCGCGGTGCTCGCGCTTGGGGAGGGCCCCGGCGTCGCCCATGAGGCTGAGCGTGCCGGTGTAGACGACGGCCGTGTCGTCATAGGTGGCCTGGAGCGAGTCCACCCCGAGGACGGAGAGGTACTCATCGATGAAGTCGGGGAAGGGAATGGCGAACTGCGGCGCGAGCAGCTCGTACAGCCCCAGTTTGGTCGCGGCCATGCAGACCCCTCTTCCCGGGCACACCGGTGCGAATAAAAAGCGCTTCGAAATACATAACGATCCGCCCCTGACATCCTCCTCACGGCCCCTCCGATTTCAGGGTCTGGGCGGAGGTGGGCGATGCTGCGCGCGTCTATGTCATTGGCGGGGCCGCGCCGCAGGTGGAGCCCGAAGTCCTCCATGCGCCACCTTTCCGCCCGCTTCCTCCTTTGTGCCGTGCCGCCCCTGGCGGGCCTCGCGCAGGAGCCCACGCCCTCACCTCCCCCGGACGCGAGTGTCAACGCAGATGACGCGTGAAAGGATTGAGCCGAGCGCTTCACTCCCTGCACTGCCTGGGTAGGGGGCGGGGCCGAGGCGCACAGGGCCAGCGGGAGTCCAATCCCAATCGCGCGTCTTGCCGCGACAGCGCTGCGGTGTCGAGCCGAAGGCTTGCCTGCGCTCGGCGACGCTCGCCGCCATGGGTCGCCAGGCGGTCCCACTTCCGCACACTATCCGGGACGTTCCCGTTTCCACATCGCCGACGCCCTGATGCCATCCTCGCGCGCCGTTCAACGCGATTCGCGCGCCCGCGCTTGCACTTGATTAACCAAGTGGTTATTTTCCCACCTGGTTAATTACGCCATGTCGATCGACCCGCTCAGCGCCACCTTTGCCGCACTCGCCGACCCGACCCGGCGCGCGATCCTCGCGCGGCTCGCGAAGGGTGAAACCTCCGTCACGGAGCTCGCGCAGCCTTTCGAAATGAGCCTCCCTGCCGTGACGAAGCACCTCAAGGTGCTTGAGCGCGCAGGGCTGATTACGCGGAGCCGCGAAGCGCAGTGGCGCCCCTGCCGACTCGCGCCGAAGCCGCTGAAAGACGCGAACGCCTGGCTCGAGCACTACCGCGAATTCTGGGAGGGCAGCTTCGACCGGCTCGAGGACTACCTCGCCGACCTCCAGGGGCAGAAGCGCCCGGCGCGCGCCCGCAAGGTTCCAACTCCGAAGAAGCCCAAACGAGGAGCACACACATGAACGCAGCGATCGACCTCAACGAACTCGCGAAGCGGCAGTTGCAAATCTCGCGGCTGATCAGCGCCCCACGCGCGCTGGTCTTTCAGGCGTTCACCGACGCGAAGATGATCTCCAACTGGTGGGGGCCGAACGGCTTCCGCACGACGACGGTGAGCAAGGATGTGCGTCCGGGTGGCGCGTGGAAGTTCACCATGCACGGGCCGGATGGTACCGACTTCCCGAACCACATCGTCTACACGAAGGTCGTCCCCAACGAGCGGCTTGAATGGGATCACGGCTCGAAGGAGGGCGAGGTGATGTTCAAGGCGGTCGTCACCTTCGAGGATGAGGCGGGACAGACGCGCGTCACGTTGCAGCACACGATGCCCACCGTCGAAGCGCGCGAGCAGGCGGCAAAGTACGCAGTCGAAGGCGGCAATCAGACGCTCGCGCGACTCGAGCAGCACCTCGCGACGCAGCAGTAGTCGCTCGTCGCCACGGTACCGTGCGCGCGAGTGCCCACGTCAGCTCGGCTTCAAGCGCAGCGAACTCAGCAAGGGGAAGAACCGAAGCCCGTGGGGATGCGGCCCTGGTCGGAAATGAGCTCGACGCAGTGAAGGGGAGTTTCGGCCGGCGCTAACATCCCCGGCAATGCCTCGCTCAAGCCCTTCATCGCGCGCATCACGAAATCACCGATGGCTTTCCGCAGCATGAGCGTTGATGGTTTTGTCACTCCTCTGCCGAGCGCATATCGCGAATCGATCGCTTCTCCGTCTGCCGGACGCGTCGCGCTCGCGATCCGCTGGGGCGAGCAGCCCCGCGACCGCGAGCGCGCGTAGCGCCAGGGCGCTTACGGGGTCGGCGGCACGATCTCGCGTGCCGAGGGGTAGGCGAAGTCGACCCGCCGCCAGCCGTCCACGCGGAACGTCGTCTCCCAGCCGGCCCACGTGGCCGCCCGATCGTAGTGACCGGTGTTCTCGCCGTCGCGGTCGTGCCATTCGGTGAAGAGGCGGAACTCGTTACGCGGCGTGCCGGAGGCGTCGAAGGGGTTGGTGTCGAGGAACAGCAGGTTCCGGGTGCCGCCTTCGACCAGATACGAGACCACCTTCACGCCGAGCCAGCGGCCTTCCTGCAACTGGTAGTCGAAGGAGGGCGTGAGCGAGAGGTGGTCGTAGGTCGGGTGGTCGAGCTCGCGGTAGGCCTGGGGCGAGACGCCGCCGAACGGGACGTCCATGCCGACGCAGCTCGAGCGCGCCACCTGGGGCTTCGTGTGCTGGCCGCCGCGCATCTTCCAGGACATGGAGTGGTGCGTGCCGTTGTCCTCGTGGGCGCGCACGTAGACGGTGGCCTCGAAGTTCAGGAGATCGTCGGGGCTGCCGATGAAGCCGTTCTCGAGGGCGCCGTCACGCCAGGTGAAGGACTGCTCGCCGCCGCCGGGACGGAGGTGCAGCCGCACCGTCTTTCCGGCGGGCTTGCCGCTCGCGTACGTGACGCGGTGGCCGGTGGTCGACCAGTAGGGGACGCCGGCTTCGAGGCCAGGCGTGGCCTCGTCGCCTTCCATGTCGAAGAATGGCTCGGAGTCGGTGGGGTCGCCGTCGCTGAGGTGGAAGCTGCTGCCGGAGGGCTCGGAGGGGAACAGCATCCCCACTCCGTCCGGACCAACCTCCGCCACGGGAGCGGGCGGAGTGGCCGGGGCGGCGAGCGCCGGAGCGGCGGTGCCAATGACGAGCGCGGAGATGAACGAAGCTCTGAGGAGGTTTGGGATCGTCATGAGCGGCGCGAACCGCGTGCGGTGACGAGATCATCCCGAACGGGGGCGGCGGTGCGTGCCGGTAGGCGAGCACGCGGCGCTATGCGCGGAGCCCGTTCGACTGACCGCGGCTTCCCGAGGCGCGCTGGAAGGTGATGTGGAAGCCGGGTGCTGAGGAGATTCAGCAGGGGCTTCAGCGGTAGGAATTCCCGACCCAGGCGCGTCAGCGCCCGCAGCTCGCAAAAGGGGGGCCATCCGCCAACGGGGGCGGCCCCCGGGGAAGACCTACTCCTGGAACGTCTGGGTGAGCTTCGCGATGGCCCCTGGCAGCCCCCGCACGCGCAGCCGGCTGCCGCTCTCGTCGTGGGACTGGGACACCACCGTGGTGTGCTCGTACACCTCGCCGATGCGCCCCTGCCGGGCGTAGGGAATCACCAGGTCCGCCTCCACCATCGAGGACTCGAAGAAGGCGATGATGTTCTTGCGCAGCATCGCCACGTCGTCCGGCAGGTGCGCGGAGAGCATCAGGGCGTCCGGGTGCTTCGCGAGCAGCGCTTCCTTCGCCGCCGCGTCCAGCCGGTCCGCCTTGTTGAAGAGCAGCTTGCTCGGTACGGCGTCCGCGCCGATTTCCCGGAGCACCGTGCGGGTGACCTCCAGCTGCGCGGCCCACGTGGGGTCCGACGCATCCACCACGTAGAGCAGCAGTGACGCTTCCAGGGCCTCGTCCAGCGTGGAGCGGAAGGACGCGACCAGGTCGTGCGGCAGCTTCTGGATGAAGCCCACCGTGTCGGAGACCAGGATGCGCGGACGGGTCTCCGGCTGCATCGCGCGCACCGTGGTGTCGAGCGTGGCGAAGAGCTGGTCCGCGACCAGCACCGTGCTGCCCGTCAACGCACGCATCAGCGAGGACTTGCCCGCGTTCGTGTAGCCCACCAGCGCCACCCGCAGCTGGTCCCTTCGCGCGTAGCGGCGGTGGTCCTGGTCCTTCTGGATGGCCGCCAGGCCCTCGCGCAGCTCCGCCAGCCGGTCGCGAATCTTGCGGCGGTCCAGCTCCACCGCGGAGTCACCCGCGCCACGCCCCTGCTGCCGCTCGCGGCCTCCGGTGGATTCGCGCAGCCGGGGGGCCAGGTAGTTGAGCCTGGCGATCTCCACCTGCATCCGCGCTTCGTGGCTCTTCGCGTGCCGGTGGAAGATGTCGACAATCACGCCCGCGCGGTCCAGCACCATCGCGCCGGTGGCCTTCTCCAGGTTGCGCAGCTGGCTGGGCGACAGCTCGTGGTCCACGACCACCACGGTGGGCCGGGGCCCCGCCGTGTCGTCTTCTTCCGAAGGCGGGGGCAGCAGCGCGTCCTCCGGCTCCACGTCGCCGGCCTCCTCCTCCTCGGGGGCGGCCTCCGTGTTGGCGGCGGCCTCCCACTTCTCACGGGCCTTCGACATTCGGTCGCTCGCCCCGGACGCAATCACGCCGGAGCCGCCGGTGAGGGCCGCCAGCTCCTTGAGCTTGCCCGTCCCGAGCACCGTGCCCGTGGCCAGCCGCGTCCGCTTCTGGGACACGGTCGCCACCGTGTCATACCCCAGCGTGTGAACCAGCCGGCGCAGCTCCGCGAAGTCCGCGGCGTGCTCTTCGTCGGAGACGCCCGGAAGCTGGACACCGACGAGGACGGCACGCGGACGCTCAGGGAGGGTGGATATCGTCATGCGCATGCTCGTACCACGTCGGGCCGTCCCGCGACGGGGCGAGTCCACGCCCCCCGCCCCCCACCGGGTCCGGGCGACACCTCGCCTGGATGGGGAGGGGGCAGGAATGCCGAGGGCGGACGTCCCGGACAGGGTAGGCTTCCGCGTCCTCGCGTCACCCAAGGCTTCCTTCCCATGACATTCGCTTCGCTCGGCCTGTCGGACGCGCTCACCCGCGCCTTGGCGGGACTCGGATACGACGAACCCACGCCAGTGCAGCGCGCGGCCATCCCCGTGGTCCTGCGAGGTGGCGACGTCTGGGCTTCGGCGAAGACGGGCTCGGGGAAGACCGCCGCGTTCCTGCTGCCCATCCTGGAGGCCTTGCGGGCGCGGCCCGGAGGGTCGGTCCGACCGGTGCGGGCCTTCATCCTGGTGCCCACGCGGGAGCTCGCCGCGCAGATCGTCGATTCCATCGAGCGGTACGGCCAACACCTGAAGAAGCCGCTGAAGACCTGCCTCGCGGTCGGTGGCGTCTCCGCCAACCCGCAGATGCTGGCGCTGCGGGGCGGCGCGGACATCGTCGTGGCCACGCCCGGCCGCGCGCTGGACCTGGTGCATCAGAACGCGCTCCGGCTGGACGAGGTGGAGACGCTGGTGCTCGACGAGGCCGACCGGCTGTTCTCGCTGGGCTTCGCCGATGAGCTCAACAGCCTGCTGGCGCTGCTGCCCGGGCGCCGACAGAGCCTGTTGTTCTCCGCCACCTTCCCGCCCGAGGTGCGGAAGTTCGCGGAGCAGCTGCTGCACGAGCCCACGCGCATCGACGTCGATGACGGGGAGCTGCCCTCGACGGAGTTCATCCTCCAGCGGGCCCTCCAGGTGGATGTGCCCCGGCGCACGATGCTGCTGCGGCACCTGCTGGAAACCCACGCATGGAGCCATGTGCTCACGTTCGTGGCCAGCCGCTACACGGCGGACCATGTCGCGCTGAAGCTGAACCGCGCCGGCATCGCCGCGACGTCATTGCATGGGGAGCTCAGCCAGGGCGCGCGCACGAAGGCGCTCGCGGACTTCAAGGCGAAGCGCGTGCGCGTGCTCGTGGCCACGGACGTCGCCGCTCGCGGCCTGGACATCGCGCAGCTGCCGGCGGTCGTGAACTACGACTTGCCCCGCTCGACCGTGGACTACGTGCATCGCATCGGCCGCACGGGGCGGGCGGGCGACAAGGGCGTGGCGATCAGCTTCGTCAGCGCGGACACCGAAGCCCACTTCCGACTCATCGAGAAACGCCACCAGCTCGGCCTCCCGCGTGAGCAGGTGCCGGGCTTCGAGCCGACGGAAAAGGTCTCGCCGACCCCGCCGCCCCTGGATCCGAACGGCGGTGTGAAGGGTCGGCGCAAGAGCAAGAAGGACAAGCTGCGCGAAGCCGCCGCCGCTGCCGCTGCCGCCACTCCCCCTCCGAAGCGCAGGCCGTAGCGGCTTGCTCCCGCGCGGTCAGCAGGGCCACGCGCGGGTCAGTCCCTCGTGGTGTAGGGTGCGCGAGTGCTGCTCAACGACGGCTATGTGTATCGCGAGAAGCTCGGGCGCCGACCGGGCAGCAGCGCGCTCGCCCATCTGACGGACAAGTATCGTCACTCCTCGGAGGAGGAGTGGCGGGCCCGCTTCGCTCGGGGCGAGGTGCGACTCGACGACGTCACCGCCGACGGCTCGGAGCCGCTGAGGCCGGGGCAGTGGCTGTGCTGGCACCGCCCGCCGTGGGAAGAGGCGGACACGCCGCAGTCCTTCGAGCTCGTGTACGAGGACGCGGAGCTGGTCGTCGTGGTGAAGCCGAGCGGACTGCCGACCCTGCCCTCGGGAGGCTTTCTGAAGAACACCCTGCTCTCCTTCGTCCAGGCACGATGGCCCGAAGCGGTCCCCATGCACCGCCTGGGACGCGCGACGTCGGGCCTCGTGCTCTTCACTCGCACCCGCGACGCAGCCGCGCGCCTGGCGAGCGATTGGCGTGAGGGCCGCGTGCACAAGCGCTACCGCGCGCTCTCCCAGGGGCTCGCCGCCCAGGAGGCCTACGACATCCGCGCGCCCATCGGACTGGTGCCCCATCCGCTGCTGGGTGAAGTCCATGGTGCCAGTGCGCGGGGCAAGCCCTCACACAGCACGGCCCGGGTGCTGGAGCGGCGCTCCGAGCACACCCTCTTCGAGGTGGACATCCACACGGGGCGCTCCGAGCAGATCCGCATCCACCTCGCCTTCATCGGCCACCCGCTCGTGGGGGACCCGCTCTTCGCCGTGGGCGGCCTGCCGCTGGAGGAGCACCCCGGCCTGCCCGGAGACGGCGGCTATCTGCTGCACGCGGAGTCGCTCACCTTCCTGCATCCGCGCTCGGGCGAGCACGTTCAGCTTCACGCGCCACCCCCGCTCGAGCTCCGCGTCCAGGACTCCCTGCGATAGCGCCCGGACGCACCCCTTGAGCCACGCGCGCGCCCCGGCCACAGGGTGCCGCGCGGTGACCTGTTCGGCAGTGGGGACGCGCCACCCGCGCGACGTTGTCCTGAGCCCCAAGCGGACGTCCCCCGGAGCTTGCCCGTTGGAAGGGGGCTCCGAGGGACGTCTTCAAGCCGGGAGCTGCTGGCGCAAGGCCACGCCACGGACTCAGAGCATGCTGGCGATGTCCTTCACCGGCTGCGGCGCGGCCTCCGTGTTCGCCAGCGCGCCCATGGCGCCTCCGAAGATCATGGAGGCCGGGTTGATGCGGCCCGTGGTGACAGCCCCGAGGACCCCCTCCGCGGCGCCCTTCACGGTGTTGAGGTAGCCCTTCGCGGCGCCCTCGAAGACGCCCTTGACGCCGCCCTCCGAGTTGCCAATGCCCGTCAGGACATTGCTGACGCCCGGCAGGAACCACAGGTGCTTGCCCGCCTCACCCGCGAACCACTGGAAGTTGTCCTTGTTGCTTCCGTCCGCCTTGACGTGGGTGTCCTTCGTGGTCGGCAACTGGTGCTCCCCCAGGAAGGAGTACCCCTTCTCCGCGAAGTCCTTCACCATGCCGGCCTCGGTGCCGTGCCGCGCATCGCCATCCTTGGTGATGCCCTCGATGTTGCCGTCGCCCTTGCCATTCTTGACCTTGTTCGACCGGTCGTCGCCCGTGGAAGCCTTCGCGCTGTCGATGAACTCCAGCACCTTGGCCAGCCGGTAGACGGCGTCCGGGTTCTGCTTCGCGTCCTTCAGGTCGAGCTTGGGGTCGATGCCCGTCTGCTTGCACAGCTCCTTGAACTTGATGTCCTTCTGGCGGCCCAGGTTCTTCAGCGCGGGGGAGTCATCGACGATCTGCGCCGCCGTCCGCTTGTCTCCAGCCGGGCGCTTGTCCTTGGCGCTGGGGACGCCGGAGCCGGAGTCCTCGGGCGCGGGCTTGAGGTTCTCCAGGTTCTTGGGCATCCCGCGGGGCGCGAAGGTGGCGGGCTGGCTGACCGGCCCCTGCGCCCCCGGCAACATCGGCGCGTTGAAGGACTGCGGGTGGGGCATGGCGCCCATTCCGAACCCGTCCATCGGGTTGGCGTGGCCCATGGGCACGCCACCAGCCTGGAGCGGCGACATCGGACCGAAGCCGCCCATCGGCGGGAGCGCCGCCCCCGGACCGAAGCCGCCCATCGGCGCGAGCGCGGCCCCCGGACCGAAGCCGCCCACCGGCGGGAGCGCCGCCCCAGGACCGAAGGCGCCCATCGGCGGGAGCGCCGCCGCCGGACCGAAGCCGCCCATCTGCGGGGCCGCCGCCGCCGGACCGAAGCTGTCCATCGGCGGGAGCGCGGCCCCAGGACCGAAGCCACCCATCGGCGGGAGCGCCGCCGCCGGGCCGAAGGCGCCCGCGGCTTGGAGCGCCGCGGGGCCGTAGTCCGTCACGGCCTGGAGCGCCGCCTCCCGGCCGGAGGTCCGTCCAGGCGCGCCGGACTGGGGCGCCGCCGCCGGGTTGGAGGGCCGAGAGGGCCCGCCTGAGGGCTGGAACGAATCCACCGGGCCGGAAGGCCGCGTGGACTGGCTCGACGGGCCCTGGGAGACGCGCCCGCCCTTGTCCGGAACCGGCCCCGCCGAGGGCGGCGGCTTCGGCGTCGCGGGAGAGGGCTGCGCAGCGTCCGGACGCTTGGGGGAGAAGGAGCGGGTCTTGGCCTTGCCGATCATGGGATCACCTGGTTTTGACAGCGAAGGAGGATTGCTGCGGCGAGTCTGTCCCGCCCATGCGCTGTCTCACTGCAGCGCCCATGCCACCTTGGGCACGCGACGTAACATGCTGATTTCACATGGCTGCGATGGCTTCGACGCCCCCATGTGAGGGGTTGGGCCGGTGACCGCAGTCACCAGGCAGATGGCGCCAGTCACCACCGCGGAGCCGTCACCCCGAGCGCCTCCCCATCCGCTTCATCCACCGAGGTGTCTCGGGGTTCGGTCCTAGCGGAACGGTGCGAGGTGCACGTAGGTCACGTCGGCGTCGGTGGCGTCACCTTCGTGCAGCGGTGGCACGCGCCCGCGAAACGCCACGACCTGGTCATCCGGGCCGAGTCGAAGCGCCATGGGTGCAATCGCCAGCGCGACGAAGAAGCTCGTCGCACGCATCCGCACGGTGTCGCCGTGCAAGGTCAGCTCGAAGCCGTAGGTGCGGCCTCGGTCCCAGAACTCCAGGGGGACGGCCTGACCGGCGCGCAGCTCACGCAGGTGCGTGCGTACGAACCGAAACAGCGTCGGGCCGACGACGAGGTCTGCCCCGCGGCGCTCGCCGCCATCGAAGTGGTGTGCTTCGCCGCGTTGACCGTGCACCTCATCGAACGCAATGAGGCGACCGTCACCCGCTTGCGTCGCCTGCTGCAGCACGACCGGCGTATTGTCGGCGAAGGTGATGTGCGTCGAGACGCGCTCGCCGTTCGGGCGCTCGACGACGCGTCGCTCGTAGCGAAACACAGGGGCGGTGCTCCCCTCGGGCGTCACCGTTCCAACGGAGATCAACTCACCATGGCTGGCCACGGGCGCCGCCAACCGCGACGTCTGCTCGGGCGTGAGAGGTACGTGCCCGCAGCCAACCACACCGCACACAACAAAGAAGAGCGCACTCAGGCATTTCATGCGGAGATGATGCGGACCCATGGGAGCCGCCAACAATGTCGCAGGCCGCCAAACCACTGTCCGAGGGCGACATCGCCGCGTGCAACGTCATCCCGGCGTTCGAAACGTCACTCCGGTTCGGTGCTACCGAGGACGAACTGGCAAGCCAGCTCGGCTGGAGCCGACAGGTGCTGCTCGAGCCTGACGCGTGCGTCAGCGGCGCGTCGACGTACAAGCACATGGAGCTGATGTTCGAGAAGCCCCGCTATGCCGAGTTCGTCGTCGCGGCCGTGCGTGCATACGACGCCAAGAGCCTCGGTGTCGTGGGCCTCGCCTGCAAGACCATGCCGAACATCGGCGTCGCGATGGCGTGTCACGCCCGCTTTCAAAGGCTGACCAACCGCACCGCGACCTACCAGACGGCCCTCGCGGCCACCGGCCTACACCTCCGCGAACAGCGAGATGACCCGCGCCTCGGCAGCCAGCTCATCTCCGACTACACCCTGCTCGTCGCCGTCCGCCTGCTCTCCCTGCTGAGCGACGCCCCCATCCCCGTGCGTGCGATGTTCAGCCGCAGAGCGCGGATGCCAGCACGGGAGCGCGCACTCTATGAGGAGACACTCGGCGCCGCAGTGACGACCGGCGCGACCTTCGCCGAGCTGATCTTGGAGCCGGCTGTCTCCACCCTGGGCGTGCGCAAAGCGGACGCGGAGATGGAGAGCTATTTTCGCGGCGTCCTCGAGCGCGCCCTGCCGATGCCCGACGATGCTCCGAAGCTGCTCACCTCGGTACGCGCTGTCATCCGAGCGCACCTCCAGCAGGGTGCGCCGACGCTGGGCAGGGTCGCCCAGGCCTTGGGACTCGGCGAGCGCACGCTGCAGCGGCGTCTCCAGGGTTTCGGACTTGGCTTTCAAGAGCTGCTCGACGACACACGCAAGGCGCTGGCGGAGGGCTACATGAGGCAGCCGGAGCTGACCCTCGCCGAGGTTGCATATCTCCTCGGCTTCGCCGAGCAGGCGTCGTTCTTTCGTGCCTTTCGTCGCTGGCACGACATGACACCGCAAGCCTATCGGACGCGCAGTCTGGCCCGCTTCCCTCAATGCCGTTGAACTCCGACACTCCGAAATAGTATTCGCGACCCAGTCAAGAACATGACCTTTCGCTAGAGCCACCCATGGCAAGCAAGAACTTCTACATCATGCTGGCGGATCCACCCTGGGCGGGCCCGACATCAAAAATCATCTCAGGCCCAGACATCCAGGTGAATGACGGGCTCCTCCTGGACAACGTACAACAGGGTTATTCAATCGTCCTGTCCGTAGACAAGAAGGCGAAGGATGTCTCCGGGTTCCCTCCGTGTGACATCCACGCCCCCTCTCGCGCCCTCCTGTTTTCTCAGCGGTTTATCGAGCTGCTCACGGGGCTCGGGGTAGACAATGTTCAGTATTTTGATGCGGATGTTGTCTACGAGCCTACCGGGCAAAAGCTGCCCTACAAGGTGGCGAATGTCGTCGGCATCGTGAACGGGCTCGACCTGGACCAGTCGGATGTCGTGATGTCTGGCCGTGGAAACGTTCTGCAAATCAAGGAAATGTGCCTGGACGAAGACAAGCTACAGGGCCAGAAGATCTGCCGCCTCCGTGAGGACATCATGCTGATTGTCGTTCACAAGAGCATCAAGGAAGCCGTTGAACAGGCGGCGCTCACCGGCTTCATGTTCATTGCCGATGATGAATATGAGCCGGGCATGATTTAAACCGAGCTTCGCGATCCTCGAGCAGGGAGGAGCTCGCCCACGAACAGGAGCAGGCCCGGACCTCAATTCCAGAGCTCCCGCGAGAGCAGGTCCACCATCGCGACAGCGACCTTTGGCTCGGGCAGCCCCAGCGTCCGCAGGAGCGCACCATCGGTCGGCGCGGAGACCTCCGCACGCAGCGCCTCCACCGCCCGCTGACGTGCCGCGCGCACCGCCGCCCGTTCGGCGGACGGCAGTCGCTCTACCGTCCAACGGTCAATGGCCCAGGACAGGTCCGCGTGCCGGGTCTCATCCTCGGCGATACGGACCATCGCCTCGCGTACCTCGCCGTCCTCCGCGTGCAGTGCCTGATGGTGAGCCAGCAGCGCGCCGTACGTCTCGCGCACGCAGCCCTCCACCGCGTTGTCCAGCGCCACCTCGAGCAGCGGCCTGGGTGGGAGTGGCGCCACCACCGCGCGCTCAGGCGTCGCGCCATGACGACGCGCCAGTCGTCCACACACCTCCGTGTGAGCCACCTCATCGAGTGCGCTGCGCAGCGCCGCCTGCTGGAGCTCGACCGCCGCACCATGAAGCGCCAGCTCGTCCCGCAGCCGCAAGAAGGCCGTGATGGAAGCTTCCTCCAGGTGGGCGATGAGCGCGAAGTGCTGCCCCAGCGCATCCGCGCATGCCACCGAGCCATCCGAGCGGAGTCCCTCGGGCCTGCGCCCCACGGTGCACCCCTTCGTGCCCCGCTCAAGGATGTGGGCCTGCTTCACGCGCACCTCGCCCGAGGGCGTCACCTCCAGCAGATACTGCGTCAGGTTGGAGCCCTCTCCACACGCAACCCCCTGCGTGGCGACGACGTTGAAGGTCCCGTCCGCGTTGGCCTTCACCGCGCCTTTCTCCAACTCGGTGCAGCTCAGGCTGTAGCCCTCCGCGAAGACCCGGAGCAGCGCCTCCTGAGCGGTGTCGATGCCGCCCAGGAAGGCCTGGAGCGCCTCCTCAGAGGTGTGGGCCTCCACCACATCCCCTCGCGTCGTCACGAGGTAGTACGCGTAGCAGTCTGGCTCGCAGAGGGAGCGAAACCCCTCCTCGGAGGAGAGGGCCTCGAGCTCCGCGTTGCACGCCACCGGCTGCGTGGCGCTCTCACACGGCGTCCCCGAGGACGCGAGGGTCTGCTGTCGAGGCGTGGTGTACAGGTCGGCGACGAGCCGCAGCTCGACGAAGTCCGTCTGTGCCGCGGGAGAGAGCCCTTGGACCGACAGACTTCCACCATCGCAGGCGGGAGGTGTGTAGCCTTCCAGGGAAATCCCCCCACTGCCACAACCGGTGAGCAGCAGCGGGGACGCCAGTGACGCACTCAGCGCTCGGGCGAAGAGCCGACGCAGTTGATCCGAGTTCACGTAACACTCCTCTTTGGAGACGACCTCGCTTTCAGAAGCAATGACGATGCCAGGAGCGATTCATTCGAGGAGCCCGGGGTCGCCGGCTGAACCATGTCCCTGTTTTCCACGAGCAGACTCAGAAACCTGAGGTGCTCGAGGTTGGCTCCCGGAATCAGTCACAGGGCAGCAGGAGGGTGAACTCCGACATGTCGAAGGACTCACGCTGGAGCGCCGGAGTCCGCGCTTCGGCGCGAGAGACATCCAGAAGGTTGTTGCCGTGACGGTGACGCGGGCGCCTTGAACCGCCTGGGGGGATTGGCGAGCGCGGAGCACCAGCCGGAGAGGGCCGCTTCGGTTGCACGTGCGCCGTGCCGGCCCCCCGCCCACCTGACGGGTTGAATCCCAACGCGCCAGGGGGCGCCACCGGGCCCGACCCCGTGGCGCGGATGCGACGCCGCCCAGGCGGATTTCCCCTCCCGGACCACCCGCCGCGGTTCGCAGACATCAAGCGTCCGGCCGCGCTCGCGCAATGACATTTATCCCGGCGACCCTGCGGGTTGACCAGACATCCGGACAGGCGCATCAGGGAAGAACCCACCCGGAGCCGTTTGTTCTCGCGAACTGACAAGGCCCGCTTGGCGGGAAGACTCGGGAGGTGATGTAAAATGACAGACTAAAACGCACGTACCGGGCCCTGGTCTGATGGACGGCGGGGCGGTATCACTACGCCCGCTCGAAAACACCCACGGACGGCTCCAAGGCAATAACCATACGTAGCCACTGATATCCGGATTTACTTGACAAATAAGCATCCGCGACTGAATGTATCGAGAGGTCAGACGTCAACTCAATCAGCGGGACAAGGGGATGAGCGCACGCGCATCCGCCGGGGACCGCCCGAGGCCGGTGGCCCTGACGAGCACCCCACGGTGCGTCCGGCCAGTCTCCTTCCCCGGCGCCCAGGGTGTTCTGGTTCGTCTAGATTTGCAGGTACGCGCATGCCCTGCCTGTGATAGGCGGAGGGGGCCTCATTCCCCAAAGGAGATCACACATGTCGAACCCACTCCACGCCCTGCTGATTGCACAGTTCACCGAAGCGCCGGTCAACAAGCTGCTGGGCGTCACGCTCGAATACAACGACCAGAACGAAGCCATCTGCCGCTGGAAGCGCAAGCCTGACTTCGACCATGGGATGCAGGACACGCATGGCGGCATCCTGGCGACGCTGCTGGACATGGCCGGCTGGTTCACGGCCGCCGCGCACAGCGGGGCCATCGTCGTCACGTCGGACATCAACGTGAGGCTCCTCCAGCCCGCGAAGCAGCAGGACCTGGTGGCCACCGCGAAGGTCATCCGTGACGGCTCCAAGGCCGTCATCGCGGAGATGACCGTGACGTCTCCGAAGGGCCTGGTGGCCATGGCCACCGCGTCCTTCGCGAAGATCGGCGAGCTGCCCAAGGGCTGACGCCCCGCGCCGGAGCCCGGCGGTCTTCCAGACCTTTCCTCGTCCACCGCGACGATGCCGCCGTGCCCGCGCCGGGCGCGGCGGCGCCGCCGCCCCACATGGAGTCATGACGCACGTGCAGCCAGAACAACGGGTCATCGAAAATCCAGCAGGGATGAGTCTCGAAGGGGTCATGACGGATTCCGCCGACGCGCTCCGTTTCTCTCCCACGCTGGTCCACGCGCTGCGGCACTGGGCGCAGGTGCAGCCCCAGAAGAACGCGTTCACCTACCTGAGCGGCCGGGATCAACCGGAGCAGCCCATCACCTACGGTGAGCTGGCGCGCACCGTGTTCGGCGTGGCCGCCCACCTGGAGCGCGAGGGCTTCCGAGGCGAGCGGGTGCTCATCGTCATGCGCTCCGGGCTGGAGTACATCGTCGGCTTCCTGGCATGCGCCGCCGCGGGCGCCATCGCCGCCCCGCTCTACCCGCCGGCGAGCGACAAGGACTGGGCGAAGCTGCGCGCCATCACCCGGGACTGCCAGCCGAAGGCGATGCTGGTGGCGCGCGCCGGGGACGCAAGCCACGCCGCGCAGCAGCCGGACTGCCCCGCGCTCGTCATGGGAGAGCTGATCGCCGCGCACGGCGGCGGCGACCCCACCGGCGCCGGGCTGCCCACGCCCCTGCCGGACGACGTGGCCTTCCTCCAGTACACGTCCGGTTCGACGGGGGACCCCAAGGGGGTAATGGTCACCCACCGCAGCATCGTCCACAACAACCGCATGACGGCCGTGGCCATGGGCAACACGCGCGACAGCGTCATCGTGACGTGGCTGCCGCTGTACCACGACATGGGCCTCATCGGGATGATCCTCCAGTCGCTGGGGCTGGGGGCGCGCACGGTGCTGATGGCGCCCAAGAGCTTCGTGCGCGACCCGGCGCTGTGGCTCCAGGCGGTGTCCACGTACCGGGGCACCTGCGCGGGCGGGCCCAACTTCGCCTACGACATCTGCATCGAGAAGGTGGACGACGCCGTCATCGGCACCCTGGACCTGTCGTCATGGAAGAGCGCCTTCAACGGCGCGGAGCCCATCAAGGCCAGCACGCTGGAGCGCTTCCAGCGCCGGTTCGAGCGCGCGGGCTTCCGGAGCGAGATGTTCTTCCCCTGCTACGGCCTGGCGGAGGCCACGCTGTTCGTCGCGGGCGGGCCGCGCGGCAAGGCCCCCACCACGTTCGAGCTGCGGGACGAGCGGCGCGTGCAGACGCTGGTGGGCATGGCGCTGGACCAGCGCGAGCAGACGGTGCGCATCGTCGACCCGGAGTCCTGGACGCTCCAGCCCGACGCGCGGGTGGGCGAGGTCTGGCTCAAGAGCGACAGCGTCACGCGCGGCTACTGGAACCGGGCCCAGGCGACGGCGGACACCTTCCACGCGTACACCACCGACACCGGCGAGGGCCCCTTCCTGCGCACCGGTGATTTGGGCTTCGTCCACGAGGGCAGCCTCTACATCACCGGCCGCATCAAGGAGCTCATCATCGTCAACGGCTTCAACCACCACCCCCAGGACCTCGAGGACACGGTCCAGGCGCTGTCGGACGACCTGCGCGTCCACTGCGGCGCGGCGTTCAGCTTCGACGACGAGAAGCTGGCCGTCGTCCAGGCCGTGACGCGGGGACGGGAGGTGGCGCCGCGCTTCGAGGAGCTCACCGCGAGCATCCGCCGCGAGGTGCTGCGGGTGCACGGGGTCGCGCCCGCGTACATCGCGCTGGTCAACGCGGGGATGATTCCCAAGACGAGCAGCGGGAAGATTCAGCGCGGCGAGGTGCGCAAGGCGTTCCTCGACGGCACGCTGGAGGTCCTCCACGACTGGCGGCCGGAGCCTCCCCAGCAGGCCGCCCCCCTCCGCGCCGTCCCCGGGGACGCCAAGGCGCTCCGGCCCGTGGTGGCGGAGAAGCTCGCCTGGGTGCGGGACTACTGCGCCACGCGGCTGAACTCGTTCGTCATCGACGAGCGGCGCACGCTGCCGCCCTACGTCATCCTCGACTTCGGCAACCAGGGCCTCCTGGGGATGCTCGTCCCGGAGGCGCACGGCGGCCTGGGCTTCACCACGCGCGAGTTCCTCCGGGTGATGGAGCTGCTCGGCAGCAAGGACATGACGCTGGCGCTGTTCGTGGGCCTCAACAACGTGCTGGGCGTGCGCCCGGTGCTGCGCTTCGGCGGCGAGCAGCTCAAGGCCCGGTACCTGCCGGCGCTGGCGCGCGGCCGGGAGCTGGCGGCCTTCTCCCTGACGGAGCCCGGCGCCGGGTCCAACCCCCAGGCCCTGGAGACGACGGCCCGGGCCTCCGGTGACGGCTACCGGCTGAGCGGAACGAAAATCTGGAGCGGCTCCGCGGCGTGGGCCGGGCTGATGAACGTCTTCGCGCGGCACGTGGACGCGAACGGGCAGCCGGCGGGCTTCTCCGCGTTCGCCATCCCGCAGGGCAGCCCGGGCGTGCGCCAGGGCCCCGAGGCGCTCACCATGGGCCTGAGGGGGATGATCCAGAACACCGTCCACCTGGAGGACGTCCCGGTGGAGCCGTGGCAGCTGCTCGGCGAGCCCGGCAACGGCATGGCCGTGGCGCAGGACACGCTGTGCTACGGACGGCTCGCCATCGCCTCCGTGTGCCTGGGGGCCACCCGGCTGTGCGTGCAGCTGATGCTCCAGTACGCCCAGGGCCGCCGCGTCTCCACGGGCCCCCTGCTCCAGAACCCCTACACCCGCGCGGTGCTGGGCGAGGCGATGCACCAGATCGCCGCCATTGAAGCGCTCATCGACCGCGTCGTGGGCAAGGTCGAGGCGGGCCAGGACGTGGCGCCAGAGGTGCTGGCGGTGTGCAAGTCGGTGTCCACGGAGGTGCTGTGGACCACCGTGGACCGCACCATGCAACTGGCGGGCGGACGGGGCTACCTCGAGTCCAACTTCATCCCGCAGTTGTTCCGCGACGCCCGCATCTTCCGCATCTTCGAGGGGCCCACGGAGACGCTGCACCACTTCGTCGGCACCTCGGCGCTGCGCGGCCGCCCGGTGCTGCGCGCCTTCCTGCGCGAGTCCCTGGACGAGGACACGGTGCGGACGCACTACGACGCCGTCCTCGCCGCGCTCCAGCCCGCCCGGCCGGGCGAGCGCGACACATCCCTGGAGGACTGGCAGGGCCTGCGGTTCGGCCAGTACGTCGATGACCTGGTGCTCTACGCCGCCGCGGCTGGAAGCGGCGTTGACGCGGCGACGCGCCGCTGGCTGCACGAGCGGCTCCAGGCAGCCCTGGCCCGGGTCACCCAGGCGACGCGGGCGTTCCCGGAGCTGCCAGGCGCCGAAGCGCTGCGGGCCTTCGGTGAGGCGCTGGACCGCGACTTCGGTCGCCGGGGAGACGGCCCCGCGATGCCCGACGTGTCGCTCGACGCGCTCTTCACGCCCACGGCCGCCGCGCCCACCGCACCTCCGCCAGCGCCAGCGCCGGCGGCGGCGCCATCCGCGCCCGTGGTGGCGGCCCCACCCGCCATGCACGTGGTGGCGGCGCCAACCCCGGTGGGGCGCGCGGAGGTGGAGGCCTTCATCCGCCAGTGGATCTCCGGCCGGTGCGCCAGGCCCGTGGCGTCGCTCCAGGGTGACGTGGAGTTCGCCATGCTGGGCCTGGGCTCCATCGACGCCATCGACCTGGGGGCCGCGCTGTCGGACGAGTACGCGCTGACCGTCGACCCCTCCGTCCTCTTCAGCTACCCGAACATCCGGGAGCTCGCCGGCTTCCTTCTGGGAAGGTTGAACAAGAGGAGCGGCGCGAAGGTGGCCGGGTAGTCCGGCCGCTGTTTCCTGGGCGGACCTCCGGGTCCGCCTTCAGTGAACCTGCTCACGAGGCATCCCATGCGGAATAAGCTGCTCCCCTTCCCGGCCGACGGCTGGGCGGTGGTCCTCATTGTCTTGACGTTCGCCGCGCAGCTCTCGCTCTACCTGTTTGTCGACAGCATCGGCTGGCTGGCGGCGGGCGCGTTCGCGCTGGTGCCGTTCTGTCTGTCGGTGGTGGCCTACAACCACAATCACATGCATGTGCGGACGTTCTCGAACCAGCCGCTCAATCGCATCCTCGAAGTCCTCATCTTCCTGGAGACGGGCTCCTCGCCGTTCAGCGGCACGCTCAACCACATCGTCGGGCACCACGCCAGCTATGACAAACCCGAGCTGGACACGCTCAACTGGCGCCGGCGCGACGGCACGACGATGGGGCGCCACGAGTTCGCCCTCCGCTGCTTGGCCTGGCACTACCCGTCCTGCTTCGTGCTGGGCCAGAAGAACCCGCGCCTCCGGGCGCAGTTCCTCACCTGGCTGGCGCTGGGGGTGGCCCTCCTGGGGGGGCTCATCGCCTACCGGCCCGTCCCGGCGCTCATCGTGTTCGTGGCGCCCATGCTGCTGATGCTCTACGCGCTGAAGTGGTCCGCGTACGCGCACCACAGCGGGCTGCCCTACGGCGACGACTACACCGCGTCGAGGACGCACACGGGGCGCTTCTACAACTGGTTCACGTGGAACGCGGGCTACCACGCCGCGCACCACTTCAAGCAGGCGCTGCACTGGTCCCAGCTCCCCGAATACCACGCGACGCTGGCCCCCCGGATTCCCGCGGAGCTGCAGGGGGACGGCTGGGGCGAGGACCTGAAGCGACGAAGCATGACGCCGGCGGCCTGAAGTCCCACCCCGAAACACAGACAGCCCATTCAGCCAAGGAGCCCGAGATGAAGTTCCCCATCGAGAATCCGCGGGAGATTTCCCGCCGCATCGTGCGTGAGTCCGTCGACGCGGACCTCTGGCAGCAGAACGAAGACTTCACCCGGAAGCTCGAGCGCGGCATCAAGGATTCGCGCCTGTTCAACCATCCGGTCATCGCGTCGTTCGCCCGGAAGGAGTTCACGCTCAAGTCCATGGGCCTGGTGCACTCGGAGGTGCGCTACGCCTTCGCGGAGCACTTCGGTGACGGGCTCATCCGCCTGATGGAGACCACCGGCGCGCTCGAGCGCCGGCTGGGGGCGAAGGCGAAGATGGCGGCGCGCTTCCTCATCCAGCTCAACGTGCTGGAGGAGCTGGGCTACAAGCCGACGCCGCTGGGCAAGGCGGGCTTCTGCGGCCACCCGGGCTTCTCCCACTACTGGCAGCTCGTGGACACGCTGACGGCCGTGGGCCACCCCGAGGAGAGCTGGTCCTCCTACGAGGCGTCGCCGGAGTCGGCCGCGGTGCGCAAGCGGCTGCTCGACAGCTTCAGCGACCATCTGCGGCTGGCGGTGGTGCTCGCCGGCATCGAGACGGCGTTCATCCCCTACTACGGCCCGTGGGCGGACAACACCCTCGCCGTCTGCCCGACGGACATCTCGGATGGCTACCACAGCATCCACGTCGAGGATGAGTCCGGCGCCGTCGTCGACACCGACCACTCCGAGGACAGCTGGTTCATCGTCCGCCAGGCGCTGACGCCGGACCGCTACGCGGAGGTGGAGTCGTTCCTGAACGACACGGTGGAGGAGTGGGCGCGCTTCGTCGACATGCTGGCGGCGAAGGACCGCGAGGTGAAGCGCGCGGCGTGAGGTGACACGGGCACCCGCGCCAGCGGCTTCGGCGCGGGCGCCCCCAGGGGCCTTCCAGGGACGAAAGGGATGGGACAGCGCATGGCATCGGCCGAGGACAGCAAGGTCGCCGTCGTTGGGGCGGCGGGACGGTTTCCAGGCGCCGCCAGCCTGGACGACTACTGGCGGCTCCTGGTGGAGGGGCGCGTGGCGGCGGCGGAGCCGGACGCGTCGCGCGGGGACCTGTGGAAGGCCGCGAAGGACCCCCTGCTGGGCAAGCGCATCCTCACGTTGCGCGCCGGCTACCTGGACGACGTGTTCCGCTTCGACGCCGACTACTTCAGCGTGTCCCCGCGAGAGGCCGTCAAGCTGGACCCCCAGCAGCGGCTGCTGCTGGAGGTGACGCACGACGCGCTGGAGGACGGCGGCATCACGCGGGAGGAGCTGCGGCGCGCGAACGTCGGCGTGTTCATCGGCGTGGGCAGCTCGGACTACATGAGCCTGGACTCCGGCCAGAAGCAGCACGTGGACGGCTACTTCGGCATCGGCAACTCGCACAACCTGCTGGCCGGGCGCATCTCCTACTTCCTCAACTTGAAGGGCCCGAGCCTGGCCATCGACACGGCGTGCTCGTCGTCACTCACCGCGCTGCACTTCGCGATGCAGTCGCTGCGCGGCGGGGAGATTGACATGGCCATCGTCGGCGGCGTCAACGTCATCCTGTCGGCCGACCTTCCGCTCGCGTTCTCCCAGGCGAAGATGCTGTCCCCCAGCGGGCGCTGCAAGACGTTCAGCGCCGACGCGGATGGCTACGGTCGCGCCGAGGGCGTCGCGGTGGCCGTCCTGCGGCGGGTGACGGAGGCGGAGCTGGAGCACCAGCCCGTGCGGTGCTTCATCGCCTCCACGGCCATCAACCAGGACGGGCGCAGCAACGGCATCGCGGCGCCCAACGGCGCCAGTCAAATCCGGGTGATTCGCGCCGCGCTGGAGCGCGCGGGCCTGTCGCCGTCGGACATCGCGTACGTGGAGGCCCACGGCACGGGGACGTCGCTGGGGGACGCCATCGAGCTGAACGCGCTCCAGGAGGTCTTCGGCGGGACGCCAGGCGAGCCGTGCTTCGTGGGCTCCGCGAAGGCCAGCATCGGCCACGCGGAGGCCGCGGCGGGCCTCTGCGGGCTCTTGAAGGGCATGCTCATCCTGGAGCACGGCGTGGTGCCGCCCCATCCAGTGGCGCCGCCGCACGCGCCCTTCTTCCATGCGGAGGACTGCGCGCTGAGGATCGCCGGGCAGGCGCAGCCCCTGCCGGCGGACCGGCGCCACGTCGGCATCAGCTCGTTCGGCTTCGGCGGGTCCAACGCCCATGTCGTGCTGGAGCGCCACGCCGCCCGGGAGCGTGAAGCCTCCGCGTCCGGACGCCCCGTGCTGCTGCCGCTGTCGAGCCACTTCGCGCAAGGGCTGAAGGAGGACGCGCTCGCGCTCGCGGCCCACCTGGCCGCGTCAACGGGGCCGCTCGAGGCGGTCTCCGACACGCTGATGGTCGCCCGGGAGCACCTGGCGCACCGCCGCGCCGTCGTCGTGAGGACGCGCGAGGAGGCCCTCCGCGCCCTCCGCGAGGTCCGGCCCCGCGCCGAGCCGTTGCCCGTCCAGCCGGGCGGGAGGCCGAAGGTGGCCTTCATGTTCACCGGCCAGGGCTCGCAGTTCCTTGGCATGGGCCAATCGCTGTACACGTCCCTCGCGCCGTTCCGGGACGCGTTCGACCGCTGCGACGCGCTGGCTCGCGAGCAGGCGGGCGTGTCGCTGGCGCACCTCGTGTACGAGCCGTCCGCCGGGGGCGATGAGCGCCTGACGTCCGACACCCACGCGGCGCAGCTCTCCCTGTTCGCGTTCGAGTACGCGCTCGCGAGCACGTGGATCGCGCTGGGCCTGACTCCGGACTTCGCCATCGGACACAGCCTGGGAGAGCTGGTGGCGCACACCGTCGCGGGCTCGCTGTCCCTCGCGGATGGCGTGGCGCTGGTCCACGAGCGGGGGCGGCTGATGCAGTCGGTGCCACACGACGGCGCCATGGTGGCGGTGTCGCTCGACGCCACGTCGTTGGAGGCGCTGCTGCGGGAGCTGGGGGAGCCGCTCCACCTCGCCGCCATCAATGGCAGGCAGCGCGTCGTGGTCAGCGGGGAGCGTCCGGCCGTGGCGCGCCTGGAGCAGCGCCTGGAGCGGGAGCGCGTGCGGTTCCGCGCGCTACGGACACGCCATGCCTTCCACTCCCCCGTCTTCGACGAGGCCGCGGCCCGGCTGGCGGAGCGTTCGCGGAGCCTCCCGCTCCACGCCGGGACGTTCCCGGTGGTGGGGAACCTCGACGGCGCGGTGGTGGCCCCCGGCGTCCTGGACGGCGACTACTGGGGACGGCACATCGCGAAGCCCGTGCAGTTCGCCGCGGGGACCGAGACGCTCGTCGGCCTGGGCGCGCGCGTGTTCCTGGAGGTGGGCCCGGACCGGGTGCTGTCCCCGCTCGTCGCGGCGGACCACGGCGCGCGGGTGAGCGCCGTGAGCAGCGGGGTCCGCGGCCGGGACAGCGAGGAGTGCCTGCTCGCCGCGGTCGGGACGCTGCATGAGCTGGGGCTGGACCTGGACTTCGCGCCGCTGTGCCACTCGGCGCCGCCTCGACGGGTGTCGCTCCCGGCCAGGCGTCTGGAGAACAAGCGGTACTGGACGGCGAGCAGCGCGGAGTCGGGCGCGGCCGTCCCGGAGCGGAGCGAGCCGCTCGCGCCCGGCGAGGCGGAGCCGTCGCTCCAGGCCGTCATCGACCGGCAGCTCCACGTGATGCGCCAGCAGCTCGCGCTGCTGGGCGACCCGTAACCTTCCTTGAGTCCCCATGGGAACTGACATGAGCAACGAGACGTCCAGCAACGACGCGGTGTCCCGCATCCAGGCCCTGGTGCTGCGCGAGGTCGCGTACTGCCTCAAGCAGGCGCCGGAGAACGTCGATCCCCACCTGCCCTTCGCCGACATGGGCGCGGACTCGTTGATCCTCCTGGAGGTCATCCAGGAGCTCAACGCACGCTTCCAGGTATCGCTCACGGTCCTGGAGATCTACGAGAAGGTCAACACCGTGGACCGGCTCGCCCGCTTCATCCACGAGCACCGCGCGCAAGAGGAGGCCGCCCCCACCGTCCAGGCCCAGGCGCCCGAGCCCGTGGGCCTCCCCGAAGTCCCGGAGGTGGACCTGGCGCCCCGGACCCGCGGCGGCCGGAGCCAGGAGCTCGAGGACATCGTCCGGCACCAGCTCGACTTGATGGACCGGCAGCTCACCCTGCTGGGCCGCAAGCCCGGGACGGCGGCGGCGAAGGCCTCCGCGCCCCAGCGG
>NZ_JAAIYB010000170.1 GCF_010894475.1 Myxococcus vastator
TCACCGGGGGCAGCCTGTGGCGGGCCTCGGCGGGCCCTCGGGCGCGCTTCTTCCTGGGCCCGGTGCGCGCGGAGCTGGGCGCGGGCTACGGCTTCTCGCAGCTTCCCCACTTCAGTGACTCGACCGAGCCGGTGCTCCTCCGGGGCGTGCGGCATGCGGCGGTGGTGGGGGGCTCGGTGCGCTTTCCACTGATGCTGGGGCTGCGGCTGGAGGCGCGCGGTGAGCTGCCCGTCTCGCTGTCGGTGCGCGACGCCACGGGCGCCCGAGCGGAGGCGACGGGGTTCTCCGCGGGGGCCGCGCTGCGGGTGCCGATGCGGCGCGCGGAGCGCTGGACGGGCACGCTGGTGCTGGACTTCCAGCACGTGCAGGACACGGTGACGCTGGGGGATGGGACGCAGTCCCGGCAGCGGCTGCGGCGGATGGGCGCGGCGCTGGAGCTGGCGTGGCATGACGGTGCCCGGGTGGCGCGGCAGGTGCCCGCACCGGTGGTGGTGGTGCCCGGGAGCGTGCGGTTTCACGTGCTGGACGCGCGGACGGGCGCGCCGCTGCCCGGGGCGCGGGTGGTGGTGGAGGGCGAGGCGCACGTGGCGGACGCGCAAGGGCTCGTCGAGGTGGCGTCCCTGTCGCCCGGGCTGGTGTCCGCGCGGGTGACGGCGGAGGGGTACGCGTCCGCGGAGGCGACGGCCACGGTGGAGGAGGGCCTGCGCGCGGAGCTGGAGGTCCGGGCCGCGCCGCTGCCGCCGCCCACGGGCGCGCTGCGGGTGACGGTGGTGGATGCGCGGACGGGCGTGCCGCTGCCGGACATTCGCGTGTCGGTGGGCACGGCGCAGGTGCGCACGGACCTGACGGGGCAGGCGGTGGTGAGGGACCTGGCTCCAGGGCCCGTGGCTGTCGCGGTGGCGTCTTCGGGCTTCCGGTCCGCGGATGAAGCCGCGGTGGTCATCGCCGGGCAGGAGTCCACGCTGTCGGTGCCCCTGGCGACGGAGAAGAAGGGGACGCGGGCCACGCTGGTGGGACAGGTCCGCAGCGTGCGAGGGGGCAAGCCGTTGGCGGCGACCCTGCGCATCACGAAGGCCCGGGTGCGCGCGCGCACGGATTCGAAGGGGGCCTTCAATGTCCAGGTGCGAGGTGGCACCTACCGCATCACCCTCTCCGCGCGAGGGCATCTGTCCCAGACGAAGGTCATCACCCTGCGCGAGGGTGAGCGGACCATCCTGAATGTCGACCTCTTCCCGAGGGGGAAACGGTGAGTGCCCCGTGTCGTTGGTTCCTGGTCCTGCTGCTCCTCGTCGCGGGGTGTGATGATGACGCCGTGGCGCCGCCTCCGGGGCCCTCGGAGGTGGTTGATGCGGGCGCGGGCGAGGTGCTGGGACGCCTGGAGGGCTTGCGCGGCGACGTGCGCCTGGAGCGAGGTGGCAAGCAGGGGCCCGCCCAGGAAGGCCCCCTGTACGGAGGCGACGCGGTGGAGACGGCCTCGGGGGGCGCGGCCACGGTGCGTTTCCCGGATGGCCGCTCCGTGGAGGTGGGGCCGGATGCGCGCTTCGCGCTGGGCGCGGAATCGGGAGGCATCGTGCTCCAGGTGGAGCGCGGCATCCTGCTGTCGCGCGTGCCCGCGGGTGAGAAGCGCCCGGGCCAGGGCGCGAAGGTGGCGTTGACCATCCGCACGCCCTTCGGCCTCACGCGCGTGGGGGCGGATGAACCCAGTGAAGTGCGCGTGCAGGTGGCCGAGGACGCGGGCAGCGTGGAGGTGCGGCTGGGCGCCATCGAGTTCGTGGGCCGTGACGGCAAGACGCTGCGCGCATCCGAAGGCGAGACGGTGGAGGCGACGTCCGGCCGGACGGAGCTGGTGGCTCGCGGGGCGCGGGTCCTGGAGCTGGCGCCGATTCCGGTGACGGTGCGGCTGGGGACGGGGCGCGCGGAGGTGCGGGCCAAGGGGGCGTTGGCCTGGCGTCCGGTGGCGAAGCAGGGCGAGGTGCTGTCGCCGGGAGGCAGCGTGCGCACCCGGCGTGGAGGCTCCGCGGTGCTCGCGCTGGAGGGCTCGGCCACGGTGGCGTCCCTGGGCTCGGACGCGGAGCTGGTGCTGACGTCGGCGGAGCAGGGCGGCGCCACGGACGAGGCGCGCTTCGACTTGTTGAGGGGCTGGCTGAACCTGCAGCTCGCGCGGGGGCGCACCAGCCGGCTGGTGCTGCCAGGGCTGCGGGTGGAGGGCGGCGGCGAGGCGCGGCTGGCGGTGCGCCGCACGGCCGCGGGCTATCGGGTGGATGCCCTCACCGGAGAGGTGACGCTGGTGCGCGGAGACGCCCGGCAGGCGCTGCGAGCGGGTGAGCGCGCCACGGTGGATGCGTCCTCCGCGCAGGCGCCACGCGTGGAGCCGCTCGAGCCCGCGCCACTGGCCCTGGGCGTCGTCAACGGCGCGGAGGTGTTCCATCCAGGGCTGCGGGAGGTGGCCATCACCTGGGAAGGGGCGGGCGAGGCCACGGTGGAGGTCGCGGAGGACGCGGCCTTCACGCGGCCGGTGCTGTCGGGCACGGTGTACCGTCCCTTCATCAATGTGCCGGCGCCGGCGCGCGGCAGGCTCCACTGGCGGGTGCGCCGCGAGGATGGGACGCAGGTGTCGGGCAGCGCGTCGTTCGCGCCGGAGCGCGCGGTGCGCTCGCTGGCGCGGGTGCGCAACGTGGTGCCCGAGGGGCCGGAGAAGACGACCATCTTCTACCAGGACAAGCCCCCGGCGGTGACCTTCACCTATGCCGCGGAGAGCTCCGCGACGCGCTACCGTGTGGCGGTGTACCGCGCGGGGGCATTGGATACGCCGGTGGCCGAGCGCACCGTGACGGAGACTCGCGCCGCGCTGGACGCGGGCGCGCTGCGCGAGGGCAGCTACCTCTGGTCCGTCACGCCGCTTTCCGCCACGGGTGCACAGCTCAAGGGGGGACGGATGAACAAGCTGGAGCTGGTCTACGACAACTCGGTGCCGGTGCTCATGGTGTCCACACCGCGCAACGGACAGGCGGCGGGCGCGAGGGTGCGCGCGGCCGGTGTCGCGCCTGTGGACGCCCGCCTGTCCATCAATGGACGCCCGGTGGCGCTGGATGGCAAACACCGGTTCAACACCTGGGTGGCGCCGGTGGGCTCGCCGCCCGTATTGGTGTTTAAGATGACGCGTCCTGGTGCCCCGGCGGTCCATACGGTGCGCACCCTGAAACAGCGAGGGCCGTGAGGATGTCCCCCCCCCAGACGACCCTGCCTGTGCCGGACGCGGGCCTTGTTCCCCTGCTGCAGCCCTATGGCCCGTACGTGCTCGTGCGGAAGCTGGCCGAAGGCGGCATGGCGGAAATCTTCCTCGCCAAGCTGCTGGGCGCCGACGGCTTCGAGCGCAACGTCGTCATCAAGCGGATGCTGCCGCACCTGACGAACAACCCCGACTTCGTGGAGATGTTCCGGGACGAGGCGCGGCTGGCGGCGAAGCTGGCCCACCCCAACATCGTCCAGATTCAGGAGCTGGGCTTCGCCGAGGGCTGCTACTACATCTGCATGGAGTACCTCGCGGGCGAGGACTTCTCCACGACGCTGCGGCTGGCCGGGCGCAAGCGCCACTACGTGCCGCTCCCCGTGGTGCTGCGCGTCCTCATCGACGCGGCGCGCGGGCTGCACTTCGCGCACGAGTTCACCAACGAGGCCGGACAGCCGCTCAACGTCGTCCACCGCGACATCTCTCCGTCGAACCTGTACCTGACGTACCAGGGGCAGGTGAAGGTGCTGGACTTCGGCATCGCCAAGGCGGAGTCGCGGCTCGTCAACACGCGCACCGGCGTGGTGAAGGGCAAGTACATGTACATGGCGCCGGAGCAGGCGCGCGGCAAGGAGGTGGACCGCCGCGCGGACGTCTTCGCGCTGGGCGTGAGCCTGTACGAGGCGCTCACGCATGTGCGGCCCTTCTCCCGGGAGAACGACCTGGCGGTGCTCAACGCGCTGCTGCAGGGCGAGCTCAAGCCGCCGCGCGAGCTGCGGCCGGACCTGCCCGAGGAGCTGGAGGCCATCCTCCTCAAGGCCATGGCCTTCAAGCCGGAGGACCGCTACCCCACGGCGGAGGCGTTCGCGGACGCGCTGGAGACGTTCCTCTCGGAGCACCTCAGCGGCTCGGGCGCGATGCCGCTCGGCGCCTTCTTGAAGGGCCACTTCGGCGAGGAGCGCTTCACCGAGCGCTCGCGCATCCCCACGTTGGCCACGCTCACCGCGACGTACGGAAGCGCCGCGGAAGGGGCGCAGGCGCAGGGCGCGGAGCCGCAGGGGACGAATCTGTATGGCGTGCTTGCCCGGGACGGTGACGCCACGTCCGCGCAGCGGCCCGGCATGTCCATGCGGCCGTCTTCGCCGGGCGTGCCCGCCCATGGCGCGGCTTCCCGCGGGCCGGCGTCACCGGAGCCCGCCACCACGGCAGGAGGCCGACGCTGGCGCACGCTGGCGGTGGGATTGGCGGGCGGCTTGTTGCTGGCGGCGGCGGGCATCGTTGGATACCGGCAGTGGGTGACGACGCCTGCCTCGGTGTCGCTGGTCCCGGCGACGGCGCCCATCGTGGAGGCCGTGGCACCACCGGTGGAGGCCGCCGCTCAGGCCGGCTCGCCGACGGAGTCCGTGACGAATGGGGCGGGGGGCGCCGTGGCCGCGCCGGAGCAGGCGCCGCCGGAGCCGGTCGAAGCCGGGCTCGCGGGAGCTGCGACCGATGCCGCGCCGGAGGCGGATGAAGAGGTGGCGGACCCTGCCCCTGTGCGGTCGAAGAAGGCGTCGTCGCAGAAGCGGGTGACGCTGGGCATCGACGACGTGCAGCGTGTCGTCTCGCGGGGACGGGCGCGCATCACCACGTGCTTCGAGCGCTACAAGGCGGACCTGCCTTCGAGCCAGGGCGAGGTGCAGGTGCAGCTCACCATCGTCTCGTCGGGCAAGGTGCGGGCGGGGACGCGGGGACCGCTGGCTTCGTCGGGCGTGGGTCGCTGCCTGGAGGCCCAGGCGGAGCGCCTTCGCTTCCCGCCCCACCGGGACCAGGAGGTCACGGTGGTGATGCCCTTCTCGTGGCGGGTGACGCAGTAGCGGCGCGAGGTGGCTCGCGCCGCCACCGTGAGGGGCCTACAGGTCGCGGCGGGCGGAGAGTGCCTTGGCGAGCGTGGCCTGGTCGGCGAACTCCAGGTCGCCGCCCATGGGCAGGCCCTGGGCGATGCGGGTGACACGCAGGCCCATGGGCTTGAGCAGGCGGGTCAGGTAGAGCGCGGTGGCTTCGCCCTCGACGTCCGGGTTGGTGGCGAGGATGAGCTCCTCCACCCGGCTGTCGTTGAGGCGCTCCAGCAGCTCGCGGATGCGGAGCTGGTCGGGGCCCACGCCCTCCAGGGGAGACAGCACGCCGTGCAGGACGTGGTAGCGGCCCTTGAACTCACGGGTGCGCTCCAGCGCCATCAGGTCGGCGAACGTCTCCACCACGCACAGGACGCGCTCGTCGCGCCGCGTGTCCCGGCAGAAGTTGCAGGTCTCCGCGTCGGTGAGGGAGAAGCAGCGCACGCACAGGTGCACCTTCTCCTTCACCTCGTGGATGGCCTGCGACAGCTCCGCGGCGTACTCACCCGGCGCCCGCAGGATGTGGAACGCGAGGCGCTGCGCGGTCTTCTCGCCAATGCCCGGCAGCTTCGCCAACTGGGCGACGAGTCGATTCAGCGGATCGGGGGTCATCCGGTATCAGGTAACGCCGGGGATTTTGACGCCGCCGGAGATTTTCGCGAGCTCGCGCTGCATGTGCTGCCGGCTGCTCGCCAGGGCGGCGTTCACCGCGGCGGTGATGAGGTCCTCGAGCATCGACGTGTCGTTGGGGTCGATGGCTTCCTTGTCGATCTTGATGCTGCGGATCTCCTGGATGCCATTGGCGACGACGGTGACGCGGCCGTCACCGGCCTTGGCCTCCACGCTCTCATCCGCCAGCTGCTGCTTCCGCTCTTCAATCTTCTCCGTCAGCTTGTTCGCCTGCCGGATGAAGTAGTTCAGGTCGACGCCAGGCATATGCTTCCTCGGTGCTCGTGGGAGCGGGTGCCATGGACGTGGCCCCGCCCCGGCGTGGAATGGGGCGCCACCCTACCGTTGCGCGAGGCGGTTGTCAGGCGCTGTCGTCGGGAGTGTCGGCCGCTGGCACGGCCCCGGGGCGCTCGGGCTCGTAGACCTGGATGTGTTCGATTTCGCCCCCCAGGAACTTGAGCACCGCCCGGACGGCGGGGTGACCGCGGACCTTGCTGTCCGTGTTCTTCTCGTGGGTGGCGCGAGTCTGCGCGTCCTGCTCGGCCAGGCTGGGACCCAGCCGGGGGTCGTCCGGAGACGCATCCTGGACGGTGAGCTTCACCGGGCGGCCGAAGTGCTCGGCCAGGGCCTTGTCCACGGCGGCCTTGCCCGCGGTGGCGTTGACGGCCATGCGGTGGAAGCCGGCCACGGGCAGGAAGCCGAGGACGATTTCGCCATTCTTCATGGACAGCAGGCGCCCGTTGGAGAGCGCCGCGCCCTGCCGGGGATGGGAGGCCTTCACCGTCTCCACGGCGGCCCGCCAACGCTCGATGAGGGGCAGATTGGGGTTGTCCCGGGAGCGGGTGGGCGGCGGCGGCTCGGGCTCGGGCTCGTGGTGGATGACGGGCTCGGGCGCTGGCGCGGGAGGCGGAGGCGCGGCGGCGACTTCGGGGAGGCACTCACCGGAGGCACAGCCTTCAGGGGAGTTCTCCTCGGGGTAGTAGCGCGCGTCCTCTTCCTCCGCGTAGGGCGGCGATTCCGGCGGCGCGACGGGCTCGGGTCGGCGGATGTTGGTGACGCGGACCGACGGCGCGGGCTCGGTGGTGCGCGACAGCGGCGTGGCGCCCGCGGGAGGCACGGAGGGCAGGGACGTCGGGGCCGTGGGCGCCTGGGCCGAGCCACCGTTGCGGAGGAACGAGAGCGGGCGCGCGGCGGAAGGTGACAGTCCATCCAGCACCGGGCCGGTGGGGACTCCCTGAGTGGCCTGGTAGCCCTGCGGGGACGGTGCGGCGCCCCCACCGTTGCGGAGGAACGACAGGGGCCGGTCCGCTGACGGTGACAGGCCCTCCATGTGGGGCCCGGGCGGCGGCGGCTCGGCCGGGGGCATGGCTCCCGCGTGGCCCATGCGCGGCGGTTCTTCCTGGCGCACGGCCGCCATCGGCGCCGGTGGCTCGGCGACGCGCGCGGGCGTCAGTCCTTCAGGCGCACCCCTGGCTTCCCACGGACGTGGGGCCGGGGCCGCGGCCTGCATCACGGAGGCGTCGTGTCGTCCTTCAGGCGCGAAAGTTCGCGGGACTGGAGCGACCTCCCGGCGCTCCAGCGTTCGACTTCGCGGAACCTTCACCCATCCCCGCGGCGAGCTTGTCCACGCGGGCAAGCAGCTCGGGAATGGAACCCCCCGGCGACAACTGGATGGCCTTGAGCAGCGCCATCTCCAGGGCCAGCCGAGGCTGGGCCGCGCGCGACACGTCCCAGATGCAGCCGTGCACCACGTCGAAGAGGCGCGTGAGCTGCGCGGCCTCCGCGTCCTGGGCCAACGCCATCAGCGCCTTCTGCTCGGACTCGGCCAGCTCGTCGGGCGCCTTGCCCAGCGTCTTGGTGACGAAGAGGTGCCGCAGTTGGAAGGCCAGCTCCTCGGCCAGGCGCTTCAAGTCCAGGCCGCGGTTGAAGACTTCTTCCACGCGCTCCAGCACCCGCTTCGCGTCCTTGTGGACGAGCGCATCGGCGAAGTCCTGCACCAGCGTCCGGTCGATGGCGCCCAGCGCGTCGGCCACTTCCTCGTCGGAGGGGTTGGCGCCGCACGAGGCGAGCACCTGGTCCAGGAGGCTCAGCGCATCGCGCATGCCACCTTCGGACTGGCGTACGACCAGCGACAGCGAGCGGTCGGAGATACCAGCGCCCTCCGCCTTGCAGATTTCCTGGAGCCGCTGAAGCATCCGCGCCGCCGGAATCCGACGGAAGTTGTGGCGCTGGCACCGCGACAGGATGGTGTCCGGGAGCTTGTGCGCCTCGGTGGTCGCGAAGATGAACTTCACGTGCCCGGGCGGCTCCTCCAGCGTCTTGAGCAGCGCGTTGAACGCCGCTCCCGACAGCATGTGGACCTCGTCGATGATGTAGATTTTGTGCCGGTCCCGCTGGGGCAGGTACTTCGCGTTCTCGCGAATCTCGCGGACGTTCTCGACGCCGTTGTTGGAGGCACCGTCGATTTCCGCGACGTCCACGCTGGTGCCGGCGGCAATCTCCGTGCAGGCACGGCACTCGCCACAAGGCTGGGCGGTGGGGCCCTTCTCACAGTTGAGCGCCTTGGCGAGCAGGCGCGCGGCCGTCGTCTTGCCCACGCCACGAGGGCCACAGAACAGGTACGCGTGCGCGACCCGGTCCATCTTGATGGCGTTCGCGACCGTCCGGACGACGTGCTCCTGTCCGGTCATGTCGTCGAACTTCTGTGGGCGCCATTTCCGGGCGAGAACGAGGTAGCTCATGGGGGGCGTCATCTAAACACGGCGGCGTGAAGTATCCATGTCGTTGCCCTCCCACGAGGTGGGATTCCACTCCCCGTCAGGCTCGGACCTGGGGCGGGCAACCGAGCGCTTCACACCTTGCGTCCGGGAACGCGGGCGGGAAGAGTCGGCCGCGCCCGTGTCCGCCCCCCTCCTCGCCACGCCCACTGACGCCAACCCGACACCCGCGCCCACCTCGCTGGAGCCCGAGCTCACGCCGCCAGAGGCGCCGGCCCGGAACTGGATGCGCTGGCTTCTGGGGGCCGTGGCGCTGCTGCCTGGCCTCCTCGCGGTGGTGCAACTGGGCCGCATCCACCCGGATGAGGTGTACCAATCCCTGGAGCCCGCCTGGTGGCGCGTCCACGGCTACGGCGTCCTGGCGTGGGAGTGGCGTGAGGGCCTCCGCAACTGGGCCGTGCCCGGTGTCCTGGCCGGCTTCCTCAAGCTGGCGGACCTGCTGGGCATCACCCACCCGCGGGCCTACCGCGTCGTGGTGGCCCTTCCGCAGGTGGCCTTGCACGCCTGGAGTCTCTGGGCCGCGTACCGCTTCGCCCAGCGCCGAGCGGGGACCGCGGGTGGCCTGCTGTCGACGTTGCTCGTGGGGCTCTACGGCCCGGTGCTCGTCTTCGCGGGGCGCACCCTGGCCGAGTCCATCTCCGCCTCGCTGCTCATCGTCGCCGTGGAGGCGCTGGACCGCAGCGCGCGGCTCGCGAGGGCGGGGCTCGTGGGCGGCCTGGCCCTGGGGCTGGCGGTGGTGGCCCGTTACCCGTCGTCCATCTTCGTCCTGGCGGCGCTGGTGTGGCTGGCGGCGGCGCGGCAGTGGCGACTGCTCGCCTTCACCTGCGCGGGCGGAGTGGGCGTGGCGGTAGCGCTCGGCGCGCTGGACTGGGTGACGTGGGGCTCGCCGTTCCACTCCTTCTTCGCCTATGTCCGCTTCAACGTCTTCTCTGGGAAGGCCGCGGCCCAGTTCGGCGCTGACGCCCCGAGCTTCTACGTGAAGCCGCTGTTCACCGCGGTGCCCCTCTGGGCCTGGGCCGCCGTGCCCGTGGGAATCGCCGCGCTTCGCCGACGCCGCGCCGTGTCCCTGCCGCTGTGGTGCGCCGCCGTGTACACCGGCGTGCTCCTGGCCACCGCGCACAAGGAGGAGCGCTTCCTCTATCCCGGCCTGGTGCTGGGGGTGCTGGCCGCGGCGCCACCCGTGGCGGCGGGCCTTGTCCAGCTTGCCCGGCCAACGGGGCGGTGGGCCCTGGCGGGACTCGCGCTGGTCGCCAGCCTGGGGGCAGCGGCCTTCTTCCCCTCCGGAGACCTGCGGGCGGACCAGCTCCGGGCGATTGTCGCCGCCACCCGGGGCAACGCGCGGGGGCTGCTCATCGTCAACGAGGGGCTGTGGGGCTCGGGCGGCTTCTTCTACCTGGGGAAGCGGATTCCCTGGCTCACCTGTGACTGGCCCCACGACGGCGCATTCCAGCGCGCGCTACGGGACAAGACGTTCAACCGCGCCGTCACCTTCGAGGACCGCGCGCTCGACGAGCTCCAGGCCGGCGGCTTCCACATCGTCCGGAAGGTGGGCCGCGAGACGATTCTCTCCCGCGAGTAGGGGAGGGGAGCGGCCAGCCCGCAAAGGCGAAGAGCCGGTGCCCTTTGACAGGACACCGGCTCTTCAAAAAGACGGCCGGGACACACGCGGAAGTACGCTACCGTTGCTTCCTTCCGGACCTGGCGGGGTTCGCGCCCCCACGTTGTCCCGACCATAAAGTATGTAACCACGTACTGCGGAAACAACAACGGAGAGGGTGGGATTCGAACCCACGATACCCTTTCAGATATACACGCGTTCCAGGCGTGCGCCTTCAACCGCTCGGCCACCTCTCCAAAAATCTGGAGCGGAGAGCGTAGGATTCGAACCTACGATACCGTTACCGGTATGCCTGATTTCGAGTCAGGTGCCTTCGACCACTCGGCCAGCTCTCCAGTATTCAATTGTCACGTTTCTTCGCGCGCAAGCGCCCGAAGAACGTCTTCAAAAGCAGGCGGCTCTCGTCCGCCAGGATACCACTCGTGACTTGGAGCCGGTGATTGTGTCGAGGCTCTTCGACCAGGTTGTACAGCGAACCCACCGCACCGGCCTTCGGATCGAATGCACCGAAGACGAGTCGTGTCACGCGAGACTGCACCAGACCTCCGGCGCACATGGCACATGGCTCAAGCGTCACATACAGGGTGACCCCCGAGAGCCGCCAGGCACCGATTCTCCGGGCTGCGGCATCCATTGCCAACATTTCCGCGTGAGCGAGCGGATTGCGGTCCACTTCGCGGCGATTGAAACCAGTGCCAACGACTTCACCGTCCAGCACTGCCACCGCACCTACGGGGACCTCTCCGAGTTCCGCTGCTTCCCGCGCGAGCGATAACGCCTGCTGCATGAAAGCTTCGTCACTCATGGAGAACTGCTCGAAAGAAGTGGCGCTCCCTGGAGGATTCGAACCTCCGGCCTTCGGATTCGTAGTCCGACGCTCTATCCAGCTGAGCTAAGGGAGCATTTCTTCCGGCGCTGCTACAACAACAAGTGGCGGAGAGAGAGGGATTCGAACCCTCGATACCCTTTCGAGTATGCAGGTTTAGCAAACCTGTGCCTTCAGCCTCTCGGCCATCTCTCCAACTCTTCTCTGTCAAAGAGCCAACAAACTCAAGAACAAAAACTCGGAGGCGGTAGGATTCGAACCTACGGAGGGCTTTCACCCTCTGCGGTTTTCAAGACCGCTGCCTTCAACCGCTCGGCCACGCCTCCATACCACCGGGGCCGACTTGGCACCCCCCGGACCGACGTCCGTGGGGCCGCCCTTCTACCTGATTCTTCGCGCGTTGCAAGCCGGATTCAGACTCAAATCGGTTTCAGCTCCTTCAAACCGCCCATGTACGGCACCAACGCCTCCGGAATGGCCACGCTTCCGTCCTCGCGCTGGTAGTTCTCCAGGATGGCGATGGTCGTCCGGCCGACCGCCAGGCCGCTGCCGTTGAGCGTGTGGGCGAGCTGGGGCTTGTCCCCCTTCTGGGCCCGGTAGCGAATCTTCGCCCGGCGGGCCTGGAAGTCGCCGCAGTCGGAGCAGGACGAAATCTCCCGGTAGCTGTCCTGGCCGGGGAGCCAGACCTCGATGTCGTACGTCTTCCGGGCGCTGAAGCCCATGTCTCCGGTGCACAGGAGCATGACGCGGTGGTGGAGGCCCAGGCGGCGGAGGATGTCGCAGGCGTCGTCCGTCATGGCCTCGAGCTCGTCCAGGCTCTTCTCCTGGTGGGCGAACTTCACCAGCTCCACCTTGTGGAACTGGTGCTGGCGGATGAGGCCGCGGGTGTCCCTGCCGGCGGCGCCCGCCTCGGCCCGGAAGCTGGGGCTGAAGGCGCAGTAGCGGATGGGCAGGGACTCGCCCTCCAGGATTTCGTCCGCGTGGTAGTTGGTGACGGGCACTTCCGCGGTGGGAATGAGGAAGCGCTCCGGCTCGCCCATCGTCTTGAAGACGTCGTCCTCGAACTTGGGGAGCTGACCGGTGCCCATCATCGTCTCGCGCAGCACCAGGTAGGGCGGGAGCAGCTCCGTGTAGCCCTTGCTGGTGTGCACGTCGATCATGAAGGTGACGAGCGCCCGCTCCAGCCGGGCCAGCGCGCCCTTGTAGAAGGTGAAGCGGCTGCCGGACACCTTGGCGGCGCGCTCGAAGTCGAGCATGCCCAGCTTCTCCCCCAGCTCGAAGTGCTGCTTGGGGGCGAAGAGCAGGTCGGGCTTGTTTCCCCAGACGGCCACCTGGACGTTGTCCTCGGCGCCGCCGCCCTGGGGGACGGACTCATGGGGCACGTTGGGGATGAGCAGGAGGATGCGGTTGAGCTCCTCCTCCACATCCTTGAGGCGCGCTTCCTTCTCCTTGATTTCCTGGGAGACGGCGCGGAGGTCGCCGCGGAGCGCGTCCAGCGCCTTCGGGTCCTCCTTCGCCTTGCGCTTCATCTCCTCGTTGGCGGCGTTGCGGCGCGCGGCCAGCGACTCCACGGAGACATACAGCTCGCGGCGCTCGGCGAAGAGCCGCTGGAAGGGGCCCAAATCCAGGTTGCCGCCCCGCGTCTTGAGCCGGGCGACCACCGCATCGAAGTTCTGCGCAACGTTCCGGAGGTCCAGCATGGAGCACGCCTTGTAGTCACCCCGGGTGAGGCCAGCAAGGTTCCTCACGCCTGGGGTGCTCAAGGCCGGACGCCGCGCCCCCTCCGCCCTGACTCCGGGGGAGGGGAGGACCCCTCAGTTCTGCAGGTCGTAGATTTCGTCCTCGATGTCCTTCTTGTCCGTCGCGTCCGGCTTGCGGGAGAGGTAGTCCTTGAAGGCCTGCACGGCCTCCCGGCGCTTGTTGCGCTCCTTATAGGCGAAGCCCAGGTAGTAGTAGGCCATGGGGTTCTCCGAATCGAGGCTGGTGGCCTTGCGGTACCAGTCGATGGCCTTGGCGTGCTGGGCCTGCTCGGTGAAGGCGCGGGCCACCTTGTAATAGACGTAGGTGAGCTTGGGGTCCGCCTTCAGGGCCGACTGGTACCGCTTGATGGCGTCGTTCCAGCGCGCGGCGGCGAAGTACGCATCCCCAATGGAGCCCAGCACCCGCGTGCGGCGGGGGTCGGCCTTGAGGCTGGCCTCGAACGAGGTGATGGCCTCGTCGAACTGGCTGCCCTCCAGCAGGGCGTGACCGAGCGCCTCGTGGGCATCCGCGTGGGCGCCATCCAGCTCCACCGTCTTGCGCCACGCGCTCATGGCGTCCGGCAGGTTCTTCGCGTCCCGCAGGATGACGCCGTAGGCGTAGTGGTAGTCGGGGCGGTTGGGGGCCCGCTCCACGGCCTTGCGCATGTTGTCCAGGGCCTGGGTGAACTCCAGCCGCTTCGCCTTCACCAGCGCCAGGTAGTAGAACGCCTCGTGGTTGGAGGGCTCGTTGCTCAGCGCGAGGCCCAGGTTGCTCTCCGCGCCCGGCAAGTCGCCTCGCTCCAGCAGCACGGCGCCCAGCGTAATCGGGATGGTGGTGGAGCGCGGGTCCTCCGTCTTGGCCTTCTCCAGCTCCGCCACGGCCTCTTCCAGCTGGCCCAGGCGCCACAGCACGAGCCCGCGCTGCAGCCGGCCGTCCTTCAGCAGGTGCGGGTCCAGCTCCAGGGCGCGGTTGGCCTCCGCCTTCGCCGTCTCCAGGTCGTCCGTCAGCAGGGCCACGCGGGACAGGCCCAGGTGGGCGTCCGCCAGGATGGGGTCGAGCTTCACGGAGCGCTCGAACTCCTGCTGGGCCAGCAGCGTGTTGTTCTCCGCCAGGGCCAGCTCGCCGAGGCCCGCGCGCACGCCCGCGTTCTCCGGTGCCTTCTTCGCCGCCTCCTCGAGCTGGGGCCGCGCCTCCGCGTTGCGGCGCTGGGCCAGGTAGAAGCGGCCCAGGTAGAGGCGGGCCTCCACCAGGTTGTCGTCCGCGGCGATGGCGCGCTTGTAGTGGCCCTCCGCGTCGGAGAGGTTGTCGAGCGCGTCCTCGATGCGTCCGTAGAGGTAGGCGATGCGCGCCTCGTTGGGGAACACGCCGTTGGCCTTCTTCACGGCCTCCAGCGCGTCCTGCATCTTTCCGGTCATCACCAGCGCGGTGATGTGGCCATCCGCGAACTCCAGGTTGTTGGGCTCCTCGGTCGCCAGCGCCTTGTAGATGGGCAGGGCGCCCTCGAAGTTGCGCTGGGCGCGCAGCACGCGCGCCAGCTGGCCACGGAGGAAGGTGGACTTCGCGTCCATCTCCAGGGCGGCCTTCAGCTCGGCCTCGGCCTCCTTCGGCTGGTGCTGCTGGAACATCGCCACGCCCTTGAGGCCGCGGGCACGGGCGATCTCCGCGGGGCCCAGGGCGGACTGGACGTCCGCGGCCAGCGCCCGCTCAACGGCCTCCGTGCCCTTCGCCACGTCCTTGCGGACCAGCAGCTCCACCGCGGCCAGCTCCACCGCGGAGGCCACGTGCTTGGGGTCCGCCTCCAGGGCCGCGGCATAGGCGGCGGCGGCTTCGTCGGCGCGGTCGGCGGCCTGGTGCAGGTTTCCCACGGCGTGATGGGCCTTGGCGGACTTGGGGTTCTTCGCCAGCACCTTGTTCAGCGTGTCCAGGGCGCGCTTCTCGTCGCGCTTCTGCGAGTAGGCCTCGGCCAGCAGGAAGGCCAGCTCCAGGTCGCCCTGGGTGTCCTCGCGGCCGTAGGCGCCGCTCAGGGTGGGGATGACCGAGTCCGCCTGCCGGGAGGTGAGCGCGATCGCCGCGGACGCCTTGATGACGTCCACGTCCTTCTCACCCAGGAACTCGATGTCCTCCAGGTCCTGCCGGCAGCGGCTCATCTCGTTCGGATTGCCCGCGGCGTAGCGGCGCTGGAGGTAGTAGACGGACTGGCACCACAGCGAGCGCACCTCCGGGTACTCCTTCTGCTGGAGCACCTTGGCGCTGAGCTCGCGGGCCTGCTTGTAGCTGTCGAAGGTGTCCGTGAGCAGCGCCTGCTTCGCGTCCGCCACCTGCTTCGCCTCGGCCGAGCCGTCTGAGACGCGGGCGGGGAAGAGGGCGCGGCGGCCGAAGGCGCCGTAGCGCGTGCCGAACTCCGTGCCCGCGCCGATGCCCGCCACCACCACGGCGACGCCCGCGGCAATCATCAGCGGGACGCGCTTCTTCCACTTCTCGGTGTTGCCGCTGCGGTCCACCACGGAGACCGCGGCCATGCGGCCTTCATAGAGCTGCTCCAGCCGCTTCATGTTGGCCTGCGGGCTGGCGCCGTCCACGCGGGGCGCGTCGATGACGGCGGTGGCGGGCGCCGCGGTGGGTGTCACCAGCTTGGCGGGGCCTTCCATCAGCCGCTGGATGGCGGCGGCGAAGATGGGCATCGTGCCGATGGCGGACCAGGTCTCCGAGTCCAGCGACACGTCCTCGTTCCCGAGGAGCTGCCCGTCCTCGAGCATCTTGACGATGACGCCCTCGTCGAACGGGCCGAACACCTTGCCCGAGCGCCGACGGACGTGGAAGCGGCGCACCTTGGCGCCCGCCTGGGCACCGCCGTCCTTGCCCGCCGCGTCGTCGATGAAGGACAGCATCTCCAGGCCGTCCGCGGGGCCCGCGTTGGGCGGCGGCGGCAGCGGGTCGGAGAGGTCCGCCTCCAGGTCGTCATCCGGCCGGGCGGTGGGGTCGAACTCGAGCGAGTCCGGGATGCCGGGCGACGGAGGCGCGCCGAAGTCCACGTCCCCGAAGTCCACGCCCGGGTTGACGGCGACGGCGGGCGCGGGGGCCGGAGGCTCCGCGAAGTCGATGGCGAAGGGATCCGCACCAGGCGCTGGCGCGGCGCCGAAATCGGCGGCGAACGGATCCGCCGAGGGGGCGGGGGCCGGTGGGGCGCTGAAGTCGGCGGCGAACGGATCCGCACCGGGCGCGGG
>NZ_JAAIYB010000171.1 GCF_010894475.1 Myxococcus vastator
CGGCGGGGCCGGGCGACGCGGCGCCGCGCTGCCCTGACGCCGCCGACTCGGGCGCCAGGCGAGGTGTCCCCCCCGCTTCCCGTGCAACGACCTGGAAGGGCACCAGCGCGGCGACGCCCATGGCGGAGAGCGCCACCTTCAACAGGCGCCGGATTCGAGGGGAAACGGCATCGATGTGCTCCAGCATGCTCAACCTCCTATGCAACGCATCAACGTGAGAGGACGCACCCAGCGCAGCGGCGGTGCCGGGAGTCCTGGCGATTCCAAAGGCGAGAATCAGCTCGCCGTAGTCCGCGAGCTCCGCATCCGTGAGCCGGATGGCCTCGGCGTCACACGCCTCCTCACGGGCCAGCGCGTACTCGCGAGCCGCCAACCGCGCGAGCGGATGGAAGAAGAAGAGCGACTCCGCCAGCGCGGGCACCCAGCCGAGCCACAAGTCACCGCGCCGCAGGTGCGCCAGCTCGTGCGCCAGCGCCATGCGCAGGGCGGCCACGGGCAACCGTCGCACCGCCTTCTCGGGCAGCACCACCACGGGAGACAGCAGTCCCGTGGCCAGCGGGCTGGCCACCGATTCGGAGACCAGGAGCCCCGGCACGCGCCGCAGCCCCGCGGCCGTGGACAGCTCCCGCACCTCCGCCTCCAGCCCGGGGTGAACCAACGGGCGCGCGGACTGACGCAGGCGACGCACCGCGAGCCCGCCCTTCACCTGGCCATACACCTGCCACAGCACGCCAGCGCCCCACAGGACCAGGAGGCCCCCCACGGCGGCGCGGCGCCACGGGAAGGGACCACCAGACTCGGCCACCATGGCCGCATCAACAGCACCGGTCGGAAGCTCCCGGATGACGCCACTTTGCGCGGCCTCCGCCCCAGGCGTCGCGAAGGTCGTGCGCTCCCACGATGAGCCATCCCTCCGCGGAGAAAGCACGGGCCCGTGCACGGCCGCGCCCTCCACGGTCACCTGCCCCTGAGCGTCCACCGCCCCAGGCGCCAAGACACGCGACACCGTCTCCCGCGCGGAGGCCCCGCTCCACCAGGCCTCCACCCGCGCCCCGCCAGCAGCCACCTGCGCGGGCAGCACCGGCAACGCGAGGGAAGGCAGCCACCCCAGCGCCACCACGAACTTCAGCGCCACCAGCCACCAGAGCCCCGCGCGCAGCGACGCCGGCAGCCTCGGCCACGCCCTCGCCACCGCCCACACCAGCACGGCGCAGAGCGCCCCCTGCCACGACGCCCGCCACAGCCCCGACGACGCCCACGCCCCTGCGTGCGACAGCCAGTCCGTGCCCATGTCCCTATCCCTTCCGCTTCTTCGAGCGCAGCCGCGCCACGACGTCCTGGAGCTGCGCCAGGTCCTCGTCGGACACGTCCTTGGCCTCGGACAGGTACGCGGCGAACGGCGACAGCGAGCCCGACAGCGAGCGCTGCACGAAGTCCCCCACCACGTCCCGCAGCAGCTCCGACGCCGGCACGGGTGAGGCGTACTGGAACACGCCCTCCACCTTGCGCCGCGTCAGGTAGCCCTTGAGCCGCAGCCGCTCCATGACGGTGAGGATGGTGGAGCGCGCCAGCCCCTGCGCCTCGCCGAAGCGCTCGGCCACTTCGCCCACGGTCGCCGGGCCGTGTTCGGCCACGTACCGCAGCACCAACAGCTCCTGCTCTCCCACCGGCTTCTTCATGGACCTTCCCGTGACGACAACTGTAGTCACGAAGAAGGTACGGCTGACTACAGCCGTAGTCAAGCCGGACGAAGAGACAGCGGCGGCGGGCCCAGCAAGGCCCGTCCGCCGCTCGAGTCACCGCCGCTCAGCGCTGGAAGTCCACGCCGACGCCGGCGCCCGCGGTGACACCTCGCACGAGCGTGCCGTCCGGCTGTGGGAAATGAACGGTTCCTCCGGAGCCCCAGGCATAGAAGTGGTTGAGGATGCGCTGGCGCAGCTCCACCCCCGCCGAGTAACGCGGCCGGTCTCCCAGTCCGGTCAGCACCACGCGCGCCAGCGCTCGCGTCCTGCCGCCCGGCAGCTCGAAGCCAGCGGACACGTCCGCGTCCGTCCTGCCGAAGCCGAAGTACTGCGCCGCCACGCTGCCCAGCAGGAGCAGCTCGTTGGGGTTCCCCTTCGCGACGCTCAGCTCCGCGTAGCCGGCGAAGCCCGACGGCAGCACCTCTTCCGCGATGGGCGTCTCCGACAGACCGACGCCGGAGAAGCGGCCCAGCTCGTAGTCAGGGCCGAACATGCCGAAGCGGAAGCGGCCCCCCTGCTTGCGGCCCTGGACCGTCACGCTCACCTGCGTGCCACTGGCCAGCTGCCCTTCCAAGGCCACGCCCAGCAATCCGCCGAAGGCGGGCGTGTAGGCCTGCGTGAAGCGCGCGCCGCCGCCCAGCAGGGCCCACGCGCGCAGCCGCTCGCCCTTGTACAGGGCGATGTCGCCCCCCACGGAGGCCAGGGTGAGGTCGGGTGTCGTGCCACCCGCGCGGCCCGCGTCATGCGCGGCGGACAGCCGGATGAGGTAGCGGTCGAAGCGCTGCGCGTCGTCACTGGCCATGCGGCCGATGTCCAGCAGCGCCTCGCCCGCGAAGATGCGGGCGGCGAGCACGTCACTGGCCAGAAGCTCCGCGCGGACCGCGCCCTTCACGAAGGTGAGCGAGCCACCCGCGGGGTGGTAGTCCGGCGCCAGCGTGTTGCTGTAGCGGCCCACGAGATAGCCGCGGCCCAGCGTCTCTTCGGAGAAGGGCTCGACGCGCAGGAAGACGGGGCGGCCCTCCTGGCCAATGCGCAGCATGCGCACCACCTGCCCGAAGTCACTCAGCTCGTCCCAGTCCTCACGGCGCAGGCCGCCGCTGTAGTCCGCCTCGGCCGTGGGCGCTTCGTCCACCACGCGCAGCCGCAGGTTCGCCCCCAGCCGCAGCACGAAGGTCTCCCCGTGCGTCAGCCCCAGCGAGGGGTAGATGCGCGCGAAGAAGTCCTGCCCCCCGCCGCGAGGCCCCGATGGAAGGCTCAGGCCACCGACCTCCAACTGTCCGCTGAAGCCGAAGCCCACGCCGCCCGGGTGGGAGCTGCCCGGAGGCGCGGGCTCATCCAGCCGCGCGGCGGAGACGGGGGCACCTTCCCCCCGCGAGGTCGAGGAGACCTCCTCTTCCGAAGACACCTCCTCCACGGTGGAGCTGCCGTCGTACTGCGTGGACACCAGGGCGAGCAGAGCGAAGAGGGGGGCGCCAGTCATCGTCCCCCGACTCTACCTGTCCATGGCACGAGACGAAGCAGGTGACTGCATCCGCGTGTGGGTGACACTGCGGACCGTCGGCACACGCGCCCCCGCCTGGCGTCAGCGGGAGACGCGCGGCCTCCACGCCGCCGCGCTAACGGTTGCCGTCGACCTCGACCTCGTCGAGCTCCACTTCCTGCGTCTCGACGTCGCTGGCGTCGAGCTCCTCCACGTCGGACTTGCCGGAGCCGCCCACGCCCTCCTCACGGGCCTCTTCACTCCGCTGGCCGCCCAGGAGCGGGCCGTCCTGCACGTCGTACTTCTCGCCCTCCGGCGTCGTCACCGAAGAGCCCGCGCCCATGCCGGGGCCACTGCCACCGGTGGCCTCGCCGTCGTAGACGGTGGGCGCGTCCATCCGGTCGCGGCGCTCGTTCTCCGTCACGTCCGCGGCCTCACCGGCGCTGCGGTCATCCCATTCAGAAGACGTGTCCACGGACTCGGGCGCCGTCGTCTCCGCGCCCGAACCACCGATGCCGCTGTCATCCGCGCGCGTGTTCGCCGAGTTGCTCGAACAACCCCAGAAAGCCAGCGCCGCCACCGCGGCCATGAGAGGAAGCTTCATGGTGAATCCCCCTTGCGTGAGAGAAGTTGTGCTCTCGACAAGGTGGCGTCCCGCGCGGCAGGAACAACCCGCCGGCCATGCCCGTGCCTCCGGGCCCGTCCCAAGGCAGGCGGGCGGGCAGGGCCCTGGCGGCTCGCCGCCTCCGCGCGCGGCTACCCTTCGTCCTGCGCGCAGGGAAGGATGGCGCGGTGCGGACGCTCGGTGCCCGTGCCCACCAGCCAGCGCGACAGCAGGCGGACCCCGGAGGCGAACAGCCCGTCCTCGGCGCGGTGGAGCGCCTCGAAGAGGGACTCGTCCAGCACCGACGCCTCCGGGTCGATGATGAGCTCCTCCGGCTCCAGCGACTTGAGCAGCGGGCTCTGGTCGAACACCGTCGACATCGGGTGGACGCGCAGACGCTGCAGCCCCATGACGGCCACGTCGTCCAGCCACTCCACCAGTCCGCTGTCCGCGGCCGTCAGCAGCCGCAGGGCCGCCAGGCCCTCCAGCCCCGCGTGCTCGGCCATCAGCGACACCCGGATGCGGCGGATGGCGCGCATCGTCGCGTCGTTCGGCGCCTCCGCCTCCCAGCTCAGGTTCAGCTCCGAATCCAACCCGAGGCTGCGGTTGGTGGTGTTCGCCGAGCCCAGCGTGAGGAAGCGGTCATCCACCACCATCACCTTCGAATGGATGTACGTGTAGATGTCCGCGCCGGTGCGCGCGTCGTGCCCCGCGGAGCAGTACACGCCAAAGGCATGTCCCGTCTCGTGCGCCACGCGCTCCAGCGCGCGCAGCAGCCGCACCTGGGCAATGCCCATGGCCAGCTGCTCACGCAGCGCCTCCGGCTGCTGCGGCAGCACCAGGACCACCTGCAGCCGTCCCCGCCCGGGGGACCGCATGCGCTTCACCAGCGCCTGGAAGATGGCCCGCGAGGAGAAGTACTGGTTTTCGATGTAGATGAAGCGCTCGGCTGAATCGATGGCGTCCAGGTACAGCGCGGCCACCTCCTGCACCGCGGGCTGCGGCGGCAGGAGCGTCTTGCCGAAGGTGCGGCTGATGGCCACCGGCCCCGGAGGCGCCGGCAGGCTCGGCGTGAAGTCCACGTCATCCCGCGACACCCTGGGCAGCCGCAGCTCCCCGCCGCCCGAGTGCGCCCAGCGCGCCTCGAACAGCTCCGCCAGGCGGTCCACCACCGGCCCCGTCAGCACGGACTGCACGTCATGGTAGGGGCCGTGCGGGTCCCTCCCACTGTCACAGCGCAGCTCCGAGCGCACCGCGTGGTCCCGGTCATCCCACCGGCAATCACAGACATCCATGCCGCCGGCGAAGGCCACCGCGCCGTCGATGACGACCAGCTTCTGGTGATGCGCGCCATACAACGGGCTGGAGGCATCGAAGCGGAAGCACACCTGCCCGTTCGCCGTCCAATTGAAGATGAGCCGCTGCATCCACTCGCGCTCCATGGCGAGCAGCAGGCTGAAGTCCCACGCCAGCACGTAGACGCGCAGCTCCGGGTTGGCCCGGCACAGCTCGTCCAGCATCGGCAGCAGCCTTGACTCGCCGCGCGCCTCGCGGAGGTCCTCGCCTCGCAGCAGCGCCACGTCGCTGTCGAACTGCCAGCCGGTAATCGCGATGGAATGACGGGCCTTCTGCGCGGCCCGGTACAGCTCCCGGTAGTAGTCGCGCGCGTCCACCAGCACGCCCGCGTCGCTTGCCTCCTCCACCGTCCAGCAATTCCGTCCGGGACTGATGATGCGTCTCACAGGTGCGTCCCTTCCCGTCCCCGCCTCGGCCGCCCTCACCTGGCGCCACCGCCAGGCCCTCCTGCACCGCACACGCCCCGGACTGGCGCGTGTCAGCCGACGAAGACGATGTGCTTGCCCGTGGCGACCGTCATGTCCTTGGAGGACATCACCTGCGCCACCTTCTTCACCTCGCCGCCCACCGTGTCGAAGGCCGCCGCGATGAGGTCACCCAGCGTCACCTGCACCTGGCGGGCGCTCCGGCCAGCCCCCTTCACCGCGCTCGCCGTCGACACCTTCATCTGCTGGGCCTTACGACGGATGACCTGTCCACGCTTCTGGGTCTTCGCCATGATTTCGTCTCCAAGGGTGAAGGGTTTGCTTGTGCTGCTCCCTTCAGCAACCGGCGTGCCGAGCGACAACCCCGCGATTTTCCGAGGGCCGGCTGCTTGCACCCCTGCCTCGGGGACCGGACTTCTGACTTTTTTTCAGCCCTGTCCCGCAGCCTTCCGACGGAAGTTCTTCCAGGGGGCCTGGAGGCGGCGTCCGGCCGCTGGGGCACCTGCGCCGGGGCAGGTTGCCCCGCCGGGGCATCCCGCCCCATGCGGCCCACGGAGGCCCGCTCCCGCGCGCCGCGTGGCCTCACGCTCACTCACAGCGAAGGCCAGGTCACCTGGCTTCATACCGACCGCGCGGGTCGCTCTTGCGCCACGGGGAATCCCATATCGAATCTTTCGGAAAATTACAGACATGTGAGTCTATTTGAAAATATCGGGAAAAGCCGCTTCAATACGTGTCACTCCTCACGAGGGCGTTAACCGTATGGAATTGAAGCCCCCCACCAGCGCCACCGCGCCGGCCCTTCAGCCCATGTCGTTCCAGGGCATCGAAGTCGTCGGACAGTCGATTCTCGCCATCGTCAACGGCATGGAGCTCGCCCAGTCACGCGCGCTGCGCATCCTGGCGGAGAACGGCATCACTCCGCTGAAGGCGGATGCCTGGTACCCCATGCCCGCGCTGCTGAAGTCCTTCCAGCTGGTGTTCGACAAGATTGGCCCCAGCACGGTGCGGACCATTGGCCGGAAGATTCCGGACAGCGCGCACTTCCCGCCGGACATCGACACGCTGGAGAAGGGCCTGCGCGCGGTGGACCTGGCGTACCGGATGAACCACCGCGGCAAGGGCACCATTGGCGGCTACCGCTTCGAGCCGGTGGACCGGCGAAACGCGCGCATGGTGTGTGACAACCCCTATCCGTGTGATTTGGACCTGGGGCTCATCGAAGCCATTGGCGACCGGTTCCGCCCCAAGGATTCGCTTTGGGTGCGTATTGAACATGAGGCCAAGAGTTGCCGGCGACGCGGCGACAGCGCCTGCACATACAGCATCAATTGGTAGAGGCAGCCACCCCAGGGAGGTCCACCATGAAGGAAGTGCTCCAACACATCGCCGTGCGCGAGGCGCGCTTCGCAGCGCACCCCTTCTTCTCCGACATGCGGATGGACCGCCCCATTGAGCAGGTGATGGCCTTCGCGCCGCGGCTGACGTTCTGGGTGATGACGTTCCAGGACGTGCTGCGCCTCAACGCGCACTTCATCCAGGACGCGCACTTCAAGGCGCTGGCCACGCGGCACCACGCCGAGGAGGGCGGGCATGACCAGTGGTTCGAGGAGGACATCTGCGCGCTCACCGGCGGCTCGCTCAGCATCGGCAGCATGTACGGCCGCGCGCACGTGAAGACGCGTGACGCGGCCTACGCCATCATCAGCGAGGTGTACCGCCCGGTGGATGACCGGCTGCGCATCGTCCTGCTATGGGCGCTGGAGTCCACCAGCCATGTCTTCTTCAGCCGCACCGCCATCATCAGCGCGGCGCAGGGCGCGGACGACAGGCTGAAGTACTTCTCCGACCACCACATGCAGGCCGAAGCGCAGCACGCCATGTTCGAACAGGAGCTGGCGGCGGAGCTGGAGGCCATGCAGCTGTCCCCTCAGGTGCGCGCGGACGCCCTGGCCATGGTGGACCGCATCTACGCGGCGTTCGACACCATGTTCGACGGGCTGCGCGTCAACCTGGAGCGGGAGCACGCCGAGGCCCCCGCACCGGGCCTCCAGGCGCACACCGCCACCGAGGAGGTCCTCCCCCTGGAGCTGGAAGAGGACCTGGAAGTCATCGTCCTGGAGGCGGACGGGGAAGCCCGCGCCGCCTGAGGCGGCGCTGGGGAGCTACCGCGCGGGAGGGGAGAGCACGAGGATGAGCTCCCCGCCCACGTACTTGCCGGCCTTCTGGTAGACGGCGCCCTGGCGGCCCAGCTCCACGTCCAGCGTGGGCTGCCGGGGGATGGCCACGCGCACCGTGGCCGTGCCGTCCTTGATGCCAGACAGCTGCAGCGTCGCGTTGGCGCCGTTGGGCAGCTTCACCTCGGAGGCGCTCTTCGCGCTCACCGTCAGCACCTCCTGGGAGAGGCGCTTGAAGGAGGTGAAGCTGAAGTTCTGCTTCTGGAACTGCTCCTTCATCTTCTCCAGCTCGGGCGGGTCGACGTCGGTGCCCTTCTTCGAGGCGAGCACCACTTCGACCTGGACCTGGACCTTCGCGTCTTGTGCGCTGGCGGCCATGGGCACCAGCAGGCCCAGCCCCAGCAGCGCCCACAGCATCCGGCCCGACGACACGTGTCTTCTCACAAGGAACCTCCCGACGGCCTGGGGGCGTCGGGCGCCGGGCGCGCGGGGCCGTTGCGCCCGCCTGCGTCTGACTGACCGACCCCCGTCTGGTCCTGCGGCTCACCCTTCTCCGCGCCGGGAGACAGGACGTCCGAGTCCTCGTCCACCAGCCAGATGATGGTGCCCCCATTGTCCGTCTCCATCACCACCGGCGCCACCTCGGCGTTGCGGTAGGGCTGGATGGACTTCACCGTCATGCGCTCGGAGGCGTACCCCACCGGCGCCCGGTCGCTCATCAGCAGGGGCACGCCCACCAGTACCAGCACGGCCGCGGTGGCCAGCGACGAAATCATGGCGGTGCGCTGGTAGAGGAACATTTCGGACACTGCCAGCCTCAGCCGCTCCATGAGGGGCGGCTTGTCCGGCGTCACCCGCGCCATGACGCGCTGGGTGAAGTCCTTGAAGTCCACGTCGTCCACGGCCATGTCCAGGCCCACCCGCAGCAGGCCGGACTCCGCGCGCAGGTCCGCCGCCCGTCCGGTGCAGTCCCGGCAGGCCGCCAGGTGCCGCTCCACGTTGACGCGCTCGCCGGAGCTCAGCTCTCCGTCGACGTACGGGGACAGCATGGGGACGAAACGCTCACACGCGGGATTACCGGCCATTGATTCCACCTGCTCGCTGGAAGGGGCTGCGGAAATTGGGACGGGCAGGTCCCTCAGATATTCGAGGCCCGCTCACTCACTGCCCACGCCGCTCTTCGCTTCGTCCAACTCCAGGTATTCACTGAGGATTTTCTGGACCTTGGCCCGGGCATGGAAAAGCCGGCTCATCACCGTGCCCTTCGGAATGTCCAGGGTGCGGGCGAGGTCGTCGTAGGACATCCCCTCGATTTCCCGCAGCAGGAGGATGGCCCGGTGCTTCTCCGGCACCGTGGCCAGGGCCTCCTGGATCTTCTCCGCCAGCTCGCGGCGCAAGGCGCTCTTCTGGGGATTGGTGCCCAGCCGGCTGCCCAGGGCGCCGATGCGGGCCTCGGACAGGTCCATGGCCTGGTTCTCGTCGAACTCCACGGCCTCGCCGCCCCCGCCACGCTTGCGGATGACGTCGATGCAGATGTTGACGGTGATGCGGTAGAGCCAGGTGTAGAAGGACGAATCGCCCTTGAAGTGGTCCAGGTACTTGTAGACCTTGACGAACGCCTCCTGGGAGACGTCCATCGCTTCCTCCTTGTCCTTCAGCATGCCCAGCGCGACGGCGTACACCTTGCGCTGGTAACGCTCGACGAGGAGTTTGAAAGCGCGCTGGTCGCCGGTCCGGACGCGCTTGACGAGAGTGAGGTCGTCGGTTGCCAAGTGGGTGCGGCAACCTAGCACAAGCGGACACAATCCAAGGAGATTCGCACCGGCGAAGGCGCCGCCCCCGGGCCGCCGGGCCTAGAGGCTGACGAGCGCCGCCACGGCCAGCGCGATGGCCAGCAGCGCCAGCAGGGCGCCGAAGGTCACCCGGTCCCACTGCGCCTCCGCCACCGCCCCGTCGTCCGGCCCCGAGCGGAAGCGGTGCAGCACGTTCCACAGCATCCGCGCGCCCAGCCGTCCGTTCGTTCCGCGCCGGCGCCGGGCGTCCCCGTCTTGCCCCGCGTCCTCCGCTGAAGCGGCCTCGTCGCGCCGCAGGGCGGGCATGACCGGGCCATGAAAGGTCGTAGCCGCGCGGGTACCGGCCGCCTGGACAAGCGCCTGCTCGGCCGGCCGGGCTGCTTCCTCGGAGTGGCGCACCTCGGGAGGCGGCTCCAGCCGCACCTCGGCGGCCCGCGTCCGGGCCTCGGCGGGGGTGCGGGCCTCCATCACCCACAGGCCCCGCGTCACGCCGTCCTCGCCGGTGTGCGCGTCCCGCAGCTCGGCGAAGCCCTGCCCCTCCAGCGCCTCGCGGAAGGCCGCGCGCGCCTCCGGCTCCGGCGGGTGCCGCGCCGCCGCCGTGGCGTAGGCCGTGTAGAACGCCCACAGCCGCGTGGCCCGCTCCGAGCCCGACACCTGCGGGGGCGACAGGTGCGACGCCAGCAGCGCCGCGTCCGCCCCGAAGCGCTGCCCCAAGGCCTCCTGGCCCGGCGTGTCCTCCAGACCCGGCGGCACCAGCTCCGCCACCGACTTCACCGGCGCGCGCTCCTGGCCACCCATGGGCGGGTGCAGGGGCGGCGGCACTGGACGACGGAAGTTGTCCCCCGGCCGGGGCGGCTGCGCCGGTGGGCCCCAGTCCTGTGGCCGAGGCCCCTGCACGCCCGGACCGTCGGGACGTCTCGAGCCGCCGCCTCTCTCCAGTGAGCGGAGGGCGCGGTCAATCACGTTGGGGATGCGGAAGGAGGACATGGGCAATGCCTCACGCTGGCTTGGGGTCCCGGCCTGTTGATTCTCGGTGGGCGGAAGCGCCGGGTTGCGCGGTGGGCTACTCGCCCTCGCGCTCCACCTCGATGGGCGTCGTCATTCCGTTGGCATCCAGACGAACGCGGTAGAGGGAGTTCAGCCCGTCGCCGTCGAAGTCTCCCCGCGCGAGGCAGGACACCTCCGGCTCACCCACGGGGCTCTCCTGCACCACCACCTGGTACTGGAAGTGGACCTCTCCGTCGGGCTCGAAGCCCATCCGGTGAAAGGTTTCATCCTTGGGGAAGGGCACGGCCTTGCCGCCGCGAGGAAGCTCCTTCGGCGTGGGACCCGCGGTGACGTAGACGCCGTGCTCGTCGCGGTAGGCCTGGACGGCGTCACACAGGGCGAGCACGTTGACGCGGGCCTCGGCGTCACTGGGCGAGGCCTCCCCCGCGGCGCGGCGCCCTCCCGAGCCCTTCGCCACGAACAAGGAGTACCCCAGCGCCACGAGCGCGACGAGGATGAGGAGCGGATGGGCCGGCTTTCGGACCGGTAGTGAATCCCAGGACATCGCGAGCTCAGCCTCCCTGCGCCCAGTCACGCGGCTGGCGCAGCACCTCCACCAGCCGTGCCTCCGGGGTGCCGGGCTCGGGGTGATAATCGTAGCGCCAGCGGACCTGCGGCGGCAGGGACATGAGGATGGACTCGGTGCGCCCGCGCGTCTCCAGGCCGAAGACGGTGCCCCGGTCATAGACGAGGTTGAACTCCACGTAGCGCCCGCGCCGCACCTCCTGCCAGAAGCGCTGCCCCTCCGTCACCGGCGTGTCCTTGCGCCGCTCGGCGATGGGCAGGTACGCGTCCAGGAAGGCCCGGCCGCAGTCCTGGATGAAGGCGAACTCCTTCTCCAGCGCCCCGCCCATGTTCTCGAAGAAGATGCCGCCCACCCCGCGCGTCTCCTCGCGGTGACGCAGGTAGAAGTACTTGTCACAGGCGGCCTTGAAGCGCGGGTAGTAGCCCGCGTCGTGCTTGTCACAGGCGGCCTGGTGCACGCGGTGGAAGTGCGCCGCGTCCTCTTCGTAGAGGTAGTAGGGCGTCAGGTCCGCGCCGCCGCCGAACCATGCCTTCCCGCCCTGGTGGATGAAGCGGTAGTTGGCGTGCACGGTGGGCACATGCGGGTTGCGCGGGTGCAGCACCAGGGACATGCCGCCCGCCCAGAAGTGGCGGCCCTCGCCCTGGAGCTTCTGCGCGAACTGCTCCTCCAGCTCGCCGTACACCACGGACGTGTTGACGCCGGCCTTCTCCAGCACGGCGCCGTCCTCCAGCACCCGGCTGCGTCCACCGCCCCCGCCCGGCCGGGTCCAGGAGTCCTCGCGGAAACGCGCCGAGCCGTCCAGCCGCTCCAGGGCGCCGCAGATGTCGTCCTGCAGCGACCGGATGAAGCCCGTCATCCGTTCCTTGAGGCTCTCCACGTCCACCGTCGTCATTCGCGCTCCCGAAGGCTCGGCGCGCAGGGGCGCCCGCGTCAGGCCTACACCAACTTCCCGGCCCCGGGGAGAACTCCCGCGCGCTACTGCTGCATCGAGTATTCGTCCGGGGCCTCGAAGTCCACGGGCGGGACGGCCGGCGCCATCTGCCCCGCCGCGTCGAAGGCCTGGATGCGGGCCCGGTAGCTGCGGCCGTCCTCCATGGCGAAGGTGCCGCTGCAGGCCTCATGGCCGATGAAGGCGGTGTTGTTGCTCACCGGCACCACGTACTGCTGCACGCTGGGGCCCGGGCGGCGCGGCTCCAGCTTCACCACCAGGTACGCCGGGCTGGACTCCTTCAGCGACAGGTTGAGGCGCACGAAGCGGGCGGTGCCCTGCGCGGTGCGGCGCAGGAAGCCCTCGGAGACGGCGGGCCGCTTGAGCCAGCGCGGCGCCTGCTTGTCCGGCCCCGTGCCGGTGCGCCACTCGGGCAGCATGGTGCCCCGGCCGTTGAGGAGCGCCACGTTGGGCAGCGACTCATCCACGCGCAGCGTGTAGCGCTTGTCCTCCTCCATGGCCCCGGCCGGCTTGAGGATGACGGTGACGCGGCCCAGGCTGCTCTCCCAGCCGCGCCGCACCGCGACCTCGACGACGTGGCTGTCCGACACCAGCCGCAGCTTCTTCCCCACCAGCGCGGCCACCTGGGGGCGCGCGGTTCCGACGCCTTCCAGCAGGAAGCGGGAGTTGGTGGGGATGATGGAGCCCGGTGTGGGGAAGAGCTGCACGCCATCCCCCAGGCACTGAGCCGCGGCGGAAGAGGCGGAGAGCGATACGAGCAAGGGGACCAGGAGTCTCAGCACCATGGCCCCAAGTTTGCGCGCCACCGGGCCCGAAGGCCAGCGAAGCGCCCATGGAAACACGCGACGTGCGGGTTCCTCCCCGCGAAAACGGCGCTCAGTGCATGCCGCCGTCTTCCTCTGGAATCGCGATGGGGCCGAACTTCGCCTCGTAGCGCTGGATGTTGTCCTGCATGGCCGCCACCAGGCGCTTCATGTGCTTGGGGTTGGTGATGATGCGCGAGCGCACCCGGGCCTTGGGCTGCTGGGGCTGGACGTAGATGAAGTCCAGGGTGAACTCGGTGTCGGAGTGGTTCACCAGGGCCATGTTGACGTACTGACCATTGGCCACGTCATCGTCCAACTGAATCTGCAACTGCATGTCCGGGGGCTTCGGAGTGTCCGCCATGAGGCAGGGGGCATAGCGCCTGCGCTCGCGCGTGGCCAGTGTCACGGCGTGAGCCCGTTCCCAGACGCCGCCCCCATGGACCCGCGAAAGACGGCGCCCTTCGAGCTGGGCCGGGGCGAGGACGCGTGCCTGCTCCTGCACGGCTTCACGGGGAGCCCCTGGGACGTACGGCCCCTGGGCGAGGCCCTGGCGGCCCGTGGACTGCGCGTGGTGGCGCCGCGCCTGCCCGGCCATGGCACCACCCCGCGGGCCCTGCTCGACGTCACCTGGCGTGACTGGCTGGCCGCGGCGGAGCACGCCCTGCACGCGCTCCAAGGCCACCGGAGTGTGTTCGTGGCGGGCCTGTCCATGGGCGCGCTGCTGGCGCTCGAGCTGGCCGCGCGGCATCCGGAGGACGTGCGCGCGCTGACGCTGGTGGCGCCCGCGGTGCGCTTCCGGGGGCCGCGCATGTTCCTGGTCCGGCAGCTGGTGCGCACGCCCGTCCTGGAGTGGACGCACCCGTGGGTGGAGAAGACGGGCACGGACATCTCGGACCCGGAGGCGCTGGCCCAGGCGCCGGTGCTGCCCGCCTTCCCCGTGGCCCGGCTGCGGGACTTGTGCACGTTGCAGGCGCTGAGCATCCGGGACGCGGCGCGCGTGCGCTGCCCCACCCTGGTCGCGGTGGCGGAGCAGGACCACGTCGTGGACCCGGAGGGCGGGCGGTGGCTCGCACGGCGCCTCACCGCGGCGCCGTCGGTGCGCGTCCTGTCCCTGCGGCAGGGGTTTCACGTCATCCCCCGGGACACGGCGGGGCCCCTGCTGGCGGCGGAGGTGGGCGACTTCCTGGCGCAGCGGCGGAGCGCCTCGTGGTGGGAGTGCGCGTCGCCCGCCGCTGGCGCCTGAGCGGGGTGCGGGCATGCGCCGAAGGTCGAGCGACGGACAGGGCATCCGTGTATGGAGAAGCACCCATGTCTCCGCCCGACTCCCAGCCCCTGGTCGAACTGCGCGACGTCACGAAGGCCTACGCCGAAGGCGACACCACGCGCGAGGTGCTCTCCGGCGTGCGGCTCTCCCTGCGCCGAGGCGAGTTCGTGGTGCTGCTGGGGCGCAGCGGCTCGGGCAAGTCCACGCTGCTCAACCTCATCAGCGGCATCGACCTGCCCAGTCAGGGCGAGGTCCGCGTGGATGGCCGCGACCTGGGACGGCTGAACGAGCGCGAGCGCACGCTGCTGCGGCGCGAGCGCATCGGCTTCATCTTCCAGGCCTTCAACCTGCTCCCCACGCTGACGGTGGAGGAGAACGTGCGGCTGCCGCTGGAGCTCAACGGCCATGGCGGCGCGGAGGCCAGCGCGCGGGCGCGGGCGCTGCTTGAACAGGTGGGGCTCGGCACGCGCGCCAACAGCTTTCCGGACCGGCTGTCCGGCGGCGAGCAGCAGCGCGTCGCGGTGGCCCGGGCGCTGGCGCATGAGCCGCCGCTGCTGCTGGCGGACGAGCCCACCGGCAACCTCGACGAGGCGACGGGACGGCAGGTGTTGGACCTGCTGGAGGCGCTGACCCGGAAGGGCAACACCTGCGCGCTCGTCGTCACCCACGAGCCCGGCCTGGTGGCCCGCGCGCACCGCGTCCTGACGATGGAAGGCGGCCGGCTGGTGGAGGTGGAGCACACGCCCACCCACGCGATGAAGGAGGCGCTGTGAAGGGGCTGCTGGTCCGCTCCAGCCTGCGCCACCTGGGCCGCCACCCGTGGCTGACGGCCCTGTCGCTGCTGGGCATCGCGCTGGGCGTGGCGGTGGTGGTGTCCATCGACCTGGCCAGCGGCAGCGCCCTGCGCGCCTTCGAGCGCTCCACGGACGCGGTGGCCGGACGCGCCACGCACCAGCTCGTGGGCGGCTCCACGGGCGTGCCGGAGGCGGTGTACCAGGCGCTGCGCGTGCGCCCCGGCGCCCCCGTGGCCGCGCCCGTGGTGGAGGGCTACGTCCAGGCGGCGGTGGGCGACAAGCGCACGCTCACCGTGCTGGGCGTGGACCCCTTCGTGGAGGGGCCGTTCCGCGACTACGCCCGGGGCGAGGCGGTGGGCAACGTGAGCGCGCTGCTCACCGAGCCGGGCGCGGTGATGCTGAGCGCCCGCGCCGCGCGCGCCCTGGGCCTGTCCACTGGCGACACGCTGCCGGTGCGCCTGGAAGGACTGGAGAAGCCGCTGCGCGTGGTGGGCCTGCTGGAGCCCGCGGACGAGGACACCGCGCGGGCCCTGGAGGCGCTGGTGCTCACCGACGTGTCCACCGCGCAGGAGCTGCTGGGGCACAGCGGCCGGCTGACGCGCGTGGACCTGCGGCTGACCGGCGGCGACGCGCAGGAACGAGCCTTGGCGGCCACGCTGCCACAAGGCCTGGAGCTGGTGCGCGCCGCCGCGCGGGCGGGCACGGTGGAGCAGATGACGCGGGCCTTCCGCACCAACCTCACCGCGCTGTCGCTGCTGGCGCTCGTGGTGGGGATGTTCCTCATCTACAACACCATGACGTTCTCCGTGGTGCAGCGGCGCGGCCTCCTGGGCCGCCTGCGCGCGGTGGGCATCACCCGCCGCGAGCTCTTCGCGCTGGTGCTGGGCGAGGCGGCCGTGCTGGGCGCGGTGGGGACTG
>NZ_JAAIYB010000172.1 GCF_010894475.1 Myxococcus vastator
GGGGGGGGAGGGCTGCGTGAAGCTGCCCCGATTATCGGCGCCCAATCCCCGGGAGTTGCGTAACTCCCGGGGTGGAACCTGACTGGTTGGATTCAGCCGGATTGCAATTTTTCAGACTGTCTGGGGATTGGCGGGCAGGGGTGGCTCGCCTGTGCCTTCCACGGGCTGCTCCTGGGGAAGGTGGCGCCGCTTCCAGAGGGCGAAGAGGGCTGGGTACACGGTCAGCTCGAGCAGAAAGGACGTCACGAGTCCGCCCACGAGCGGCGCGGCGATGCGCTTCATCACGTCCGCGCCCGTGCCGGTGCTCCACAGCACGGGGAGCAGGCCCATCATGTCCGTCATCACCGTCATCAGCTTGGGACGGATGCGCCGCGCCGCGCCATCGACGATGGTCTCCGTCAGGTCCGCCATGGAGCGCAGCCGGCCCGCCTGGTCCGCCTTTTTGTGGGCCAGGGTGAGGTAGAGCAGCATCACCACGCCCGTCTCCGCGTCGAGCCCGGCCAGCGCGATGAGCCCCACCCACACGGCGATGCTCATGTTGTAGTCGAGCAGGTACAGCAGCCACACCGCGCCAATCAGGCTGAAGGGCACCGCCAGCAGGACGATGCCCGTCTCCACCACGGACTTCGTGCTGAAGTACAGCAGCAGGCACACCAGCAGCAGGGTGACGGGAATCACCACCTTGAGCTTCTCGGTGGCGCGCTCGAAGTACTTGAACTGGCCGCTCCACTCCACGCGCACGCCGGTGGGGGTCTTCACCTCACGCGCCACCGCGGCCTTCGCGTCCTTCACGTAGTCCGCGATGGGCCGCCCCGTGTCCACGAAGACGTAGGTGACGAGCTTGCCGCCCTCGCTGCGAATCATGGGCGGGCCCTGCGCGAAGCGCACGTCCGCCACCTGGGCCAGCGGCACCTGCGCGCCGCCCGGGGTGGGGACCAGCACCTCCTTCAACAGCTCGGGACTGTCGCGGTACTCACGCGCGTAGCGCACGTTGATGGGGTAGCGCTCGCGGCCCTCCACCGTCTGGGAGACGTTCTCCCCGCCGATGGCGCCCAGCACCACCTCGTTGATGTCCTTCACGCCCAGGCCCAGGCGCGCGGCCGCTTCCCGCTTCACCTCGATGTCCACGTAGAACCCGCCCGTGGCGCGATCCGCGAACGCGCTGCGCGTGCCGGGCACCTGGGCCACCGCCTTTTCAATCGCCACCGCCGTCTGCTCCAGCGTGCCCAGGTCATCCCCGAACACCTGGATGCCCAGCGGACTGCGGATGCCGGTGGCCAGCATCTCCGTGCGCGTCTGGATGGGCATCCAGAAGATGTTGGGCATGCCGGGGTACTGGAGCGTCTCGTCCATCTCCGTCAGCAGGGCTTCCCAGGTGAGGCCCTTGCGCCACTCGGACTTCGGCTTGAGCATCACCGTCGTCTCGAACATGGACAGGGGCGCCGGGTCCGTGGGCGTCTCCGCGCGGCCCGCCTTGCCGAAGACGCTGACCACCTCTGGAATGCGCTTCAGCTGCGCGTCCATGGACTGGAGGATGCGCGTGGCCTCGGTGATGGACATGCCCGGCGGCGAGGTGGGCATGTAGAGGATGGCGCCCTCGTTGAGCGGCGGCATGAACTCATGGCCCAGCCGCATGAAGGCCGGCACCGTCAGCGCCATGGCCACCACGGACAGCGCCACCACGGCCTTCGCGTGCCGCACCACGAAGCGCACCACCGGCGTGTAGAGGGCCACCAGCCAGCGGTTGAGGGGATTCTCCTCCTCCCGGCGGATGCGCCCGCGGATGAAGAGCACCGCCAGCGCGGGCGTCAGCGTCACCGCCAGCACCGCGGCGAAGCCCATGGAGTACGTCTTCGTGTACGCCAGCGGCTTGAAGAGCCGGCCCTCGGTGGCCTCCAGCGTGAAGACGGGGAGGAAGGCGACGGTGAGCACCAGCAGCGTGCCGAAGATGGAGGGGCCCACCTCCTGCATCGCGGAGATGATGACCTCGCGCCGCTCGCCGGGGCGGCCTTCCGCCTCCCACGTCTCCAGCTTCTTGTGGATGTTCTCCACGATGATGATGGAGGCATCCACCATGGCGCCAATGGCGACGATGATGCCGCCCAGGCTCATGATGTTGGCGGTGAGCCCCTGGTAGTACATGGGGATGAAGGCGAGCAGCACCGCCACCGGCAGCGTGAGGAGGGTGACCAGCGCGCTGCGGGCATGCATCAGGAAGAGGAAGATGATGAGGCTGACCACCAGCATCTCCTCCACCAGCGCCCGGCTGAGCGTGGCGATGGACTCTTCAATGAGTCCCGAGCGGTCATAGGTGACGACCAGCTCCACGCCCTCCGGCAGGCCCGCGCGCACCTCCTCCAGGCGCTCCTTCACCGCCTCGATGACGGTGAGCGCGTTCTCCCCGTAGCGCATGACGACGATGCCGCCGGCCACCTCGCCCTTGCCGTCCAGCTCCGCCACGCCCCGGCGGATGTCCGGCCCCAGGGTCACCATGGCCACGTTGCGCACCAGCACCGGCGTGCCGTCCTCGCTCACCTTCAGCGGGATGTTCTCGATGTCCTGCGTGGAGCGGATGTAGCCGCGCCCGCGGATGATGTGCTCGTGGCCGGCGATTTCCATCACCCGGCCGCCCACGTCCTCGTTGGACTCACGGACGGCGCGCGTCACCTCGCCCAGCGTCACGCCGTAGGCGCGCAGTTGGTTGGGGTCCACCTGCACCTGGTACTGCTTCACGATGCCGCCCACGCTGGCGACCTCCGCCACGCCCGGCACGCTGGACAGCGCGTAGCGCACGTTCCAGTCCTGGAGGCTGCGCAGGTCGGCCAGGGAGTGCTTGCCGCGCTCATCCACGAGCGCGTACTCGAACACCCAGCCCACGCCGGTGGCGTCCGGACCCAGCGTGGGCGTCACGCCCGCGGGCAGGCGTCCGCGCGCCGTCTCCATGTATTCGAGCACGCGGCTGCGCGCCCAGTACATGTCCGTGCCGTCCTCGAAGATGACGTAGACGAAGGACATGCCGAACATGGACTGGCCACGCACGGCCTTCACCTTCGGCGCCGACAGCAGGGAGGAGGAGATGGGGTAGGTGATCTGGTCCTCGACCAGGTCGGGCCCTCGTCCCATCCATTCGGTGAAGACGATGACCTGCGTGTCGGACAGGTCGGGGATGGCGTCCAGCCGGGTGCCACGGACCGCGTGGACGGCCCACGCCGCCAGGGCTCCCACCAGCAGGACGGTGAGGAACGGGTTGCGCGCGCACGCGCCGATGAGGCGGCCGATGAAGCCCTGCTCACCGCGCTCAGTGGGCTGCATGGCTTCCTCCGAACGAGTCCGTGGCGGAGCGGATGCGGCTCTCCGCCGCGATGAGGAAGTTGCCGCTGGTGACGACGACGTCGCCGGGCGACAGGCCCTCCAGCACCTCGTAGGTGCCCTGTCCCTTGAGGCCGAGCTTCACCTCCTGGGGCCGCAGCCGCCCCTCGCCCAGGTCCACGAACACCAGCCTGCGCGGGCCGGTGTAGATGACGGCCGAGTCGGGAACCTGGAGCCTGGCGCCGCCCTGCAGGACGAAGCGGACGTCCGCGTACATGTCCGGCTTCAGCTCCAGCTCCGGGTTGGGCAGCTCGATGCGGATGCGCCCCGTGCGCGTGGCGCCTTGCAGGGACGGGTACACGTAGCCGACGCGGCCCGCGTACTTCTTCCCAGGCAGGTAGGGCAGGGTGACCTCCACCGGCTGGCCCGGCTTCACGCGCGCCAGGTCCTGCTCGTACACGTCCGCCTCCACCCACACCTTCGCCAGCGGGGCGATGCGAAACAGGCGCTCACCTGCCTTCACCGCCGCGCCCTCCACCACGTTCTTCTCCAGCACGTAGCCGCTGGCGGGCGCCAGGAAGGGCATGTTCTCCACCGGCTGGCCTCGCTGGGCGACGCGCTCGATTTGCGCCGCGGACAGGCCCCACAGCGCCAGCCGCTTGCGCGCCGCGCCCACGAGGGACGCGTTGGCCGCGCTCTGGCTCTGACGCGCCAGCAGGTACTCCTGCTGCGCGGCGTAGAGCTCCGGGCTGTAGAGCGTGAAGAGGACGTCGCCCTTCTTCACCGGCTCGCCCGTGGCGTTGACGCGCAGCTCGTGGATGTAGCCGTCCAGCTTGAGGGTGACGTCCACCAGCGACTTCTCGTCGAAGGTGACGCGGCCGAGCGCGCGCAGGGACAGGTCCATGGGGGCCTGCGTTACCGGCGCCGTCTTCACGCCGATGCGCTGCCGCCGCAGGTCGTCCACCCGGATGATGCCGCTCTCCAGCTCGGCGCGGCTGACGGGCGTCAGGTCCATGCCGCAGATGGGGCACGCGCCCGGCCCGTGCTGCTTCACGGACGGGTGCATGGGACAGGTGTAGTGCGCGATGTCGCCCTCTCCGTGCGCACCGGTGGGCGCGGCCGCGCGCCACTCGCTGGGGGTGCCGCACGCCAGCATGCGCCGGCCCATGTACGGGTTCTCCAGCGTGGGCTCGCGCTGGAGCCACTGGTTCACCCCGTCCACCATGGGGCATTCGAAGACGTGCCAGCCCTCCTGGAGCCGCGGGTCGGCGGACGCCAGGGCGATGAGTGCCTCACTCACGCGCGCGAAGTGCTGGCGCGCCGCCTCGGCGTCCTTCGCTGAAGCCAGGCGCGAGGCGGCCTCCGCGCCCTGCTGGAGCCAGGCTGCCAGTGGCGTGCCGTCTCCCTGCGTGGCCTCGGCGGCCTGCTGGAGCGCTGTCTGTAGCTCCCCGGCCCTGGCCGCGAGTCCGTCCATGGCGTCCCGCGCGAGCAGGGCCCGTGCGGCTTCGTAGGACTCGAAGGCCGCGCGCGTGTACTCCAAGGCGGCGTCGGGCAGGGGCGTGCCCGCGCCACCGTGAGCGTCATGCGTCGCGGGCGCGGTGCCGGTGTGGGACGTGGCGCCGAAGAACCAGCCCACGAGCGGCCTCCAGGCCACGACGACGAGCGCTGCGAGCGCCAACACGCCCAGCCAGGGGGCGATGCGGCGGCGGTTCGGGGGGCTCATCGCGTCTCTCCGTTCCGGGGCAATCCCGGGGTGTGGCCCATGGCCCTGTCCAGCTCCGCCCGGCGGCGCTGCACGTCCGCCAGGGCCATCTGCTCACGCAGCTCCACGCGGCGCAGGCCGCGCTCCGCCTCGATGAGGACCTGGAAGCTGTTCTTGCCGCTCTCGAAGCCCGCGCGGGCGGCGGCCACCTGGTCCTTCGCCGCGGGGACGAGCCGCTCCTGGAAGAGCGCCACCACGCGCCGCGTCTCCTCGGCACGCGAGCGCGCCTGCTCCACCTCGACGCGGATGTCGGAGATGAGCTGCTCCTCCTCCCGGCGCAGGCGCTTCAGGCTGGACTCGGCCTCTCGCACCGCGGCCTTCCGCTTGCCGAAGTCGAGCGGGATGTTGAGGGTGACGCCCGCCATGAACTGGTGGGGCGTGTCCATCCACATGGAGTTGTACTCACCCATCACCATGACATCCGGGTAGTAGTCGCGCTTCGCGAGCCGGACGGCGGCCTCGCCTCCACCGAGCCGGGCCCGGAGGCCCTCCAGCTCCGGCCGCAGGCGCAGCGCTTCGTCTTGCAGCCGTTCGGCGGGCAGGGCCTCCGCGGCCTGCGCGGGCAGGGCCTCCGGCAGCGGCGGCAGCGGCGCCTGGGGCGCGCGGTGGAGCAGGCCGTTGAGCTGGGCGCGCAGCCGCTCGCGCTCGGCTTCGAACATCACCTGTTCGCGCAGCACCTCGCTCAGCTCCACCTCCGCCTGGAGCGGGTCCTGCTGCGAGGCGCGGCCGGTGACGTACTGGGCCTCCGCGCTCTTCTTGAGCTGCCCGAGCAGCCGCAGGTGCTCCTCGGTGACGGCGAGCGAGCGCTCCACGACGAACAAGTCATCGAAGAGCGTGGACGCCATGAGGGCCAGGCGCAGGCGCAGGGCCTCGCGGTCCTCGCGCATCGCTTGCGCTTCCGCCAGGGCCATCTCTCCCCGCAGGCCGCGCTTGCCGGGGAAGGGGAGCTGCTGGCTCAGCTCCACGGACTGTCCGAAGCGCGCGCTGCCGGTGATGCTCAGCGGCGCGACGCCGTAGGACAGCCGCGGGTCTTCGAGCGCCGTCTCACGCGGGTAGCGTTCGAGGCTGGCGCGCCAGGCCTCCCGCGCCGCCTCCAGCGAGGGATTGCGCGCGAGCACCTGCCGCACCAGCTCCGCGCGCTCCAGCACGGGCGCGCGCGTGAAGGGCTCGGGTGCCTGTGCCTCCGGCGCCTGCCGGGCGACGGCTTCGAGTTGGGATTGATACCGCTGCTCATTGGCTCCGGCCGCGCCGGGGCCCAGCCACACGGCGGCGCCGGTGGCGAGCACGGCCCGCGTGGCGGACCGCCTCCAGGTTCCATGGGACGACATGACTTCCTGCTCCAGATGACGGGAAACGAGCCTGTCGCCGGGAGAAGGACGTCACCGGCGGCGGGCGGAATCCGGCCGGTGGACACACGTCCACCCGCCAGGCCTCAGCGCATGCGGGCCGGACGTCTCAAATCAGGTAGGAGCAGTGCTGCAGGTACAGCGGTGGCGCGGTGGCGCGATGCACGCCCCGGATGCGCACCCATGACGTGGGCAGGGCCTCGGGCGCCGGTGGCACCACCGCGACGGCCTGGGGAAGCACCGCCAGCGGCGTCAGCGTCCACGAAGGTCCGGAGCTCGAGGTGACGGGCTCCGGCGCCGGGAGCTGCACGGCGAGCTCGCCGCAGCAGTCGTGGTGGTCGGCACGGATGCCCGCTTCCGGAGTGGCCGGCGCGGCCTTCGCCCGCTTCGCCTGGTGGCAGGCGCACGTCAGGTCCAGCTTCACCGTGCCCTGGCAGAGATGGAACAGCCCCTCGGCCGCCCCCGCGATGGGAGGCAGCCCCAGGACCACCAGCAATGTCAGGACTCGGATGAGCATGACCATGGGCTTGCCAGGCAGATAGCGCGGCGGGACGGAGCGTGCAACTCCGCCCGCGTCACGCCATTCCCGCTCAACTCATGCCGCGCCGCGTGGTGGCGCGGGCTTGGGCTGGATGAGCTCGGTGGAGAAGTAGCGCTCCATGCGGTCAGGGAACACCGTCACCACCTGCGCGCCCGGACCCAGTCGCTTCGCGGCTTCCACAGCGGCCACGTAGTTGAGGCCGGACGACGGCCCCACCGGGAAGCCGCGGCGGATGAGCGCCCTGGCGGTGCTCATGGCTACGTCGTCCGACACGTCGATTTCCACGCGGCCCGGCATGTCCGCCTCGCGGTACAGCCGGGACATGCCATCCACCACGCCCGGCACGCGGGGGCTGAAGCTGCAACATTCGATGTCGCAGCCCAGCCCGGCGATGGGGCGCGCCACGAAGGCCGTCACCGGACAGCCTGCTTCCGCGAAGGCCTGGTACAGGCCCACCACGGTGCCGCCCGTACCCACGCCGCTGACCACGCCGTGCACCAGCCCGCCCGGGACCTGCGACAGAACCTCCTGGCCCGTCCACACCCGGTGGGCCTCGGCGTTGTCCGGGTTCTCGAACTGGCGGGGCGCGAAGGCCTTGCGCTCATGCGCCAGCTCCGCCGCCTTCACGATGGCGCCGTGCACGCCGGCGTCGCGCGGCACCAGCACCACGTCACCGCCGTAGGCGCGGATGGTGAGGAGGCGCTCCCCGGTGACGCCCTCCGGCATCACCGCCGTGAAGCGCAGGCCCATCTGGGCGCAGGCCAGCGCCAGGGCGATGCTCGTGGAGCCGCTGGACGCCTCGATGACCTCGCCGCCGGGGACCAGCTCTCCCTGGCGCCAGGCCTTCTCCAGCATGTAGCGCGCGATGCGGTCCTTGGTGGAGCCGCTGGGGTTGAGGAACTCCAGCTTGCACCAGATGGTGGGGCCCTCCTCGTGGAGACGCACGGGGACGAGCGGGGTGGGACCCACGGCCTGGAGGAAGCGGCCGTCCGCGGGAAGAGGGCTACAGGGAGGGCGCATGGGGCCTTCCCTATCGCGAAACGGCGCGTTCGGCACCGGCCATGAACTTTTTGCTGGGTTCCTGGATAGTCGCTTGTCTGCCCGCACCGCCAGCGCCCCTGCTGGCGTCCGTAACCTCTGGTGTTCAGGCGGAGGCGCGGCTACGAAAGAGCCTGGCTCGCACACCCCCCGTATGCCTCCCACCTCCGCGCTCATCCTCAACGTCAACGACGACGCGGCCAGCCGCTACGTCACCTCTCGCGTGCTGGGGCTCGCGGGCTTCCGCGTCGTGGACGCCGCTTCCGGGATGGAGGCGCTCGCGCTGGCGAACGAGGAGACGGACCTCGTCATCCTGGACGTGCGGCTGCCGGACATCAGCGGCCTGGAGGTGTGCCGGAAGTTGAAGGAGAAGCCTCGCACCCAGGGTGTCCTGGTGCTCCACCTGTCCGCACAGGCCGTGGGGCCGGGGGACCGGGCGCAGGGCTTGGAGCGCGGCGCGGACGGCTATCTGGTGGCCCCGGTGGATCCGGAGGAGCTGGTGGCCCAGGTCCACGCGCTGCTCCGGCTGCGCCAGGCCGAGCGCGAGGTGAAGGTGCTGGCCCGCGAGGTGACGCACCAGCGCCAGCTCCTGGAGCTGGCCATCTCCTGCGCGGCGGACCCCATCGCGCTCTATGACGAAGCCGGGCGCGTCCTGTCGGCCAACCAGTCCCTGTACGCGGCGCGGGGCAGCCGCGCCGTGCATGCGCCGGGGAGGTCGCTGGAGGAGCTGCAGGCCGCGGACTCGGCGCTGACGCCGTACCTCGAACAGGTGCGGGTGGCCTTGCGCACGGGGCAGGTGCAGCGAGGCACCATCGCCTTGGAGTCGGACCGGGGCCCGCGGTACTTCGACTACGTGCTGTCGCCCGCGCTGGGGGCCGGCGGCGAGGTGCTGGCGGTGATGTCCTCCCTGCGGGACGTCACGGAGTCGCGCAGCGCGGAAGAGTTCCGCGAGCAGTTCATCGGCATGCTGGGGCATGACCTGCGTAATCCGCTCAACGCGTTGTCCATGTCCGCGCAGCAACTGCGGCGCAAGGGCGCGTTGGACGAGCGCCAGGGCATGCTCACCGAGCGCATCCTCACCAGCGCCGAGCGCATGGACCGGATGATTCGCCAGCTGCTGGACTTCGCGCGCTCGCGGCTGGGCGGCGGCATTCCGGTGGTGCGCTCGTCGTGCGACGTGTTCGAGGTGGTGCGCCGCACCGTGGACGAGCTGCGCGCCAGCCATCCCGGCCGGGTGGTGCGGCTGGAGTCCAAGGGGGATGGCCTGGGGAAATGGGACTCCGACCGCCTGGAGCAGGCCGTGGGCAACCTGGTGGCCAACGCGCTGAAGTACAGCCCAGCGGAGAGCGCCGTGTGGGTGGGGGCCGAGGGCTCCGAGCGCGAGGTGGTGCTGCGCATCCACAACCGCGGCACGCCCATCCCCGCCGAGGACCTGCCCCACGTCTTCGGCGCCTGGCGCCGGGGCCGGCGCACCGTCAGTGACGCGGGGGCGCCCGGTGGCCTGGGGCTGGGCCTCTACATCACCCGGCAGATTGTCCGGGCCCATGACGGGGACGCGCAGGTGGCCTCCAGTGCGACGGAAGGCACGACCTTCCTCATCCGGTTGCCACGATGATGACCAGCTGACGTTTGGCGCGCCTCATGACTCCCGGTTGGGGGTTGCCGCTACCACCTTCCGTGCATGGCGTCAGAGAAGCTCATTTTCGCTCAGTCCGTGGAAGCCCTCTTCGTACGAGCGCTCGGGCCGTACCTCACCCGTGACGGGCGGCAGCGCCTGAAGGCGGTGGGGCTCGACCTGTCGGAGCCACTGCGCCCCCAGTACACCTTGGAGCAGTGGCGCGCCTTCCTGCGCGTGGCGGCGCAGGATGTCTTCCCGGCCCTGCCGCCGCACGAGGCCAGCTTCGCGCTGGGCGCGCGCTTCCTCCAGGGCTTCCGGCAGACGGCGGTGGGCCGGGCCAGCCTGTCGCTCGTCACCCAGTTGGGGCCGCGGCGCACGCTGGAGCGGGTGCCGTACAACATCCGCGCCGGCAACAACTTCAACGAGGTCCGCGTGGAGGAGTCCACGCAGGACAGCGCCACGCTGTGGATGAAGGACGTCACGGCGGACACGCCGGACTTCGCGGCGGGCTTCCTGGCGGAGACGCTGCGGTCGGCGGGCGCGGGGCAGGTGGACGTGAAGCCCATCGCCTTCGACGGCACGGCGGCCACCTTCCGCGTCACCTGGTCGAAGGCCGCCAGCCGGGCGCCCGTGGCCGGTGCCGGTCCCCGTAGCGTCCACTGAGGCGGGAGCGCCGCCGCGACGGGCCTTGGGCTGGACGCGCTCCCTGTCCGGAAGGAAAGTCACGGCATGGCCCGGTTGCTCGTCGAGGACGTCCACGTCCGGCTCGGCACGAATGACATCCTGAAGGGCATCACCGCCGACTTCCGGGATGGCGAGGTGGTGGCGCTGCTGGGCCGCTCCGGCAGCGGCAAGTCCACGCTGCTGCGCTCCGTTGCTGGCTTGGAGACGCCGGTGTGCGGGCGCATCCACATCGGTGCGCGCACGGTGTTCGACGCGGCGGCGAAGGTGAACCTTCCGCCAGAGCGGAGGGACCTGGGGCTGGTGTTCCAGTCCTACGCGCTGTGGCCGCACATGACGGTGTTCGACAACGTGGCCTACGGCCTGCGGCTGCGCAAGCAGTCCCGCGAGCAGGTGGACCGGGCCGTGCGCGAGGTGCTCCAGGGCGTGGGCCTGGAGGGCCATGGTGACCGTTTCCCCAGCCAGCTCTCCGGTGGGCAGCAGCAACGCGTGGCGCTGGCGCGGGCGCTCGTCTACGGGCCGCCGCTGGTGCTCCTGGACGAGCCGCTGTCCAACCTGGACGCGAAGCTGCGGGAGGAGGCGCGCGTGTGGATTCGCGCGCTCATCAAGCGGCTGGGGCTCACCGCGCTCTTCGTCACCCATGACCAGGTGGAGGCCATGGCCATCGCCGACCGCATCATGCTCCTGGAGGGAGGGCGGATGGTGCAGGACGGGACGCCCGAGCAGCTCTACACGGCGCCGCGGAGCCTCTTCGCCGCCCACTTCATGGGCGTGAACAACACGCTGTCAGGCCGCGTGGTGGAGCGGCGCGGCGGCGAGGCGCGGCTTCAAGTGGGCAGCCAGTCGCTGTGGGGGCAGCAGCGGGGAGACGGCTCTGGAGACGGCACGGCCACGGGCGTCATCCGCGTGGAGGCGCTCCAGTTGGCCTCCGGGTCCGGCGAGAACCGGATCCCCGCAGCGCTGGCGAGCTCCCTCTATGTGGGCGGGCGCTGGGAGCACCAGTTCCAGTTCGAAGGGCAGACGCTGCGCGCCAGCACGCGCGAATCACTGACGCCCGGCGCGTACACGCTCGCGCTCCCGAAAGAGCGCCTCTGGATTTTCTGACGCGTCAGGAGGCGCGTTGGCTGCGTCAATGACACCTGGCGCCGCCGGAGCCAGGCGTGGCCGCGCAGTGTTTTGGGGCGGATAGGGTTTCCGGGAGCTGGCTTGGGCGGTGCATTGCGCGCTGTCGCGCTGTCGCGCGAACGCCACCCAAACCAAGGACCCGCCAAGATGAGCAACTACGACGACTTGTTCTTCCGGACCAACCTCGAGGACGTGGGGCAGATGCCCTCGCCGCTGCCGGCGTATACGTCGCCGGACATCATCCCCTACGGCACCCTCCCCACGCGGCAGCCGAAGCAGTTCTTCGCTGAGAACTACGCGAACGACGTGGGGCAGAACCTGGTGAAGGATGCCGACAACTACATCTACCTGCGCGCCAAGAACCTGGCGGGTGCCAGCAACTCCGGGAACGTGTGCCTGTACGCGTTGCCGGCCAACCTGCTCCTGTATCCCTATCTGTGGAAGGACAACGAGCTGCAGACCAGCGACAAGAACGTCGACAATCACAGGCTCAATGTCATCCAGGCGGACGGCGGCGGGATTGCGGTGACGGACAACCCCTTCGTCTGGCGTCCGGATTCGGCGGACCACCACTGCCTCGTCTCGCGGGTGGTGACGAGCGAGCACCCCAGTGACATCCCAGATGCGTCGAGCGTCACGGACCTGTCGGAGTTCATCATCAACAACCCGGGGTTCGGCTGGCGGAACGTCACCATCGTGGATGCGGGCAAGCCGGACTACACGACGCTGGGGCTGAAGTACGCGCAGGGGACCGAGGCCGCGACGATCTCCTTCGACATCTTCTGCACGAACGTCCCGCAGGGCGCGAGCGTGGCCTTCTCGGCGGGGACCTCCGGCCCTTCGCCCCTCATCGCCCTGCCGAAGCAGGACGTGGGGCAGTCGTTGCAGGACGACCAGGGCAACTACAACTGGCACACCGGCATCGATTGCTTCGTGCCCGCCAACTACAAGACGGACATTGACTACTCCTACTGGCCGAACGGCAAGTCGGCCCTGCCGGGGATGAGCATCACCCTCAAGGCGACGCAGTTCGTCTCCGAGGACCACCGCCTGTATCACCGGCTCTTCACGCCTCAGCAGTTGAAGCTGTCTCCGAAGCGTTGCCAGGAGTTGGACGGCAAGCGGGGCGTCGTCCTGGGCTCTCACACCATGCTGTTCCGCTGAGCCCTGGCTCAGCGCGGCGTTGTCCTCGCGGCCACCGGCACTCCCGCCGGTGGCCGCTTCTTTCGCGCGGTGGCCGTGGACCCGTGAAGCCACACCGGTCACGCCGCGCCTGGACTCAGCGCTTCGGTACGCGCGTCTCGCTGAGCACCAGGGACCAGTTCGTCAGGACCTCGGTGGGTTGGTTGGGGCCGTAGGTCTTCTCACCGGGGTTCGTCTTCATGTTGAGGTGGCTGCTCATGTAGATGAGCCGCTTCATCGCGGGGCCCGGCTCCTGCTGCGCGCCCTGGTCGTCCTGGAGCGCGTTCTTGAACCGCGCGCCGAGGTAGCCCGGGGGGATGCTCTGGTAGTTCAGGCGGAGCCGGATGGACGCCCAGTTGGGAATCTCGGACAGGGGGACCTGGTACACCAGGTTGTCCTCGCCCTCGGCGGCGCGGGCCTTCGTGTCATTGGGGTAGTCCGGGTCGCTCTCGATGCTGTCGTCATCAGGGCCGAGGATGGTGCTCAAGGGCTCCGTGAGCCGGGCGAGCTGCTGGAGGCTCAAGCCAAACCGCAGGTCCCCGTCCTGGCGGAGGCTCGGGGGCTTCCAGCCCACGGGGAGGATGCGGTTGTCCTTCACCTCCTTGAACTGCTGGAGCTCCAGGCTGGTGACCTGCTTCGCGTCGTCAATGGCGCGGACCTCGTAGATTTGCACCTGGTCCTGCCGCTGGATGCGCTGGTAGTGGGGCTGGAGCTGGGAGGGGTCGCTCGTGAACTCACTGGCGAGGATGTTGCTCCCATCCTGTGCGCAGGCCCCGTTGCAGATGGCGCCCTGGGCGTTGGGCTGTCCAGAGGCCCAGAGCACCTGGCCTTGCGCGTCCAGGACCTCGAACTGGATGAAGGCCCTGCGGAAGCTGGCGCCGCTGGGGAACTTGTGGCCCGCGTTGTTGAGGACCTGGACGGGCACCGTCAGCGTCGTGGTGTCCGTGGTGTAGGCGCCGGGCAGGAGCTGCGCCGCGGGGAGCTCCGGGTTGTAGGTGCCCTGCGCCGTGCCATAGGCGAGGTCCAGGATGGACTGCTCGGCGTTGAGCAGGTTGTTGGCGAACACGTAGTCGCGGGGCGCGTCCGTGAGCGGAGCGGTGATTCCATCCGGGAACTGCACGAAGAGGAAGAGGTCATCCAGCATCAGCGCCTCGCCCTTTCGCGCGCTGTAGGTCAGCCGCAGCTTCCGGACGCCCGTGGCCAGGGGCTGCGTGGCGCGCAGCGGCAGCCAGCTTGACGTCCCCGCGGGCGCCTGGAGCGGCGCGGACGTGGCCACCGTGGCGCCCTGCGCATCGAGCGCCTGGAGGGTCAACTGTCCGCAGGAGAGGCGGTCGCAGTACGCGGTGGAGCCCCAGACGACGTGGGCCTTCGCGCCCGCCTGGTCCACCCAGCGGGCCTGGTCTCCGGACAGGGTGAGGTCCAGCGTCGCCTGGCCCTCCCCGAGTTGGAAGAAGTACTGGCCATGGCTCGGGTGGACGGGCTGCCCCTGGGCGCCCGTGAGCGACTGCACGGCGGTGATGGCGCCGCTGGGGCTCCAGCCCACGAGCGGCTGCTGCTCCGCCCCCGGATTGGGGACCAGGTTGGGCGTGCGGTTGCGAATCTCCGGCGACTGAAGGAAGGGCGGCACGCGCGAGTCCGGCGCCAGGTAGAAGTCCAGGCCGAGCACGTCCGGGAACTGCTGGAACATCTCGTGGACGAACAGGTTGATGCCCAGCAGCGTGTGCCGGTTGTAGTCACGAGAGACCGCGTCCGGGCTGCCGACGAAGTAGGGCGCGAGGTCGTCGTTGTACTGCGCCACGAACACCCGCTTGTCGTGGGGCGAGGCGGGCGCGGTGAGCGGCATGTGGCAGCTCTGGCAGGTGGTGTTGCCCTCCGGGTAGTCGCTGTTGAGCCATTCGAAGTACGTCGTCTGCTCGTAGGCCAGCGCGACGCAGGGGTCGTTGAGGAAGTCTCCCTTCGGGTCGAAGGTCTTCTGGCCGGGCGGACAGCTCACGGGGCGCTCGTAGCCGCTCTTCGCCTCGGAGATGAGCATGCCCGGCCGGTAGTTGCTGGGGACCTTGGGCAGGATGACGACGTGGCAGGCGCCGCATACGGTGGAGTCGCGCAGGTAGGTGTGGCCGCTCACGCTCGCGGCCGTCTCCAGGCTGAGGCCCGCCGCCGCCATGGGCGTCGTGTTCAACTGGGTGTCCGGTCCGACGACGGCGCCCGGGCGCAGGTTCATGGAGGAGGTGAACGGGTAGGGGGGCGGCGTGACGGTGCCCTTGTCGCTCTGGTTCACCAGTCGGCCCGCGACGCCGCTGCCGTAGATGGAGTTGTCGCCATCCCCGTAGAAGAGGGTGTAGTCGGTGCCGTTCCAGGGCTGCCCCTGCGTCGGCGCCATGGAGTGGCAGACGCTGCATGACAGCCCGTCGCGCCCCAGCGCGCCGTAGGTCGCGTATTTCGCCTGGGTGTAGGGGTCGCCCGGCTGCGTGTTGTCGTAGGCCGAGCCCTCCGGGGTCGAATAGAGGAAGCGGTGGTCGAACGAGAGGTTGTTGCCATTGGCCTCCCGCTGGGCCGGGGGCGAGTGGCACCGGAAGCAGAGGTTGTCCACGCTGGCGGGCGCGTGGGGGGAGAGGCCACGCGTCGTCTCCACCTGGGCGAGGAAGACAGGGTCCCTGCCGGCCAGGGCCTTGATGGAGCCGCTCCAGTCGCCGAACAGGGACCAGTTGGCGGCCAGCTTCATGGCGTTGGGGCTGCCCTCCTCCCAGAGGCTGTCGACCCCATGCTGCTGCCAGAACGCCATCTCCGGCAGGTCCAGGCCCTGGGCCTTCCAGTCCGTGTCATGGCAGGACTGACAGACGAGCGAGGAGTTGAACTGCCCGCTGCCGAGCTCCAGGCCGTTGTGGGCGATGTCCAGGCTCCGGTTGGGGAGCTTGAGCAGGTCCTTACCGCTGATGCGGGGGAGCTGGACGCCCAGTTGCTTCGTGTAGAAGTCGAGGAACGCCTGCGCCTCGGGGCTGGACTCGTCCAGCGGGCGCGTCAGCGAGTCCCCGCGAGGAAACACGGGGTACGGCGGCGGGACGAGCCCGTCTGACGTGACGGCGCTGGTGGAGGCGTCGGCGGTGGCGTCAGCGGCGGCTCGCACGGGCGGCGCCGTCGTGGCGTCGCCACCCCAATGCCAGACGACAACGGCCACCGCGACGAGGCCCGCGGCACCGCTGATGGCCAACACGTGGCGTGGAGACTGCGTCTTCATGGGTTCACCTCGGGGAAATGGGGCGGTGGGGCGG
>NZ_JAAIYB010000173.1 GCF_010894475.1 Myxococcus vastator
TGCCCGCCCGAGGCCAGCACCCGCCCGTCCTCCATCACCACGAAGGGCAGGAGCTTGCGGGGCGTGGACAAGGACAGGCCCTGCCCCGCCACCCCGCGACCACCGTCCTCCGCGCGCGGATCCGCGCTGCAAGCGAACGTGAAAGCGAAGAGGATGACCGTGACGCATGATGCTGAAAACCGTTGCATGACCCCACCTGGAATGCCCGTCGAAGTGGTCACGTCTAGCCTGACCGTCTGACATTCCAGGGCTGGCCAACCTGAGTGATTGCCGACGCTTACCCGGCACTCAGGGCCTGTCCGGCCACCTTCCAGAGCGGGGCGGAGCGAGCGCGCAACGCCTTGCGTTACTCGTTCTCTCGCGGCTCAAGACTCCACGTTCACGGGCTCGCGCTCCAGTCCTCTGGAATGGCGAGGTGGGAGCGCGCCGCCGTCGTCATCCACCTCCAGCGTGAGGAGCGGGTGGTCCGCGTTGGCGAGGTAGACGTCGTGGCCGCTGACGAAGTCCACGTCGGAGAACTCCACCAGGTAGTCGCGCCGGGGAATGGGCATCAGCCCCTGCTCCAGCTCGAAGTGCGTGTCCCCGATGCCTGACACACGGCCGATGACCTGGCCTGTCGCCGTCCGCACCGTCATGCCTTCATGTACGTCGTCTCTCCGCATCATTCCGGCCTCCGCTCGCTCGGGTGCCCGGCCCGTCCGGGGCTCCCAGACAACAGTGCGAGCGGGCACGGCGGGACGCACCTGCCACGGAGCACACGGTGGAGCGCTCGCGGCGACGACCCGCCGCTCCACCACCGCGCGGGCGCGGGGATTGCCGGGCCGCATGTCCTGCCCGGAGGACGCGTGGCCCCAGGCCGCTGCCCTGGCGCACTCCGGGCAGGCGTCGGAGCCGCATGGGCACAGGCGTGCCTAACGTTCCAGACAGGAGGTGCTCCATGCTGCTGGAACTGTCCGAGGTGGAGGCGCGCGAGGTGAAGCAGGCGCTGGACACGGCCCTGCGCGCGCTCTTGGAAGAGATGGCCCAGGCGGCCCCAGGCGTCCATCGCGACGTGCTGCGCGAGCGCTACGAGCGGCTGGACCCGCTCAGCCGGCGGCTCGACATGAGCCTGGAGGGGGAGCAGGTCTACGCCTGAGCCCCCGCTACAGGGCCCGGCCCGACGTCGCGTCGAAGCGCCGCGGCTTCGACGCGTCATACCGCAGCCACACCGGAGCGCCCGTGGGCACACGGAAGTCCCCGGCGGCGCGCGCCACCATGCGCTCCCCGGCCACGTCCACCGTCACCCAGCTCTCCGCGCCCATGAGCTCCACCAGGTACACGCGGCCCTCCAGCGCGTCCGGTGGCGGCGCGCCCTGCCCCACCTCCAGGTGTTCGGGACGCAGCCCCAGCACCACGTCCGCGTCCGGCAAACCCAGCGTCCGGGGCTTCACCAGGTTGATGCGCGGCGCGCCGAAGAAGCCCGCCACGAACAGGTTCGCGGGCGCGTCGTACAGCTCGCGCGGCGGGGCCACCTGCTGCACCTCGCCCTGGTTCATCACCACCACGCGGTCCGACAGCGTCATCGCCTCCGCCTGGTCGTGGGTGACGTAGACGAAGGTGGCCTTGAGCTGCTCGTGCAGCTTCTTGATTTCCCCCCGCATCTGCGTGCGCAGCGCCGCGTCCAGGTTGGACAGCGGCTCGTCGAAGAGGAACACCTTCGGACGGCGGACCAGGGCGCGCCCCAGCGCCACGCGCTGCCGCTGGCCCCCCGACAGCTCCTTCGGCTTGCGCGACAGCAGGCCCTCCAGCCCCAGCAGCGACGCCACCTCGCGCACGCGCGCGTCGATGTCCGCCTTCGTCAACCCCGCCACCTTCAGCGGGAAGGCGAGGTTCCGCGCCACGTCCAGGTGCGGATAGAGCGCGTAGCTCTGGAACACCATGGCGATGTCCCGCTCGCGCGGCGACAGCTCATTCACCACCGCGCCGTCGATGCGCAGCGTGCCGCCCGACAGCTCCTCCAGCCCGGCGATGAGGTTCAGCGTCGTGGACTTGCCGCAGCCCGACGGGCCCACCAGCGAGATGAACTCGCCGTCCGCGATGTCCAGGCTCACGCCCTTCACCGCGGCCACGCCGCCCCGGTACACCTTGCGCACGTCCTCCAGGGACACCGTCGCCAAACGCCTTGCCTCCCGGGCGCCCGGCCTCCGGACGCCCCATGTGTCACGCCGTCTCACCTGCGTGCCTCGCAGCATCGCGCCCTCCGCGCCCAGGGCAAGCCCCGAGGCGAGGGACTGCCCGCCTCTGACCGCCATTCCACACCGGGATGGAAGCCGGGCGGCCGGGCGCCCCTTCCTCATGCCAGGCAGCCGCTTCTTGGAGGCGGAAGGCGGCGGACGCGCACTATGTTCGCGCGGCCATGAGTCCCTCGAGCCCACCGTCCTCCCGCAAGCTGGCCATCGAAGTGCGGGACCTCCACAAGTCCTTCGGTGACCAGCACGCGCTGCGCGGGGTGAGCCTGGAGGTGCCAGAGGGCACCACCTGCGTGCTGATGGGCGTGTCCGGGTCGGGCAAGACGGTGCTGATGAAGCACATCATGGGCCTCTTGCGGCCAGACCGGGGCACCGTGCAGGTGGATGGCGAGGACATCGCGCGGATGAACGAGGCCGCGCTGGACCAGATGCGCCGCAAGCAGGGCATCCTCTTCCAGGCGAACGCCCTCTTCGACTCGCTCTCCGTCTTCGACAACGTGGCCTTCCCCCTGCGCGAGCGCACCCGCATGCCCGAGGCGGAGATTGCCGAGACGGTGAACAAGACGCTGGAGCGCGTGGGCCTGTCGCACGCGACGCAGCGCTTCCCCGGCGAGCTGTCCGGCGGCATGCAGAAGCGCGTGGGCTTCGCGCGCGCCACCATCCTCCAGCCGAAGATTCTCCTCTACGACGACCCCACCGCCGGTCTGGACCCCCTCACCACCGCGGCGGTGAATGAAATCATCACCACCGGCAAGCAGCAGCTCGGCGCCACCTCGCTGGTGATTACGCCGGACGTGGCCTCCGCCTTCGGCATGGCGGACCACCTGGCCCTGATGCACGAAGGCCACATCGTGGAGTACGGCCCGCCAGACGCCTTCCGCGAGTCGCAGCACCCCGCCGTGAAGGCCTTCCTCCGCAACTGGCTCCAGCGCCGCGCCCAGAGCCGGCGCGCGGCCCAGGCCTGAGGCGGCGCGCGCTCGGAACGCGCGTTGCAAACAGTCCGGTCCACCGCGTGAGCGCGGCCCGACGACCACGATGCTCCCCCCATCCCCTACGCCCCACGTGGCACCCCGGACACGGCGCGGCCCGCTGGCCACCCTCGCCGTGCTCATGTCGTGCAGCACGCCCACGCCCACGCCGCCGCCTCCACGGGTGGTGCTCTGGGCCTGGGAGCGGCCGGAGGACCTCCGCTTCCTCGCGCAGACGGGACGCCCGGTCAGCGTGGCCTTCCTGCTCGCCACGCTCGCCCTCGCGGAGACGGAGGTGCGCGAGCACCCGCGCCGGCAGCCGCTCCACGTCCCGCCCGGGACCCCCTTGAAGGCCACGGTGCGGATGGAGGCCCAGCCGGGCGCGTCGCTCGCGCAGTACCCGCCCGAGCGGCTGCACGCGCTGGCGGACCGGCTCGCCACGCTGGCGCGCCGACCAGGGCTGACGGCGCTCCAGATTGACTTCGATGCCCGCGCGTCCGAATACGACGCCTACGTCGCGCTGCTCCAGGCGCTCCGCCAGAAGCTGCCTCCCTCCATGCCGCTGTCCATCACCGGCCTCGCCTCATGGTGCACGCCCGGAAGCTGGCTGACGCGCGCGCCCGTGGACGAGGTGGTGCCCCAGCTCTTCCGCATGGGCCCGGAAGCACCCACGTGGCGCGCCCGCTTCGCGCGTGGACTGCCGGCGCCTTGCGAGGGCAGCGTGGGGCTCGCGCTCGATGAGTGGCGGGCCGTGCCCCCTGGCGTCTCCACCCTCTATGTCTTCAACCCTCGCCCCTGGACGCCCGAGGCGTTCACGCGCGCGGTCGCGGAGCTCCAGCCATGAAGAAGCTGCTCGTCACCTTCACCAGCGGTCTCGCGTTCCTGTTCGCCCCCGCCGAGGCCCAGGCGTGCGGCCCCGAGTACTACGAGCCCGTGTTCGTCACGAACAGCCATCCCGACTGGCCGCTCTCCACCTTCGCGGCGGGGCGCTTGGGCGTGGTGCGAGAATCGCTGCGCACCGCCTACCTCGTCTTCGCGTACCGGACGATGATGGGCATTCCCACCACGCCCGAGGAGCAAGGGCCCCTGGTGACGCGCTGGGCGAGCATGCACCATGCGCTGCCCGCCCACACCCTGGAGCCCGAGCTCCAGCGCTGGCAGGCGGCACGGAAGCAGGTCGCGCCCCAGCTCCCGGAAGCCCTGCCCGAGATTGCCCGGCAGGTGAACCACGCGCAGAGCCCCCGCATCCAGGCAGACGCGCTCCTGCGCGCCGCGGACACCGCCACCGCGTTGGCGCGGACGTGGAAGAAGCACCCCGCACTGGTGGAGGAATGGGTGCGCAACCAGGACACCGTCTTCGGCCCGTGCGCCATCCTGCCGGAGCCGGACGCGCGGCTGGATGAAGGCGTGAGCGCCCAGCACCAGGCCCGCCGCCGGGACGAGCGCGCCTACCAGGAGGCGGCCTCGCGCTTCTACTGCGACGACCCTGCAGGGGCCCTGGCCGCGTTCCAGCGGATTGCCGAGTCGAAGGACTCGCCCTACCGGGCACTGGCCGCGTACCTCGTCGCGCGCACCCACGTCCGGCAGGCGCTGATGGAGAAAGAGGCCGGCGACCTCTTCGACGCGAAGAATGACGCCGTCTTCCTCTCACGGCTGGCCGAAGCGGACCGGGTGCTCGACGGCGTGCTGGCCTCCCCGGAGCTGCGCGGCGTCCATGGCCCCGCGCGAGGCCTGCGGAGCCTGGTGCGCTACCGGTTGCAACGCGGGGCCTGGTACTGCGAGCTGCTGTCGCACGTGCTCGAGCCTGGGACAGGCTCCGCCCTCGCCGCGGAGCTCGGCGACCTGGACCTGCTGTCGCAAATGGAGAACGCCTGCCAGGGCCCCCTCCCCGCGCCCGCCGAGGCGCTCCAGGCGTGGCTCCACGCCATGAGGCACACGCGTTACAGCGCGAAGCCCGAGGCGGCCCGCCGCGCGCAGTACGACACGGCCCTGGCCCGCTGGAAGAAGACGGCCCAGGTGCCGTGGCTCGTCACCGCGCTGCTCAAGGCGACACCGGACGCGCCGGGACTCCCGGAGCTGCTCGCCGCCTCCGCGAAGGTGGCGCCCGCGTCTCCCGCCGGCGTGACGCTGGCGTACCACGCCGCGAGGCTCCTGCATGCCCGAGGCGAGGTGGAGGCGGCGCGCGCGCGGCTCGACTCGGTGCCCGCCGAGCTGACCCGGGACCTCTCCTCCACGGACAACCTGCTGCGCGAGGAGCGGCTCGCGGTGGCCCGCACCCTCGACGACGCCCTGCGGAACGCCGTCAGCACCGTCGCCAGCTACGACTATAGCGGCAGCTTTGCCGACCCCTACACCACGGCGCCGGCCGACCGGCCCCGCCTGTTCAATCCGCGCGCCGTGGCCGTCCTGGAACCTCGCCTCACGGCGAAGCGCATGGGCGAGCTGGCGGCGGGGGACACCCTGCCTCCCCCTCTCCGGCGCCAGCTCATGTGGACCGCCTTCGCGCGTGCCACCGTGGCGGGTGACGACGCGACGATTCAGGCCGTGGCGAAGCGCCTGGCGGAGACGGAGCCCAAGGCCAAGGCGGAGCTGCTGGCGCTCGCCGGCAAGCCCACGCCCCAGGAGCGTCAGTTCGAGGCCCAGTTGCTCCTCATGGGACTGCCCGCCGTCTCCGCGCGGCTCCATTCGGGCGAGGACCGGCTGGCGAACACCCATCCGAACCTCAGCCTCACGATGGACGTGTCCTACCAGCGCAACGGGTGGTGCGGCCCGCAGCCGGACGCGAGCGTGCCCTCCGTGCACTTCGAGGACACGCCCGACGCACCGGACGCGGCGCGGGAGTGGAAGGCCCTCCAGGACGCGGGCGACTCGGTGCCCTACTTCGCCCGCATCGCCATGGCCTGGGCCCAGGCCCACCCGGATGACCCGCGCTCGCCCATCGCCCTGTACCGCGCGGTCCGCGCCAGCAAGCGCGGCTGCGGACAGGCCACACGCGAGGCCCGGGACGCCTTCCGATATCTCCACAAGCACTACGGCAAGACGCGCTGGGCGAAGCGCACGCCCTACGTGTACTGACGTCGCGCTCCAGGCATGGTGTAGCCTTCCCGGCCACCGGGAGTACACATGTCCATGCATTCTCAGAGGGGGAAGACCCTTCAGTCGCTGACGGTGACCCTCGCGGCGCTCGCGCTCGCCGTCGTGACGGTGACCGGGGCGGCGAGATTCTTCGGCGGCACCAAGATTGGCAGGCTCACCCAGATGTCCGCGGAGGAGCTCGCGGGTGGCCCCGCCGTGCGCAAAGCGGTCGACCCGGCGGACGCGGGCACCCCGCGAGTCCCGGATGCCGGTGACGCGGCGACCCTGGCTACGCCTCCCGCGCCGTGATGGACCTGGGCGCCATGGGAGGGGCCGCGCTCTCCTTCGGGGTGCTCGCGTGTGTCTTCTGGCCCCTGGAGAAGGCCTGGGCCGCGCGTCCGGGCCAGCCCCTGCTGCGGCCCGCGTTCCACACCGACCTCGCCTACTTCGTGGCGCAGTACCTCGTCCTCGCGCCGCTGGCGCTGTTCATGTTGAGCCACGTGAAGGCGCTCTGCCAGGTGGACGTCCTGACCGGGCTCCAGGCCGCCGTGGCGCGCCAGCCCTGGTGGCTCCAGGCGATGGAGGCGGTGGTGCTCTGCGACCTGCTCGTCTACGGCTTCCACCGCCTGTCCCACCAGGTGGACTTCCTCTGGCGCTTCCACGCCGTCCACCACTCCGCCGAGCACCTCGACTGGCTCGCCGCGCACCGCGAGCACCCCGTGGACGGGCTGCTCACGCAGTGGGTGGTGAACCTCCCCGCGCTGATGATGGGCTTTCCGCTCGAGACGCTGGCGATGCTCATCGCCTTCCGTGGAATGTGGGCCATCTTCATCCACGCCAACGTCCGGCTGCCGCTGGGGCCGCTGGGCTTCCTCTTCGGCGCGCCCGAATTGCACCACTGGCACCACGCGCGCGAGCGGCACACGCGGCACAACTTCGGCAACCTCGCGCCGTGGACGGACTGGCTCTTCGGCACCTATCACCGGCCCACCGGACCCGAGCAGTACCCGCTCGGGCTCGTGGAGCCATTTCCCCGGCGCTTCTGGGCTCAGCTCCTCTCGCCCGTGGCGCGGACGACGGACAGCCGGAAGCCGCCACGCTGAGCGGGAACGCCGCGCTCGCTGGCGCCCCTCACCCGACCCTGGACGCTCGCGTCTCGGATTGCGCGTCCAGGAAGGTCCCCAAGGCGGCATTGACGAGCGCGGGCTCCTCCACCGTGGAGGAGTGCCCGCCGCGCGGCAGTGTCACCAGGCGTGAGCCGGGGATGAGCCGGTGCAGGCGCTGCGCCTTGGCGGGGACGGTGGCCGTGTCCTCGGCGCCCACGACGACGAGCGTGGGCACGCGGATGTGGGGGATTTCGTGGGCCACGCCGCGCCGCTCGATGACGCCATTGACGGCGCGCCAGATGTCGCGGCGGTTCTCCATGAGGCGCGTGCGCCAGCGGCTGCGCTCCTCGGCCCGGTTGGGGTCCGTCATGAAGCTGCGGCCGAACATGATGCGCATCACCGGGTCCGCCACCGGGCGCAGGCCCGCCAGGCGCGCGGTGAGGTTGAGCAGCGTGTAGCGCGGCACGTTGTGCAGGGGCTCCGGGTCGGCGGACGTCTCCATCAGCACCAGCGAGCGCAGCAGGTCCGGCCGCCGCGCGGCGATGCGCATGCCGACGAAGCCGCCCATGGACAGGCCCACGAAGTGGCAGGGCCCCACGCCCAGCCGCTCGATGAGCGCCACCGCGTCCAGGTACACCGTCTCCATGTCGATGACGCGCGCCGGAGGCACGGCGCTCTGGCCCTGGCCCCGGTGGTCATAGGCGATGCAGCGGTAGCGCCCGCTCAGCGCCTCCACCTGCGGGTCGAAGAGGCGGCAGCTCCACAGCAGGCCGTGGCTGAAGACGACGGGCACGCCCGTGCCACCCGAGTCCTCGTAGTACAGCTCCGTTCTGTTGACGGTCAGCATCGGCATGCGCGGCACCCTCCCCGGCTGGCGAGGATAGGCGAGCGACGCGCGGGGACTGGCACCTCTCTTCGCGGAGCCGTTTGCCGGATGACGTCCCGCTGCCCTCGGGGCCGACGCGGCTGACTACCAGAGACCCTTGGCTTGAAGCAGCTCGCCCACGCGGCGGGGCTCGGCGCGCCAGGCGGTGAAGAAGTCCCCGGCGACGTCGGGGGTCAGGTTCTCCCAGACGAGCCGGCCGGTGTCCTCCTCGCGGCGGCAGCGCACGAAGGTGGAGCGCACCTGCTCGGGCGAGTCGAAGGTGAGGCTGTCGAGCAGCTCCGGGCTCTGGCTGGTGAGCAGGGCCTGCCGGGGTTCGAGCTGTTCGAGGAGGGCGCGGACCTGCCGGGGGTGGAAGGCGTGCGCGACCTCGTCCGCGATGACGACGGCGCGGGCGTGGGCCAGGTAGTGGAGGAAGGCCACCAGGCGCTTCTGGCCGTAGCCGAGCTGACGGGCGGAGAGGCGCTGGCCGGCGGCGGTGACGAAGCAGAGGTCCAGGTTTCCCAGGGACAGTGTTTCGTATTTGCCCTGGGGCTGGGTCTCCAGCGGGGACAGCAGCGCCTCCGCGGACGCGAAGCCGAGGAGCCGGGCCGCGTCGCGGAGGAAGGGGACGTTCTCCGAGGACAGCACGTAGCGGGCGGAGCCCCACTGCGCGGCGGCGACCTTGCGCAGGCCGTCGAGCAGGTCCTCCGAGGCCACGCCCGTGCCCGTGGCGAGCACGCCCTCCGCGCGACGGGAGAGCCGCAGCTCGGCGCGCCAGAGCTGGTCGAAGTGGGCGAGCCCCTCGTCGAAGCGGCGGAGGTCGGCCTGCGCGGAGACCTCCCGCGCCATGGCGAGCATCGGCTCGACGGCGGCGGTGGCCTCGCCCGTCTTCTCCACCCAGGCGATGCCGCCCGTCATCAGGACGAGCCAGAGCCGGCCACCGACTTCGGGGGCGATGCGCTCGTGGACGACGTCGGTGGTGTCGTCCTCGCGGGAGACGCGGAGCTGCGGGCCCTCGCGGTGGATGACCAGCGGCCAGGCCATGTCGCGCGGGGCCACGGTGATGTCCATGGACAGGCCGCTCGTGCCCTCCCCACCCTCCGGCACGTTGCGTACGCGCACGGTGATGCGGCCGGTGTCCGCGGCCAGGGCATATTCCAGGTCGAACGCCTCATGCCGCAGCGGCGTGAAGTCCGAGCTGACCACGGCGGCGGCGAGGTCCAGCAGCATGGACTTCCCGGTGCCGTTCTCCCCGAGGAGCACGTTGAGGGACGGGCTGAAGAGCAACCGCGTCCCGGGCTTCACGGAGCGGAACTGGTGGACCTGGAGCCACTGGAGCTTGAGCATCAGCCGGGAGACTGGCTCCCTGGACGCTTCAGCGTCAACTCGCGCCGCACGGCGGCACGACTCCCCGGGACTCCCAGATGGGCCGGCGCTGGTCCACCCACGCGAACACCTTGTTGGACCAGAAGCTGGCCATCGTCAGTGTGACGCAGTCTCCGGTATCGACGTGGACGATGTCCCACTGGTCCGCGGCATTCCGGCGCCGGGTGTCGAAGCCCAGCCGATGCTGGCCGTCGACGGTGGCGAAATGCACGAAGTCTCCCACCGGGGCCCACTGCGCACAGGGCAGGACGCTCAGCGGTGGCTCCCGCACGACGAGCCCATCATGTGCGCGCAAGAAGAGCTCGACCTGGAATGGAAGCGGCTCGCCAAGCCGCTCCGAGATCGCCTGGAGTGCCTCGGCGGAAGCGGGCGGGTGGAAGAGCACCTCCAGCCCACGGGAGGCGCTTCGCTTGTCGAGCGCGCGGCGGAATTCTTCCACTCTCATTCTGGCTCCATGGCGGCGATGGAAGGCCAACACCTGGCGCGAACCGGCGGGGACCGCGAACTGAGCGCTGAGTGATGCATGACCCATGGCCTCACATCACAAAATTGGCGAAAGTCAATCCAGCCAAGACGGAGCCCCATGAAAGTACTGAAAGTCATCCATGGCTACCCCATGCGCTACAACGCTGGTTCCGAGGTCTACAGCCAGACGTTGTGCCATGGGCTCGCGGAACGCCATGACGTCCATGTCTTCACGCGCGAAGAGAACGCGTTCGCACCCGACTTTCACCTTCGAGAGGAGCGCGACCAAGAAGACCCTCGCGTTACGCTCCACATCGTCAACAACCCGCGACTCAAAGACCGCTACCGCGCAACCGGCATCGACCAGAGATTCGCCGAACTCCTCGACCGCCTGCGCCCTGACATCATCCACGTCGGCCATCTGAACCACCTCTCGACCTCACTCTTGCGAGAGGCCGCGCTCCGCGAAGTCCCCATTGTATTCACCCTCCATGACTACTGGTTGATGTGTCCTCGAGGCCAGTTCATGCAAATGTTTCCGGAGGACCCTGGCGACCTCTGGGCGGCATGCGCTGGACAGGAGGACCGCAAATGCGCCGAGCGCTGCTATGCGCGCTACTTCAGCGGTGCCCCCGAGGAGCATGAAGCTGACGTCGCGTACTGGACGCAGTGGGTCGCCCGTCGAATGCGTCACGTCAGGGAGATGTGCGAATTCGTCGATCTCTTCATCGCCCCCGCGCGATACCTCCATGCCCGCTACCGGGAGGGGTTCGGGCTGCCCGAGAGCAAGCTTGTCTATCTCGATTACGGCTTCGCGCGCGAGCGAATGAGCGGCCGTCGCCGAGTCCCTGGCGAGCCATTCACGTTTGGCTATATCGGGACGCATGTCCCAGCAAAGGGCATCCATGACCTCATCCTGGCCTTCGGCAAGCTCGCTGGCGACGCACGGCTCCGGATTTGGGGTCGCCACCGTGGGCAAGACACAGAGGCGCTCAAGGAGATCGCGGCCTCGCTTCCGGCGGATGTCGCCAGGCGTGTCGAATGGCTCCCCGAGTACACGAACCGTGAAATCGTCCGCGACGTCTTCGACCGCTGTGATGCCATCGTCGTTCCGTCCATATGGGTCGAAAACTCGCCGCTCGTCATCCATGAAGCGCAGCAAGCTCGACTGCCTGTCATTACGGCCGACGTCGGCGGGATGGCGGAGTACGTCCACCATGAGGTCAATGGGCTCATCTACAAACATCGCTCCGTCGACTCCCTGGCCGAACAGATGCAGCGGCTCACCCAAGAGCCAGCGCTGGGCGTCCGGCTCGGCGCACGTGGCTATTTACTGAGCGAGTCCGGTGACATTCCCAAGGTGAGCGACCATGTGCGAACCGTGGAGCGCATCTACGAACAGGCACTGCGCCGTCGAGACTCCGCGCGCGTTCCGCGCGGCAAGGGCCCCTGGCGAATCACCTTCGACACCAACCCGGACACCTGCAATCTCCGCTGCGTGATGTGTGAAGAGCACTCCCCGCACAGCCCTCTTCAGCGCCAGAGAAAGGCAGAAGGTCGGCCACACCGACTGATGCCCTTTGAGATGATTGAGCGCGTTGTCGCAGACGCGGCATCCCAGGGTCTTCGGGAAATCATCCCATCGACGATGGGCGAACCCCTGCTCTACCAGCACTTTGACGAAATCCTCGAGCTTTGCCGCCAGTACGACGTCAAGCTGAACCTCACGACCAACGGGACGTTCCCAGGACGTGGCGCCCAGGAGTGGGCCAGGCGAATTGTCCCCGTGACGTCGGACGTCAAGATTTCCTGGAATGGAGCGACCCAGGCGACCCATGAAGCCATCATGCTGGGCAGTCGCTGGGACAAGGTTGTCGGCAACGTGCGCGAGTTCATCGCGGTGCGCGACGCTCATGCGGCCACTGGCGGCAGCCGGTGCCGCGTCACGTTCCAGTTGACCTTCCTCGAATCCAACGTCGCCGAGCTTGCGGACATGGTTCGGCTCGCTATCGACCTGGGCGTCGACCGCGTCAAGGGGCACCATCTCTGGGCTCACTTCAAGGAGATTCAGGGCGAGCAGCTGCGACGCAACCCCGATTCAATCAGCCGCTGGAATGCCGCCGTGCTCATGGCGCGCGAAGCAGCAGCAGCGCGGACACTCCCCAACGGACAGCACGTCCTGCTCGAGAATATCTTCCTGCTTGATGCAGCCGCCCCCGAGGACCTCGCGCCGGGAGGGCCCTGCCCGTTCCTTGGCCAGGAGGCCTGGGTGAGCGCGGCCGGGCGCTTCGACCCATGCTGCGCTCCCGATGCGCAGCGTCGGACGCTGGGCGAGTTCGGAAGCCTCCACGAGCAAGGGTTCATGCAGCTCTGGAACGGCGACGCATACCGGGAACTGACGTCGACCTATCGCAATCGGCGCCTCTGCCTCGGCTGCAACATGCGCAAGCCCGCAAACGGTGCCGCATGAACTGGACACATCTGGGTGTCGCGCCAGACGGCACCCATCACATCACGCCGAGCGGCGCAGCCGCCTACAGCCAGCGATACGACCAGGTGTTGAAGTTCCACGCACCGGGCCTTGCCCCCGTGAGCCAGGGGGGCCATGCGTGGCACATCGCCCCGGACGGCTCGGCAGCATATCCGCAACGATTCACTCGGACTTTTGGGTTCTACGAAGGCCTGGCAGCGGTCGTTGGCCTGGACGGAGCGCACCACATCACGCCCGACGGGCGACAGGCATATGCCGGGCGCTACGCATGGTGCGGCAACTTCCAGAGCGGCCGTTGCACCGTTCGTGACATCACCGGGAGCTACCTGCACATCACGACCGACGGTTGCCCCGTCTACCCTGAGCGCTGGTGCTACGCGGGTGACTATCGGGACGGCTCCGCCGTCGTGCAGGCGGCGGGTGGACGGTCCACGCACATCGACCTCAACGGCGGGGCAGTGCATGGCCGCTGGTACGTCGACCTCGACGTGTTCCACAAGGGGTACGCGAGAGCCCGCGACGACGACGGGTGGACCCACGTCGACATGAGTGGAAATCCGGCCTATGCAAGGCGCTTCGCCATAGTCGAGCCATTCTACAATGGACAGGCGCGCGTCGAGCGCTTCGATGGGGCACTCGAAGTCATCGACGAGACAGGCGCGACCATCGTCGAGCCTCGCCCTCCCAGGCGCATGGAGTTCGCCGCGCTCTCCGCGGACATGGTCGGGTTCTGGCGCACGCAAACCATCGCGGCAGCGGTGCGTCTGGGTGTCATCGAGGCACTGCCAGCAACCGAAGCCGAGGTCGAAGACCGGTGCCGGCTCCGCCCTGACGGCGCGAGGAGGCTGCTTCGCGCGCTTGGTGAGCTACACCTCGTCACCTCCGGGAATGAACGGTGGGAACTGACTCCACGAGGCATGTTTCTTCGCGCCAGCCATCCGCGCACCTTGGCTGACGCGGCCCTGGAATATGCGGGGCCATTCTCCCGCGAGTGGGCAGCGCTGCCTGACGCCCTGCGCGCCGAATCGAACTGGCGCGCCCCCGACGTGTTCGGCGAGGTCGCGCGGGATAGACTTCGGCGAGAGGGGCATCATCGAATGCTCCAAAGCTATGCCCTCCACGACTATCGGCAGGTGCCAGGCGCGCTTGCCCTCCGCGGCGACGAGCGAATCATCGACGCGGGCGGTGGCCTGGGCGCGCTCGGACGGCTGGTTGCCGAGGCCTATCCCTCCGTCACGGTCACCGTCATCGACCGACCGGAGGTCGTCGCGCAAGGACAGTACGGACATCCACCGCGACGCGGAGTGGCGTGGCGCGCTGCCGACATCTTCCAACCGTGGGGACTGAAAGCGGATGGAGTGCTCCTGTCGCGGGTGCTGCACGACTGGGAGGATGATGATGCGCGCCGACTGCTCGCACATGCGCGTGCGGCCCTTCCCCTTGGAGGGCGCGTTTTCGTGATTGAAATGATGCTCCCATCGGCTGGTGTCGCAGGCGCACTCTGCGACCTCCACCTGTTGATGACCACGGGCGGACGAGAGCGGTCCGTTGACGAATATGAGCGCCTGCTCAACGCGACTGGCTTCCAGCTACAGGCGGTCCGCACCATCGCCGCGCTCCCCACCATCCTCGTAGGGGTCGCCTCATGAGCAATCTCCAATGGGTCATCCCTCCCTCGGTGCTGACCCACCTGGCACGTGCCGCTGGAGACCGCGCAGTCGTGGTTCTGCTGCGGCACTCCGTTCGCGATGAGCTCCCATCGGGAGAGGCCGGGTACACGCTGCCCATCACGGACGCAGGGCGAGAACTCGCCCATGAGCTCGGGGCGCTTCTGCAAGGCCGGCTGCGCACACTGCATACGAGCCCCCTCCCACGATGCGTCCAGACCGCCGAGGCGCTTCGCGACGGTGCTCGCACAGACCTCCCCATCATCGCGGATCGGCTCCTCGGCGACCCGGGCGCCTTCGTCATCGACGGCCGCCGTGCCGTGGAAAACTGGGAGCGGGTTGGCCATGACGGTGTCATGCGACACCTCGTCACTGAGGACGACGCACTTCCTGGCATGGCTCGGCCCGACGAGGCCGCGCGATTCCTCGTACATCACATGCTCGCGGTAGCAGGTGCGACCCCAGGCATCCACGTGTTCGTCACTCACGACCTGCTCATCACTGCGGCGGCGGCACGACTGCTCGGACAACCGCTGAGTCCCAAGGATTGGCCTTGGTATCTCGAAGGGGCGTTCTTCTGGCGGGAAGGGGCACGCCTCTGCGCCTCCTACCGCGACTATTCCGCGAGCCAGCCCAGCCCACTCTGCGGCCTCACCGAGCCGGATGTCAGCGCCTTCGCCCTCCGAGAGCTCGCAGCGACCGTAGGACTCAACAGTGGCGCACGCTGCTTCCTGGCCGGTGGCGCGTTCAAGACGCTGCTGACGGGCAGGCCGCCACGAGACCTTGATGTGTGGGCACCTTCAGAAGCAGATCGCCAACTGCTGCTCCACGCCCTGCGGGAGCGCAGCGCCCGCCCACTGGACGCGCGGCCATTCGCTGACGCGTTCGAAGTCGCTGGACGAGTGGTTGAGATACCCCACAAAGTCGAGCCGACGACGCTGAATGCGCGCGTTGCCCGCTTCGACATCGCGTTGTCTGCCATTGGTGTCGAACATGGACCGGACGGCGATGGTGCCGTGGACATCCACCCGCTCGCCGCGGAGTCCGTGATGCGGAAGCAGGTGCTGCTGGTGAAGCCGCTCGTCAACTGGAAGTACGCGTTGGTGACGCTGGAGCGGATGCGGCGGTACGCGGCCGAACTCGGGTTCGCATCCCCATCGGAAGAAGAAGCAGAGGTCTGGCGTGTCTTCGACGCGCAGCCCCCAGAGGTGCAATTCGGGATGGCCCAGCGCTACTCGAGAGTCGGCACGGGAGGGTTCGGGGTTCTTGAAGAGCTCGTCCACCGAGCCCCACATGTCGCGGCCAGCCTGCGCTCGCCCGAAACCGGCTCCCCGCCCTTCGCGAAACCCCAGTTGTAGGCGTGAAGCCCCCAAGTCACCTACAGCAACTCTGGATCCAAGGGGCATGAAGAGCGCTGCCACCCATCAAGTGGGGTGCCCCTCCCCTTCCGCCGTCCATCACTGGCGGACAGTCACATCAAGGCATCTGTCCACCAAACGCAAGGCAGCCCCGGCGGCCGTGGTGGCGAGGCAGCGCGCTTCCTACCTGTGCGCCCGCTCCCATGAATGCCCCGCTGCTCGCAGCCCTGCTGTCCCACTC
>NZ_JAAIYB010000174.1 GCF_010894475.1 Myxococcus vastator
GCCCCTGTCCGACATCGCGCTCAAGCTGCTCGCCAAGTCTCCCGAGGACCGCTACCAGAGCGCCTACGGGCTCGTGGCGGACCTCCAGCGCTGCCTGAGCGCCCTGGAGGGCCCGGGCCCCGTCCCCGCCTTCATGCTGGGCGCCAAGGACGTCCCCGAGCGCTTCGCCGTCCCCGAGAAACTCTACGGCCGCGAGCCCCAGCAGGCCGCCCTGCGCGCCGCCTTCGAGCGCGCCGCCTCGGGCCGCTCCGCCTTCGTCCTCGTCTCCGGCGCGGCGGGCATGGGCAAGTCGGCCCTCACCGGGATGCTCAAGCGCCCCGTCGCGGAGCGCCAGGGCCACTTCGCGCGCGGCAAGTACGACCAGCTCATCCGGGACACGCCCTACAGCGGCATCTTCGAGGCCTTCCGCGAAGTGGCTCGCGGACTCCTGGGCGGACAGGAGCAGGAGCTGGCGACCTGGCAACACCGCCTCCTCGGAGCCGTGGGCGGCATGGGCCGGCTCGTGGTGGACGCGGTGCCTCGCATGGCCCTGGTGCTCGGGGACCAGCCTCCCGTGCCCGAATTGGGGCCCGCGGAGTCGGAGCTGCGCTTCCAGCTCGTCCTCCGCAAGCTGGTGGCCGCGCTCTCCACGCGGGAGCATCCCCTGGTCCTCGTCCTGGACGACCTCCAGTGGGCGGACAGCGCCAGCCTCCAACTGCTGCGACTGCTCCTGACGGACCGGGACATCGAGCACCTGCTCGTGGTCGCGGGTTGCCGCTCGGAAGCGCTGGGCCCCGACCATCCCGTGGAGTCCCTTGCTCGCGCGCTGCAGGACCACGGCACGCCGGTCCATCGCATCGACCTGGCACCGTTGTCCCCCGAGGACATGACGAAGCTGGTCGCGGACGTGTTCCCTCCCGCCGAGGGCCAACCCGACGCGCAGCTCGACGACCTGGTGCTGTCGCTGACGGAAGGCAACCCGTTCCACGCGGTGCAGCTCCTGCGCACCTTCTACGAGCGGGGGCTGGTGCGCTTCGACGCGGACGGTGGTGGCTTCCGGTGGGATGCCAGCGCGCTGCGTGGACAGGACTTCAGTGACGGCGTGGTGGCCCTGCTCACCTCCCGCATCCGCGAGCTGAGCTCCGCCGCGCAGGCGCTGCTGCCCATTGCGGCTGCGCTGGGCCATACGTTCGACCTGCACAGTCTGGCCATCGTCCTGGAGCGGACGGATGAGGCGGCCGAGAAGGGGCTCGTCGAAGTGCTCCAGGCGGGGCTGGTGACGCCCATCGACGACGCCGACATGGACAGCGGGGGCACGTATCAGTTCACCCATGACCGCGTGCAGCAGGCCGCGCTGGAGCTGATTCCGGAGGACGTGCATCCGGAGATCCACGCCCGCATCGGCCGGCTCCTCCTGCGGCACACGCCCCCGGAGCGGCTCGACGAAGGGCTCCCCGAGCTCGTCAGCCACTTCCACCTGGCGCTGCCCGTGCTCCACGACGAGCAGGAGCGCCACCGCGTGGCGGAGCTGGACCTGCGCGCCGGCCGCAGCGCCAAGTCCCGAGGCGCCTGGTCCGCGGCCCTGCGCCTGCTGAGCACGGGCCTGTCCCTGCTCGGCGAGGACGGTTGGCGGAGGGACCGGCGGCTCACCTTCGACCTGCACGTCGACGCGGCCGAAGCGGCGTACCTCGCCGCGGACTTCGACCTGATGGAGCGGCTGGCGGCGGCGGCGCTGGCCCACGCGGTGGATGGCGCGGAGGAGGTCCGGGTGCAGGAGGTCCGCCTCCAATGCCTCGCGCACCGGGGCGAGCACTCGCGCGGCGTGGACCTGGGCCTGGAGGTATTGCGCAAGCTGGGCCAGCCCCTGCCCGCGAATCCGAAGCAGCCGCACGTCCTGGCCGCGGTGGCGAAGACGAAGCTGCGCCTGGGCCTGCGCAAGCCCGAGGACCTGGCGGCCCTCCCCGAGTGCACCGACCCGCTCCTGCTCGCCACGCTGCGCCTGCTGGTGAAGCTGTCCTCGCTGGCCTTCATGGCCCGCCCGCTGCTCTTCCCGCTGGTGGTGCTCCGCGTGCTCCAGCTCACCATCCGCCACGGCGCCACCGGCGTGGCCGCGTTCGGCTACGTGGGCTACGGGCTGATGCTGAGCGTGCACCTGGGCAACCCCGAGGACGGCTTCCGCTACGGCCGGCTGGCGCTGAAGACGCTGGACCGCTTCCAGGCGGAGAGCCTGCGGGCCATGGTGACCTTCGTCTTCAACCTCTTCATCCGGCACTGGAAGGAGCCGCTGTCCGCGTGCGTCGACGACTTCCTCGCCGCCGCGCAGAAGGGCCAGGAGACGGGCGACATCGAGTACTTCGGCTATGCGTCCAGCGCGGGCTGCGCCACCGCCCTCATCGCCCGGGACGGCCTGGCCGACGGTGGCCCGCGCATGGACCGGTTCCGGGACACGCTGGCCACGCACCGGCACAAGAACGTGCTCTTCACCGAGTACATGCGCCACACGCTCGACTCGCTCACGGGCGCGTTCACCGGCAACGTGGAGGCCCGCGAGGAGGAGCTGGTCGCGCCGTACCGGCAGCTCGACTACGGCAACGGCATCGCCACCTGTGACGTGCTGCGCACCCTGCGCCGGTGGCTCTGGGGCGATGCGCGCGGCGCGCTGGAGAGCGCCGCGGCGGTGGACACGCAGGTGGAGCTCATCGCCGGGCAGATCTACCTGCCCTGGTACAAGTTCTTCCAGGGCCTGGCGCTCATGGCCGTCCACCCCACGCTGGGGCCGCTGGACCGGCTTCGCTCGTCGCGGGCCATCGACGCCATCCGCAAGTCCATGCGCGGCTGGGCCCGCATCGCCCCCATGAATTATGGCGCCCGGGCGGAGCTGCTGGACGCGGAGCGGGCCCGCCTGGACGGCCAGGGGGACACGGCCGCGGATGCGTATGACCGGGCCATCCGGCTGGCGCGTCAATACGGCCTGTCGCTCGACGAGGGCGTGGCCTGTGAGGCCGCCGCGCGGTTCCACCTGACGCAGACCCGCGAGCGCGTGGCCCGCACCTACCTGGAGGAAGCCCGCGCCGCCTACCTGCGCTGGGGCGCGCGCGCCGTCGCGGCTCGGCTGGAGCGGGAGCACCCCCGGCTCCTGCCGTCCGCCCCCGCGCCCACGCCCACGGATGCCCTCACCGAGACGTCACTGGCCGCGCTGGACCTGGCGTCCGTCATCAAGACGGCGCGCGCGCTGTCCGGCGAAATCGTCCTGGGCAAGCTGCTGCGCAAGCTGATGACGCTGGTCATCGAGAACGCGGGCGCGCGCCGGGGCCTGCTGCTGCTGAAGCGGACGGAGGGCCTGGTCATCGCGGCGGAGGGCTCCGTGGACGGCGATGGCGTGGTGCTCGAGGCGCCCATCCCCATGGAGTCCTCCGCGTCGCTGCCGACCTCCATCATCCACTACGTGGTGCGCACCGGGGAGACGGTCCTCCTCCACGACGCGTCGGCGGAGGAGCCGTTCTCCGAGGACCCCTACGTCCGCAGCGCCCAGCCCAAGTCCCTGCTGTGCAGCCCGCTCTTGAAGCAGGGCTCGCTCACGGGCGTGCTCTACCTGGAGAACGACGCCACGCGAGGCGCCTTCACCCCGGAGCGCCTGGAAGTCCTGCGCCTGCTGTCGTTCCAGGCGGCCATCTCCCTGGAGAACGCCGACCTCTACGCCAGCCTGGAGGAGTACAGCCGGACGCTGGAGCGCCGCGTGGAGGAGCGCACGGCCGAAATCCAGCACAAGAACGCCGAGCTGGCGGAGACGCTCACCCGGCTGCAGGAGATGCAGCGCCAGTTGGTGGCGCAGGAGAAGCTCGCGTCCCTGGGCGCGCTCACCGCGGGCATCGCCCACGAGCTCCAGAATCCGCTCAACTTCGTGAACAACTTCTCGAACCTGTCCTCACGGCTGGCCGGCGAGCTGGAGGAGACGCTGAAGAGCATGGCGGACCGGCTCGACAGCGAGACCCGCGAGGACGTGCTGGAGACGCTCCAGGACCTGAAGCAGAACGCCCAGCGCATCCACAGCCACGGCAAGCGCGCCTCGGACATCATCAAGACGATGCTCCGGCACTCGCGCAAGTCGGAGGGCACCCGCTCCAAGTCGGACCTCAACCTGCTGGTGCGCGACAGCGTGAACCTGGCCGTGCAGGGCCAACGCAGCCGTCCGGGCGGCGCCACCGTGAAGATGGAGACCACGCTGGACCCCAACGTGGGCATCGTGGAGCTGGTGGCCAGCGACATCAGCCGGATGCTCACCAACATCCTCGACAACGCGTTCTACGCCGCGGCGCAACATCAGTCACAGGCCGGCGCGGGCTTCACGCCCCAGGTGCACCTGCGCACCCACCGCGTCGGAACCCAGGTGGAGCTGCGCATCCGCGACAACGGGCCGGGCATCCCCGAGGAACTCCGCGAGAAGCTCTTCCACCCCTTCTTCACCACCAAGCCCGCGGGCGTGGGCACGGGGCTGGGGCTCTCGCTGTGCCACGACATCGTCCAGGAGCACCAGGGCGACATCCGCGTGGAGAGCACACCCGGCGCCGGGGCCGAGTTCATCATCACCCTGCCCGCGCCCTGAAAAGCGGAAGGCCCCGCCTCCCGGAAGGGAAGCAGGGCCTCGGGACACCCGGAGAAGCAAGACGCCGCTAGGCCGTCTTCTTCTCCTTCTCCATGACGAGCTGGGGCGCCTCGTGCTTGGTGATGACCTGCTCGGTGATCTTGCACTCCTTGACGCCCTCGCGGAACGGCACGTCGTACATGATCTCCAGCATGGCATCCTCCAGGATGGCGCGAAGGCCGCGCGCTCCGGAGTGACGGCGCATCGCCTCGCGAGCGATGGCGCGCAGCGCCTCCTTCGTGAAGGTCAGCTTCACCTTCTCCATCTCGAAGAGCTTCTGGTACTGCTTCACCAGGGCGTTCTTCGGCTGGGAGAGGATGATGACCAGGTCCTCTTCCTTCAGGTCGTTCAGCGTGGCGATCATCGGCAGGCGGCCGATGAACTCCGGAATCATGCCGAAGCGCATGAGGTCTTCCGGCTCGGTCAGCGCCAGCAGCTCACCCACGCTGCGCTCCTCGCGGTGGGTGATCTTCGCGCCGAAGCCGAGGCCCTTCTCGCCCACGCGGCGCTTGATGACGCCGTCGATGCCGTGGAAGGCGCCGCCGCAGATGAACAGGATGTTCGTCGTGTCGACCTGGACGTACTCCTGCTGGTTGTACTTCTTCCCGCCGCGCGGCGTGACGTTGGCCCGGGTGCCTTCGATGATCTTCAGCAGGGCCTGCTGCACACCCTCGCCGCCCACGTCGCGGGTGGCGCTGGGCATGTCACCCTTGCGGGCGATCTTGTCGATCTCGTCGATGTAGACGATGCCGCGCGAGGCCTTCTCCACGTCGTAGTCGGCGTTGTGGAGGAGGTTCTGGATGATGTTCTCCACGTCCTCGCCCACGTAGCCGGCCTCGGTGAGGCTGGTGGCGTCGGCGATGGTGAAGGGCACGTTGAGGAAGCGCGCCAGCGACTGGGCCAGCAGCGTCTTGCCACTCCCCGTGGGTCCGATGAGCAGGATGTTGCTCTTGCTCAGCTCCACTTCCTCGCCGGTGGGGCCCTTGACGCCCGGACGCGGCCGAGAGGTCGGCTTCTTTTGGTAGATGCGCTTGTAGTGGTTGTACACCGCCACCGCGAGGACCTTCTTCGCCTGGTCCTGTCCGATGACGTAGTCGTCGAGGAACGCCTTGATCTCCGCCGGCGTCGGCAAGCTGACCTGGGGCTTGCCCTCCTCGCGCTCGTTCTCGTCCGCGATGATGTCGTTACACAGCTTGATGCATTCGTCGCAGATGTAGACCGTCGGGCCCGCGATGAGCTTGCGGACCTCGCGCTGCGACTTGCCGCAGAACGAACAAGACAGGTTGACGTGGTGCTCCTTCTTCACTGCCGCCTCCGAGTTCGCCGGCTCCGGACACCCGGAGCCTCCTTCGCCGTCCACCGCTCCCCTACCCGCACGGCCTGCCCACGTCTCGAACAGCCGTCAGGCCCACCTTCACGCGGCCCTGAACCACTATAGGGCCCTCCCCTTCGGGCAGGAAGCCCGGCGGTACAGGCCCGTTGCCGAGCGTACAGCCCCGGCCACGGGTCAGCGTTCAGTAACAGCGGCTCAGGCGTCCGTCACGCCCGAGGCGATGTCCTCGAGGTCTTCGGCCAGGGCGGCTGCCCGCTCGGCGACGGCGTTCGGAATCCGACGACTCCCCGACAGCTCGCTCGCGAGCTTGCGGGCCATCTGCGCCAGTTTCCGCACCTGGGCGCTCTCCGGAGGCGGCTCCGGCGGGGGACGGGGGAAGCGCTCGGCGAACTCCTTCTTCAGCTCGGCCGGGTTCTTCTCCGGGCTCCAGATGCTGTCGCGCAGGGACTTGTATTCAGTGGGCGACAGCTGGCCCCGCTCCTCCGCGTCCGCGAGGACTTCGATGACCTCGAACGCGGGTGCGCGCTGGGGGAACTCCTGTGCGGTCAGCTCCTCCTCGGGCTCGTGCTTGGTCAGGAAGCTGAACGAGCGGGTGAGCTTCAAGGCGGTCTGCTTCTTGATGTGCAGTTCCTTGAGGCAATAGGCCTCGAAGGAGGGGTAGCCCCACTCCTCGAACTTCGCCTCGTCCCGGACCTGGACCAGGAGCTTGCCCAGCTCGGCCCAGGTGGACTTGAAGCGCTTGGCGGCCGTCAGCACGGTGTGACGGAAGGTTCCCGGCGGGACGCTCAGCGCCTTCTTCGCAATTTCGGTCTCAGCAACGGATGCGGCGGACATGCCCACGGTATCGGGCATGCCCGGGGTGCCGGCAAGAAAGTGACCCTACCCCCGCTTGCCGATGGTGAACGACAGCCCCACCGTGGCCTGCTCGCCCTCGTAGGCGCGGAACGGCCACTTCTTCATCTCCGCCAGCAGGCACTCGTAGAGTGGACCCTTCTTGAACTGGTGGTTGTCCACCCACAGCTTGCTCACCCGGCCATCGTTCCCGATGACGAACTCCATGGGGACCTTGGCGTAGAGGCCCGGGGTGCGCTCCGCCTCTTCCTTGAAGCAGCGGAAGAGCGTGGACTTGTTGCTGGCCACCACCCGGTTGATGGCGGACTGGTCGAACTGCTGCGTCATCTCCATGCCCTCCGGGTCGGTGGTCACGCTGCCCCCGGGGCGGGGCCTGCGGTCCACCGGCGTCCGGGTGGTGGAGGCCATGGCCACCTTCCCCGGACCGCTGCTGCCGGCGGCGGGTTTCACGCCCGGCTCGCCCGTGCCTGGACGGCGCGCGCCATGGCCGGGGTACTCGAAGAGCTCCTCCTCATCCACCCGGGCCTGGGCCACGCGGATGGTGATTTCGCCCATCTCGAAGTCGTCCGTCTGGACCTCGCCGTCGCCGGACCAGCCGTGGACGGCGACGTTGCGCGCCACCTGGACACCGAAGATGCCCAGCACCACCACGCCCGCCGCCGCGGCGCCGCCGAGAATCTTCAGGCGCTTCGCGGACTTCGCCCGCTCCACGACGACGGCGGCGTCCACGCGGGCGCGCGCCTCCGCCCGGGCCACGTGCACGCGGAAGGCGTCCACCTCCGACATGCGGTGGAAGTCCCGCTCTCCGGCGGGCGCCACCAGGGTGTCCAGCGTCAGCTCACCCGAGGTGAGCTTCTCCACGATTTGGGTCCCACTGACGGGCCCCAGGACCAAGTCCCCGTGCTTGAAGAGCCAGAGTCCGTCCACGTCCGCCGCAAGGTCTTGTCCAGCCGCCATTTCGCGCGCGAGTATCCCGTGGTTCCCCACACCCAAGCAACGGCGTGCTCCCCTCCACCTCCAAGCGAATTCCCGTCGCACTGTGGATCTGGTACCGCGGCGGAATCTTCCGCGGCTTCCAGCGCCAACCCGAGGGCCCCACCGTCCAGTCGGCCCTGGAAGAGGCGCTGCGGTCCGTGGGGGTGCCGGCGACGTTGATGCCTTCAGGGCGCACGGACCGGGGGGTCCACGCCCGGATGCAGGTGGTGAGCGTCCGGCTGGAGGCGGGTGACTCGGCGGAGTCCCTGGAGAAGCGGCTCCCGCCCCGGTTGCCACCGGGCCTGGGCCTGTGTGGGGTGCGCCGACCCACGTCGTTCCATGCGCAGTGGAGCGCCTGCGGCAAGGAGTACCGCTACCGGCTCCAGCTGGGTGGGGCTGTGACGCCCGACTGGGCGCCCTATGCGCTGGACGTGTCCGCGGAGCCGCTGTTCCAGGCCACGGCGGTGACGCCGGAGCGGCTGGGGGCGCTGCTGCGCTCGGCGGAAGGGACGCGGGACTTCATCGCGTTCCATGAGAAGTCCAGTCCACGCAAGCCTCGCACGCTGGAGTCCGCCACCCTGCATGCGCTGGGCGGTGGGCTCTACGAGGCTCGGCTGCGTGGGGACGGCTTCGCGCGCTACCAGATCCGCTATTTGATGGGGAGCGCGTTGAAGGTGGCCGCGGGGCTGCTGCCGGAAGAGGCGTGGCTCGCGGCGCTCGAGACGGGGCGGGCCATGGAGGGCTTCAAGGCGCCCGCGCACGGCCTGGTCCTCTGGGAGGTTCGCTACCCTCCCGGCGTGGACCCCTTCAGCGCCGGGGAGCGTCTCCATCCCCCGGGGCTTCCGCTGGAGCCACCCTTCCACCTCGGGTGACGCGCGGTGGGGCCCGGACGGCCGTCTTCAGTCGACGAGCCGCTCTTCGTACTTCGCGAGCAGATCGGAGATCGCCTCGCGGAGGTACTCGCTCTGACGGATGCGCGTCGTGCGCGACAGATCCTTGAGGGCGTCGAGCTTCTCGCGGTTGAGCCGGAAGACCACTGAAGTAAGGCGGGGATTCATGTCCATGTGCGCGACCTCCTACAGATGCACACACATTCTCACAGGTCGGTCTGATCGCAAGAAATTCACTTCGATCCGACCGGGAAGATCCACTGAACCCCGGTGAAGGCTTCGGCGTCTCCGCGCAGGCCCGCGCCAAACCCGAGCGCAAGCCCGAGTCCCCCGAACACCGCGAGCCGCTCGGAGAAGGTGTGTCGCACGCCCAACGCTACGCGAGGCCCCAGCCACGGCCCAGAAAACGGTCTGATCAACAGGCCCAGATCATAGAAGGTCTGCCAGGACCCATCGCCATAGACGTTCCGGAAGCCTCCGGCCACCGATAGATCCGGGCCGCGCAGGCTGCCGCGGATCACCACGAAGACCTCGTCCCCGTCGTAGCCCACGGTCCGGCTGCCCCCGAGGTCCAGGTGCGCGTCCCCGCCCTTCTCGGCGTCGGACGCTGAGCGATCAATGGACTCGGTATAGGAGGCGCCGGGGCCGAGGATCAGCGAGAAGGCGCGGCGATCCGCGTACGGCGCGTCCACGTACTCCGCCGCGCCGGCCGCCGCGGGCAGGAGCACGGCGCAGGTGCTGATCAGGCGGCGGATCAGACGGGGAGCCGTTCCGGAGGATGGGGAGGGTTCGCGGGCCATGGCGCGGCTCACGGTTCTAACAGGGTCCGGGCTTGGGATGCGTCCGTCCAGGGTCCCCTGCCCTGTCGTGGCTTGTCCGGGCGTGGGGCACCCCCGGAATCGGACGGTGTGCTCACGCACCTCCCTTCCACCGGAGCCAGGTCAGCGCATGGAGCGCGGAGAGCCAGGCCCCCGCCACGAGCGCATGACGCAGGTGGTTCATTCGGGCCCAGGTCATCGCGGTGTCCACGGAGGCGGCGTTGTCTGGCGACTGCAGCAGCCGCACCATCGCGGGGATGAAGTACGAGAAGGTCAGGAGCCGGTCGGCCAGCGCCGCCAACGCGGCTCCGAGCCACCAGACGCGCAGCGGGCCGGTGGCCTGGGATGCGAAGTAGAGGCTCGCCAGGGTGAGCAGCGTCAGCGGCCCCGTGGTGACGAAGGCCCAGAAGCGGAGTCCCACGTTGTCCTGCCGCGCGGCGCCCGCGGACCAGTGTCCACCCAGGGTGTCGAGCCATCGGGGCAACGAGACGCGGTGCTCATAGAGTCCCGCGCCGAAGGCGATGCCCAGGACGACGACGAAGAGCCACAGGACGGTTGCCGCGATGGAAGGCTTCAGGTTGATCATGCCGCCAGGATGCGGTCCTGGGCATGAGGTCGTCTTTCGTGCCCTTGCGCCGTTTTTCGCCTTCCTGCGGAGTTCCCGATGAGCCCCCGCCCCGCCCTGCTCGAACAGATTGGCTCGGACGTCGTGCAGTTCCAGGATGCGTCCGCGCAGTTCGATGCCACGGTGGGGAAGGTCCTGGCGCTGGGGCGCGCGGACCTCGCGTGCCTGGCGCAGCTTCACTTCGGTGGCCCGGCGCCCCTGGGCTCAGTCCCGCGCGAAGCCGACGTGGCGCGGCTGGAGCTGGCGGGCTACGTCCAGCGGGAAGCGGCCGGAGGTGGCCAGCGGCTGGTGCTCACCGCTCATGCTCGCGAGTGGATTGACACCCTCTGGGGGCCGCTGCAGGCGGACGGGCATCAGCTCATGGCGGCGCTGCCGGAGGAGCACCTCCGGATCATCGCGGGGTTCCTGCAAGCGGCGAGGGCCATCCAGGACCGGCACGCGGCGCGGGTGGCCAGACTGCTCCAGGAGCCGGGGACCTCACGGGCGGCACGCCAGCGAGGCGGGCTCTCCCCCGCCGCACTCCGCCGTGTACAGCTCTACGCGGAGGCGCGCCTTGCCGAGCCCATCCGCGTGGGTGAGCTCGCCCAGCGCTCCGGGTTGAGCGTCTTCCATTTCACCCGCGCCTTCCGCCAGTCCACCGGCCTGACACCGCACGCCTGGGTGCAGCAACGCCGCGTGGAGCGGGCGCGCGACCTGTTGAGCCATTCGTCGCTGCCGCTGGGGGACATCGCGCTCGCGGTGGGCTTCAGCTCGCAGAGCCACTTCACCACGGTGTTCCGCCAGCTCACCGGACTGACGCCGGCCGTCATCCGGCGCGACCAGCGCTGAGGCATCTGGAGCACCATCACCACGGATGGAGCCGCTTGGGCTTCAGCTCACCACAGGCAGCGGGAACCCGTCCGGCTGGCCCGTGGCCCCCGGCCTCACCACCCCCGCCGCGTCATTCATCCGGCCAGAGCGGAACGGCTCCAAGTCCAGCGCCACGAACTTGAACCCCAGCGCCAGGAACGCGGTGTTGATCCGCTGCCGCACGTCCGCCGCGAGGAAGCGCTCGTACTCCTCCGCCGCCACCTCCAGCCGCGCCACGTCCTGGTGGTACCGCACGCGGAACTGTCGGAAGCCCAGCCTGCGCAGCTCCGACTCCGCGGCGGCGATCTGCAGCAGCCGGTCCCGCGTCACCGCCGTGCCATACGGAATCCGCGACGCCAGGCACGCCATCTGCGGCTTGTCCCAGGTCGGCAGCCCGAGCGACTGGCTCCACGCGCGGATCTCCTCCTTCGTCAGCCCCGCCTGCGCCAGCGGTGACACCACCCGGTGCTCCCGCGCCGCCTTGTGTCCCGGCCGGTGGTCCTTGAAGTCGTCCGCGTTGAAGCCGTCCAGCACCACCGCCAGGCCCAGCGACGTCCGCTGCGCCTCGCAGATGTCATACAGCTCCGTCTTGCAGAAGTAGCAGCGGTTCGTCGGGTTGGCCGCGTACTCCGGATTCGCCAGCTCGTTGCTGCCCAGCACCACGTGCCGGGCGCCCAGCCGCTTCGCCAGCGCGCGCGCCTCGTCGGCCTCCTCCGGCGCCACGGACGCGGACAGCGCGGTGAGCGCGAGCGCCCGGTCGCCCAGCTCCTCCACCGCCACCTTCAGGACGAAGGTCGAATCCACGCCGCCAGAGAACGCCACCAGCGCGCTGCCATGGAGCCGCAGCGCGGCGCGCATCGACTCCAGCTTGGGGCGCGAGGACTCACACAGGGACTGGATCCGCTCGGGGCTCAACATGAAGCTCTCCTAAAACCAAAGGGCCCCGGATTGCTCGCGTCGTTGCGCGGCAACCTGGAGCCCCTCAGGAATGAAACCCAGGCCCGGAAGCCCAGCCGCCTAGCGAGCCTTCCGCTTCGAGGACTTCTTCGCCGCGGGCTTCGCCACCCGAGCCGCGCGCGTGGCCGGACGGGCCTTGGCGCCCTTGTCCGCCTTCGGCGCCTTCGCCGCGGGCTTGGACTCCTCGGCGCGGCGGGCCTTGGCGCCGCCCTTCTCGGCCTTCTCCGCCTTCTCACCCTTCGCCGGCAGCGGGTTGGCCTTCATCTTCTTGCCGGTGATGATCTTCAGCTCCTCGGTGGTCATGTAGCCGAGGTCCAGCAGCGACTGGAAGATCTTCGCCGCGCCGTCCTCCACCGACTCCACGTCGGAGTGGATGGTGACCTCCGGCGAGTTGGGCGGCTCGTACGGCTCGGTGATGCCGATGAAGTTGGGGATCTCCCCGTTGAGCGCCTTCTTGTAGCGGCCCGTGCTGTCGCGCTCGATGAGCTTCTCGGTCGGGCAGTCGACGTAGACCTCCACGTAGCGGCCAATGGTCCGGCGGTTCTCCTCGCGGCCCGGCTTGTAGGGGCTGACGCAGGGGACCAGCGCCGCCACGCCGTTGCGCGTCAGCAGGCTCGCCACGAAGCCCAGCCGCTTCACGACGGTTGTCCGGTCCTCCTTGCCGTCCCCCAGCCCCGCCCAGAGCGCCTCGCCGAGTTCACCCTCGTCGAGGATCTCGACGTTGCGGCCCACCTGCCGCAAGCGCGCGGCGATGTAGGCGGCGGTGGTGCTCTTCCCGGTACCGGACATGCCGGTCAGCCAGAGGGTGAAACCAGTGTTGGAGGCCATATGGGTCGTCTACTCCCTGCGTCCGGAGCACTTCTTGCAAGCTCGTAGGGACGCCTCAGATCCAGAAGATGGACGCGGTTATAGACGAAAACCCGGCCACTTGACAATTCGCGCCCACCTTTCCGCAGGTGGGGGTGACGGGCATTCAAGTGCCTGCTCAGACAAGGCTTTTTCGTTTCTGCAATGAACTTTTCAGTGCGTCCGTGACGCGAAGTTTCCCGCACGCCACTCATACTCCGACACGCAGTGAACACAGCCGCGGTGTATGGATCCGATGAGATAGGAAACATCGGGGAGCAACGGACACCCGTCGGGAGCCGCCCGCTGCAGGTCCTCCTGGGAGAAGGTCGCCGGTGCATCCACATGCGAGTGGAACACGCACACCACTCGCTCTGAGCGTGCATCCGCTTCGATGCAGACGGCCAGCCACTCCTCGGGCGCGAAGGCGTACGCCCTCCGCGGGTTCCCGGCGGCGTTGCGCAGGGGGCGGATCCGCAGGGCCCCTGTCCCTTCCGCGCGGAGGATCACCCCACAGCCCTCGAAGGGATACGCGGCCGCCAGGTGCCGACCGACTTCGGTGAGGATGTGCTCGGGCCAGCGACTCACGGCGCGCCAGGCGCCTCGCGGCCCACGCAGCGTGAGCACCTGCGCGGCGCCAGCTCCTCCACGGTGCCGGGCGCCACCAGCCACCGGCCTCCCAGCGCGGGCCCCAGGCCCAGCCGCAGCCGCTGGAACACGAGCGCCCCCAGCGTCCCCACGGCCACGCCCAGCGCGCCATCCGGAGGCGAGCCCAGGTGCCGCACCGTCTCACCGAAGCACCAGAGGCACCCCTCCGCGCCGCGGAAGACGACGGCGGCCCGCATGCCATCACCGCCCAGGGCCACCCAGGGCGCCTCGCCACTCCACGCCGCGGGCAGCTCCGCCACCAGTCCGCCCCCCGGCCCCACCGAGGCCGCGTCCGGGTTCAGCGCGGGCACCTCGCGGGCCAGCGCCTCCGTCACGGGCAGGCCCACGTCGGCGGGCCCCATCAGGAAGCCCGGCGCCCAGGGCCCCAGCGTCAGCGAGCCCGCGCCCGTCACCGGCGTGCCACCTCCCGCCAGGTACGCCGCCGCCGTCAGCCCCGCCGCGCCAAGGCCATCCAGCCGCGCCGCGCCCGCGAGCAGCGCCTCCTGACCACGTCCGCCCACCTCGCGCAGGAGGATCTGCCGGGAGTAGCGCTGGATCTGCTCTTCACGCAGCGCCACGGCCTTCAGCCTCCCGCCATGGCGGGGATGAGGATGATGCGGTCCGCGTCCTTCACCGGCGTGTCCAGGCCGCTCAGCGCGCGGATGTCCTCGTCGTTGAGGAACACATTCACGTAGCGCCGCACCGCGCCGCGCTCGTCAAGCACCCGGCCGCCAATGCCCGGGTGGCGCGCGTCCAGGTTGTTCAGCACCTCGCGCACGGTGGCGCCGGGGGCGACGACTTCCGCCTGGTTGCCGGTGAAGCCCCGCATGGGGGTGGGAATACGAAGGGTCGCCATGGCTCTCTCACCTGCCCTGTTTGCGGAGCACCAGCCGGTGCGTCCCGTCCGGGAGCGCGTCCAGGGACACGACCTCGTGGCCCTCTTCGCGCGCGTTGCGCGGCACGTTCTTCAGCGGCTCGGTGCCCCGAAGCAGCACCTCCAGCAACGTGCCCGACTCCAGTGATTCCAACTTCAGCTTCGTCCGCACGTAGGTCATCGGACAGACCTCGCGGGTGATGTCCAGCGTCGCCGTCATGTCGCGCACGCCTCCGGAGACTCCGGGTACGCCGGGATGGCCGTGACGCGGCAGCCCGCGCAGTCCGGCGCCCGCGTCACGCGCGTCCTCCGCCCCAGCAGCGACACCGCATCCAGCACGTGCAGCGTGGCCTCGCCCTGCCCACCTCGCGCGGCGCCCGACAGCAGCTCCAGCGCCAGCAGGGCCTGCACCGCGCCCACCAGCCCCGCCAGCGAGCCGAGCACCCCCGCCTGGGCACACGTGGGCACGGCGTCCGGCGGCGGCGGCGCTTCATAGAGGCAGCGCAGGCACGGCCCGCCCGGGTCCACGCGCATCGCCTGGCCCTGCATGCGCAGCACCCCGCCATAGACGAGCGGCACCCCCGTCAGCACCGCCACGTCCGACAGGAAGAACTTGGTGGCCACGCCATCCGTGGCGTCGATGACGGCGTCGTGCGCGCGGAAGAGCCCCTCCGCGTTGCTCGCGTCCACACGCTCGGCCATGGCCTCCGTGCTCAGGCCGGGAAAGGCCCGCGCCAGGCCCGCCGTCGCGGACTCCGCCTTGTTCCGGCCCACGTCCTCGCCCCGGTGCCAGAGCTGGCGCGGCAGGTTCGTCACGTCCACGCGGTCCGGATCCGCCAGCGTCAGGTGCCCGACACCGGCCTGGGCCAGCGCCAGTGACGCCGGACACCCGAGCCCCCCAGCCCCCACCAGCAGGACGCGCGCGCGCTCCAGCCGGGACGCATGGGGAATTCGGGGATGGTGGTCTGTACCGTGGCCATGCATCGGATGACTGCTCCACGCGGTCGGAAACGAATATGGTGAGGCCGCCTGCGTACCACCATGCAGAAGGGCGCAGGTGTCTCTCCACCGTCCCGCGTCCGCGCGGCCCCCACCTGCCAGGACATATGAAAAAGCTGACCGGCGTGCTCGTCTTTTCCGCTGTCCTCTTCCTGGCGCCTGGCTGCACCCGCAAGACGGGCGAGGCCCCGGGGCCCACCGACGCCTCCGCCGCGACGGACGAAGCCACGCGCACCGGCGCCAGCAAGGGGGCCCTGAGCGCGGAGGACGCGGGCTCGGGCGGCGGCACGGCGCGCGCGGCCCAGGAGGCCTGCGTGGACGCGTGGCTCCAGAAGCAGGGGCTGGACGCCTATGGCAACCCGGAGGGCAGCATGTACGCGGGCGGCACGCCGCTCTTCGACGAGCGCACGGGCGAGCAGACGGACCGGCTGGCGTTCATCTTCAAGAACAAGCCCGAGGCGCGCCAGGCGTGTGCGGGTGACGCCTCCGCGGAGTAACGCGGTGCTTCCGGCCGGCGCGGGGCCTGCCCCCTCGCCCTCCAG
>NZ_JAAIYB010000175.1 GCF_010894475.1 Myxococcus vastator
TCCTTCCCCCACCCTGCCTTCGGGCTACTGGCCGGAGGAGAAGGTGGCCGAGGTCCTCGCCAAGACGCAGGAGGTCCGCCTGTCGCCGGACCTCTCCCGCCTCACGCCCGACGAGCAGGCGGCGGTGAAGGACCTGCTGGAGGTGGGCGCCATCTTCCAGGGCCTGTACGAGTCCTCGCGCCACCACCAGGCGCTGCCGGCACTCGCGAAGCTGGAGGCGCTGGACAAGAAGCTGGGCGGCCCCCAGCGCACGCGGGATCTGCTCACGCTGTACCGCCTGTACCAGGGGCCCATCGCCAGCACCCTGAGCAACGCGCGGGAGGCGTTCCTCCCGGTGGACGCGCAGGTGGCCGCGCGCAACGTGTACCCGGTGGACGTGACGCGGGCGGAGGTGGACGCCTTCCTGGCCGCGAACCCCGGCGAGCGCTCGGCGCTGCTCAGCGAGAAGACGGTGGTGCGCCGCGCCACGGCCGCCAACCTGCGCCAGGACGTGAAGGTCCTCCAGGCGCACCCGGTGCTGGACACGCTGCACCCGGGCCTGCGCCAGGCGCTGCAAGCGAAGGCGAAGCGGCCCGACGCCAAGGCGCTCTACGCGGTGCCGTACGCGGTGGCCTACGGGCCGGAGCTGGTGAAGGCCTACGGGCTGGTGATGCGCGCGGCGCAGCGGCTGGAGGCCAGCGACGCGGAGCTGGCGCGCTACCTGCGCAACCGCGCGCGGGACTTGCTCAGCAACGACTACGAGAGCGGCGACGCGGCGTGGGTGACGGGCCGCTTCCAGAAGCTCAACGTGCAGTTGGGCGCGTATGAGACGTATGACGACGCGCTCTTCGGCGTGAAGGCGTTCCACAGCCTGTCGGTGCTGCTGAGCAACGAGGCGGCCACGCAGGAGCTGCGCAAGCGCCTGGGCGGGCTCCAGGCGGTGGAGGACGCGCTGCCCTACACCGCGAAGAAGCGCGTGCGCGAGGACATCCCCGTGGGCGTCTACGAAGTCATCGCCGACTTCGGCCAGTCGCGCGGCACCAACACCGCGAGCATCCTCCCCAACGACGCGCTGGCCGCGCGCCGCTACGGCCGGACCATCCTCCTGCGGGAGAACATCATGCGGAACCCGGAGCTGTTCGCGTCCGATGAGCGCATCTGGCGCGCCGCGGTGGTGGACGCCCACGCCCGGGAGCTGGTCTCCGAAGGCAACTTCCAGCGCACCCTCTGGCACGAGGTGGGCCACTACCTGGGGCCAGACCGCGACCGGCAGGGGCGCACGCTGGACGACGCGCTGGAGGACTACGCGGGCGCCGTGGAGGAGATGAAGGCGGACCTGGTGAGCCTCTTCTCGCTGCAGGCCTTCCACAAGAAGGGCACGCTGGACGCCGCCGGGCTGCGCGCGGTGCAGGCCTCCGGCATCCGCCGCACGCTCCAGAACGTGCGCCCGCGCGAGGACCAGCCCTACCAGCGCATGCAGTTGGTGCAGTTCAACTGGTTCCTGGAGCACGGCCTCATCCAGGCGGACCCGCGGACGGCGCGCCTGAGCATCCAGTACGACAAGTACCCGGCCGTCGTGACGGCGCTGCTGGAGCAGGTGCTCGCGCTCCAGCACGGGGGCGACAAGGCGGCCACCGCGGCCTTCTTCCAGCGGTGGAGCGCCTGGACGCCGGAGCTGCACGAGAAGCTGGCGGCGCGAATCCGCGAGGCGCAGGGCGCCCGCTTCCGGCTGGTCCGTTACGACGCGCTGGGGGACTGAGCCGGAAGCGGGCGGCTCCCGCCAAGGCCCGGACTCAGGCGTCCGGCGGGAGCACGGGCCGCAGGACGGCGACCGCGTACATACCGGCGCTCGCGTTTGGCGTCCCCTGGGCCGCGGAGTACTGGGCCTCCGCGTGGATGTACGTGCTCACGTCCTCGAGCGCGGAGTCGCCGGTGAACTCGTGCACGTACACGCCCCCCTGCGCGGAATCATTGGAGGTGCCGCCGAGCAGCGCCCAGTCCTCCGGCGCGGACTGCGTCAGGCGATAGCCCTCCTCGGTCCGCTCGACGACCACCCAGTGACCGGTGACGTTGTTGGCCGCGGCGCCGCCATAGTTGAGCGGGCGCATGATGACCGCGCTCATCTCACCAACCTCCATGTCCTCCAAGGATTCGAGGGTGGAGACGGCGCCTCCTGAGCTCAGCTGATTGGGCACCAAGGCGAACTCCACCTCCGTCGCCTCGAAGCGCAGCGGCGGCCCGCCCCCGGAGTCCAACTCGACGGGGATGGGCTGGCCGCCCGGCAGCTCCGCCTCGGAGATGCCGCCCGAGCTCGGGTCGAGCCCCTCCCTGTAACCACTGCCCAGATGCTCACCGAAGGCGCCCGATTCCACCAACTGATCCCAGATGGCTCCGGAGGAGCGCACGCGGTGTTCCATCAGCACCGCGTCGATGGACTCGGTGGTGGTCCACTGAGGGAGGGCTTCCAGCAGCTCGTCGAACGCGGTGGCCGCGCAGTAGCTCGCACCCGGCACCGTCCCGGCGACCACCTCGGCGACACGCTGGCTGTAGGACGTCCCGTCCTGGTGACCCAACTCGCCCAGCGATAGGCCCCCGAACGCCGGGCTGTCGACCTGCGGCGTCACGGGCGTGAACCCAGGCGCCGTGGGCGTGGGCGTGGGCGGTTGATACTGCACGAGCACCGGGGCCCCCGGTGACTCCCCCGTGAGGTTGGGCCCCCTGGCGCGTGTGCTCCCCGCCAGTTCGAAGGTGGAGCGCCCGGAGTCAAACCGGGCTGCCGCGGGGGCCTGCCCTCGCGCGGTGTTAACGGTGCTGGCGGTGTTGGAGGCGGCCTTGGGCTGAAGCTGGCGGCGCATGAGCTCCAAGGCCTGGAGCTGCGCTGTGGACGACGACGCAATACGAGATGAACTGGACACGACGGACTCCCCCTCTGTTGTGACAGCTACCGGGTCCCCCAGGACCCGATGAAACATTCTACGCTGAACAGAAGATTCAACAACACCCCAAGTGAATCAAAACGGACTCTGGGAGCCACTCCACCCAGGGCGTAGGGGCTGTATTCGCTCCCGTCACTTGCGGCGGCGTCGCGGAAGCGGCCGTCAGGGTTCGCGCCCGCACGCGTCGGAGGTGCCCCCCCCACACACACCGCCACCTTTGATGCGAGGCTTCTGGATGCCAGGCTCCCGACGTCCGTCTCACGCGCGCGCCATCCTCTTCGGACGGAATCCCACCCAGGACGACCCCTTCGACGTGGAGGCCGACGCGGCCGAAGCGCTCGGGGTCGACACCTACCAGGCCGACCTGGGGGCCCTCCTCTCCGGCAATGCCGAACAGGCACTGTCCACCCTCCCGGAGCGCGGCAGGCTCCGGCTCCTCTACCGCGGCTGGATGTTGACGGAGGAGGAGTACACCGCGCTGGACGAAGCCGTGTCCGCCCTGGGGCACCGGCTGACGACGACGCCCGAGCAGTACGCGGCGGCGCTCTACCTGCCCAATTGGTACCCCCAGCTCTCCCGCTACACCGCCCGCAGCGTCTGGACGGAGGGCACGGACGCGGCGGAGGCCTGGCACGCGGCCCAGGTTCTCGAAGCCGTACCACGAGTTCGACGTCGACGTGCCGGACTTCACCGGCTTCGAGCCCCTGGCCCGGCGCATCGGCTCGCCCTTCCTCACCCTGGACGTGGCCATGCTCCAGGACGGGGGCTGGGCGGTGGTCGAGGTGAACGACGGCGGTGTCTCCGGACTGCCACCCGGGCTGGACCCGCGCACGCTCTTCGAGGCGCTGCTCGCCCTTCGCTGACAGCGCGGCGACCGCCACTTCCCGGGACTGCCCCACCCCACGCGGCGGGGGCGTGTGGCGCGCCGAGCGGTGCGCCGCCGCTTTCACCCTCCCCCCGGATGCGCACAGTTTCGGACAGGACCCTATGACTGGGAGGAAGGCATGGCGCAGCCAGGCAGGCGTCGCATGTACCTGGGGGTGGCCGGCACGGCCGTGATGCTGCTGGGAGGCTGTGCCACCCAGCGCTCCAGCGCGAAGGTGGAGAAGGAGTGGGTGGCGCGCGTCCCGCCCGGCGACCTGGGAAACGTGCGACAGGCGCAGCTCACGGAGGAGCAGGCCCAGGAGCAAATCACCCGCGCCCAGGTGGCCAGCCAGGACGCCGAGGCCGCGCGAGAGGTCGCCCAGCGCAACGAGGACGTCGCGAAGGCCCGCCACGAAGCAGGTGAGGCAGCGCTCGAGGTCGCGCAGGCGACGGGTGACGTCGCGGCCATCGAGCGGGCCCAGAACGCCGCCTGCACGGCCCAGCACGCCCTCACCCTGGCCGAGGCGGAGACCGCCTGGCGCGACGAGGCGGTGACGACGTCGAAGTCCCTGGAGGTCATGCGCCAGCGGGAGCTGGACGTGGCCGACGCCCAGCTCGAACAGGCGGAGTACGAAGCCGTCAACGCCAACGCGGACGTCCGTGCGAAAGAGCTGTCCCCTGGCGACTTCTCCAGCGCCGTCGCCGCCGCCCGGCGAAAGGCGGCGGAGCAGCAACAGCAGGTGGACGCCAACCGCCAGCGCGAAGAGCAGGCCAAGGCGCGCTGGCAGCAACTGCAGGACCAGGGCTACGGAGGCAGCGGCTCGCAGCAGCCCTGAGCCGCGCCTTCACGGCGTAGCGCCCCACGTGACAGCGCGGGCCGGAGCACCGTGCTCCGGTCCGCGCCGCCCATGTCTTCATCCGGCTCACTGCGCCTCAGGCCCCCGAGGCTCCTTCCACGGGGGCAGGCCCTGCGGACACGCGGGCATCATGTCGAGGCGACCATAGAGGCCTTGCGTCTCATCCGCGGGCCCCGCCGTGAAGAAGAGCGCCTGGGCGGGCTGGCCCTGCACGCCATTGCCGAAGGTCAGGGCCCAGAGCCCGTCGACCACGACAGGCTGCCCGTCCGGCCGATTGAGCGCACCCGCCCAGGCGCCCGAGGCCAGGTCATACGCGTGGATGGTGCCATCCCCGAAGTTGCCCACCAGCAGGTGGTTGCTGAACTGCCCGAAGCCCGCCGGCGCCAGGGCCATGCCCCACGGCGCGTTGAGCGCCCCCTGAGACGCGAACCGACGCAGCAACTGTCCGTTCAGGTCGAAGGCGTTGATGTAGCCCGCGCCCACGCCGGGCACGTCATCCGTGAGTCCCGCGTCCTGCTGCGCATACGAGACGTAGAGGGTGCCCTCGACGTTCTGGATGTTGAAGGGCGCATACCCGGCGGGCAGGGACGGGTCCTCAAAGGCGCCCGGCATCGGCATGCGCGTGAAGCGGGAGTTGAAGACGTCGATTCGCCCGTTCCGGAAGTCCGCCGCGTACAGCATGGCGTCCGCCCCGCTGCCCGCCAGCGCGAGCCCCTTGTACACGGCGCCCGCGGTGGAGCTGTCCGCGACAACCATCGCCCAGGATTCGTCCACCATGGGTGCCCAGGCGGCCAGGAGCCCCTGCTCCGTGGCGAAGATGAAGCGAGCGGGCCCCGAGACGCCCGTCCCCGACACGACGAACGCTTCCGAGCCATTGAACACCACGCCGGTGGGCGTCCCCAGCTCGGCCAGGCCCGGCGGCGCGGGGATGCCCACGATGAAGGGCTGCTGCACGCCATTGCCGTCATAGAGCGACGACGTGCCCGTGCCGTTGTTCGCCACCCACGAGACACCCGTCGGGTTGAAGGCCAGGCCCCACGGGTTGATGAGGTGCGGGTCGACGTTCTCCGCGCCCAGCGCGGGACTGTTGGCGACGAGGTTGCGCTGCGTGTATCCGCCCGCCACCGAGCAATCAGCCGGCGGCGCGGGTGGCATCGCCGCCCTGGCGACCGGCACGGTGAAGACGGCGACGGCCGCGGACAGCACCCCTTGCATCAACGTGGGCCTGCGAGTGTTCATCACGATTCCCCCCCTCTGACGACGGCGAACCGCCGCGTGCTCATTGAGCAACAAGCTGGGAGGGCGTCTATGGATGAACAACCCGAACTGCTGCCCAGTCGCATTGCACACCGGACGGCACTCACTGGCCCGCGAGGGCGACCCGGACTACTCGCCGCGGGACGCCTTGTCCTCGCGCCACCAGTGGCTCATGCGCTCGTGAAGCTCCGCCTCGTAGCCTTCCTTGCTCGGGCGGTAGAAGACGGAACGCTTCAACTGGGCGGGCAGGTACGTCTGCCCGGGCACGTAGTGGTCCTTGAAGCTCCAGGGCGTCTGGTAGCCCTTGCCGTGCCCCAGCTCCTTCATCAGCTCGGTGGGCGCGTTGCGGAGGTGGAGCGGCGGCTCCGCGTTGGGATGCTCCTGGAGCGCCGCCAGCGCCGCGTCCAGCGCCGCATAGGCACGGTTGCTCTTCTTCGCCGTGGCCAGCAGGACGACGGCGTGCGCCACGCAGATGCGCCCCTCTGGCATGCCCATGGCGTGGAAGGCCTCCTCGCAGTCACGCACGATGCTGATGGCCTCCGGCATCGCCATGCCCACGTCCTCCACGGCAATCACCTTGAGCCGTCGCCACAGGGACGCCACGTCGCCCGTCTGGAGCAGCTTCGCCGCCCAGAAGACGGCGCCCTGGACGTTGGAGCCTCTGCACGACTTCTGCAGCGCGCTCAGCAAGTCGTAGTGCTGGTCCCCATCCTTGTCGTGACGGGACAGGCTGGTGCCCACCGCCTCGCGCGCCGTCTCGGGCGCAATCTCCGCGCCGTCCGCGGTGAGGCTGGCGGCCAGTTCCAGCGCCCCCAGCGCCTTGCGCACATCGCCCACGCCGCCCTTCGCCAGCAGCGTCAGCGCCTCTTCTCCCACCGTCAGGTTGCGCGCCCCCAGGCCCCGCTTCGAGTCACCGAGCGCCCGCGTCAGCGCCGACTGGATGTCCGCGACGGTGAGCGCCTTGAGCTGGAACACACGACACCGGCTGACGAGCGCGGGGCGGACCTCGAAGCTGACGTTCTCCGTGGTGGCGCCCAGGAGGACGAAGAGGCCGCTCTCCACGTGAGGCAGCGCCTGCTCCTGCACGTTCTTCGCCCAGCGGTGAATCTCGTCGACGAAGAGGACGGTGCGGCGGCTGTACTGGTTGCGCAGGCGCTCGGCTTCGGCCACCACCTCGCGGATGCGGGGGATGCCATCCGACACGGCGGAGAGGATGACGAACTCCGCGTCCACACCGGTGGCCATCATCCGCGCGAGCGTCGTCTTGCCCACGCCCGGAGGCCCCCAGAAGAGGGAGGAGACAATGGCCTTGCGCTCGATGAGCTGGCGCAGCGGGCGGCCTGGCCCCAGCAGGTGGGACTGACCGATGAACTCGTCAGGCGTGCGAGGCCGCATCCGCTCCGCCAGGGGCGCGAAGCGATTCACGTCGACGGAGGCGGAGAAGAGGTCCGGGCCAGCGCTCATCGGCCGAAGGCTCTCCCCTCCACGGCCCAGGGTCAATCATCCGAATCGAGCGGCTCGACGAGCACCTGTCCCAGTGTCAGGTCGTTCAACGCGGTCCGCAGGGCCTCCACCTGGGTGACGGGCAGCTCCAGCCGGTACCCCACGGTGGCCGAATACTCCTCCGCCAGCACCTGCACCTCGTAGGACGGCAGCAGGCGGCGCAGCCCGTCGACGTGGGTGTACTCCACCTCGACGGCCAGTCGCGTCTTGCGCACACGCTCCGTGGTGGGGAGGCTTTCGAGCGCCTGCTGGACGCCGGCGGTGTAGGCCCGCACCAGCCCGCCCTTTCCGAGCAGCGTCCCACCAAAATAGCGGGTCACGACCATGGCCACGTCGCCCACGCCCCCGTGCAGCAGGGCGGTGAGCATGGGCCGGCCGGCCGTCCCATGGGGCTCGCCGTCGTCGCTCATGCCCACCTGGGCGGTGGAGCCCGGAGGCCCGACGACGAAGGCCCAGCAGTTGTGGGTGGCGTCGTCGAACTCCTCGCGGACGCGGGCGATGAAGGCCTTCGCCTCCTCCACGGTGGGCGAGTGGGCGGCCGTGGTGATGAAGCGGCTCTTCTGGATGTCCTGCTCCACCCGGTGGAGCCCGGCCGGGATGGGGTAGCGCTTCTCGTCCATGGGTGCGGTGGCTGGCGCAGTGTCTCATATCGCTAGCAGCCGTCCCGCCGCCACCTGTCGACGCGGAGGAAGAATCCGGAGGCGGCGCCGCGTTCCGGGCCCATGGCCGATGTCCGGCCCTTGACGCCCCCATGCTCAATGCCCGCTCCCGCCGCCTGGCCGCCCTGCTCTCGCTGAGCCTCCTCTCCTTCATGGGCCTGCCCGCGGAGGCCGCTCGGAACACCGCCGCACCTGAAGCGCGCGCCGAGGCCCGAACCTGCGGCCCCGTGAAGGACCCGGACTGGATTCAAGGTGCCGTCGTGTACGGCGTCGTCCCGCCCCTCTTCGGCGAGCAGCCCTTCAAGGCCGTCACCGCGAAGCTGGACTACCTGCGCGGCCTGGGCATCGACGTGCTGTGGCTGTCACCGGTGAACACGACGACGGACCCGGGAGACTTCGGTTACGCCGTCACCGACTACTTCGACGTGCGCCCCGACTACGGGACGAAGGCCGACTTCAAGGCGCTCATCGACCAGGCCCACGCGCGCGGCATGAAGGTGATGATGGACTTCGTGCCCAACCACACGTCGAACGCGCACCCGTACTTCCGGGACGTGCTCGCGAAGGGCAAGCAGTCGCCGTACTACGGCTACTACGACCGCGACGCGCAGGGGCGGCCGACGCACTACTTCGACTGGAAGCACCTGCCGAACCTCAACTACGACAACCCGAAGGTCACCGAGCTGGTGCATCGGGCCTTCCGGTACTGGGTCCGCGAGTTCGACGTGGATGGCTTCCGCGTGGACGTGGCCTGGGGCGTGAAGGAGCGGCGCCCTGGATTCTGGTGCGACCTGTCCACGGCCCTGCGGAAGGAGAAGCCGGACGTGTACCTGCTCGCGGAGGCGAGCGCGCATGACCCGTACTTCGTCCGCAACGGCTTCAATGCGGCGTACGACTGGAGCGCCTCGCTGGGCCACTGGGCCTGGGAGGACGTCTTCGAGGACCGCCAGCAGGTGGCCCCGAAGCTGTACGCGGCCCTGAAGGGCGGGCAGACGCCCGAGGACCGCGTGGCCCGCTTCCTCAACAACAACGACACGGCGAAGCGCTTCATCGGCCGCTACGGCCCCGGCGCGACACGGGTGGCCGCCGCGCTGCTGCTCACCCTGCCTGGCATCCCCATCGTCTACACCGGCGACGAGGTGGGCGCCGAGTACGAGCCCTACCAGGAGCCGCCGCCCCTCTCCTGGGACGAGGACCCGCATGGCCTGCGGGAGCACTACCGGAAGCTCATCGACCTGAGGGACGCCAACCCCGCGCTCGCCAGCGGCGCCTGGGTGCCGGTGCCCGTGAAGGGCAATCCCTCCGCCATGGCGTACCTGCGCCATCAGGCGGGCGCGAGCGAGCCCGTGCTGGTCGTGCTGAACTTCGGGCCCGCCGCGACGCTGCGCCTGTCGCTCCCCAAGGCCTACGCGCACCTGTCCGCTCAGACGGCCTTGAAGGACTTGCTGGGCGGGCGAGAGGTCCCCATCCGCGCCGAGGGGACGCGGCTCGAAGTGGCCATGCCCGCGTCGGGCGCGGTGCTGCTCACGCCCCGAAGCTGAGCGCACACGCACTGAAGTGGGTGCACGCCCCTTCGCACGCGACTGCTTCGTACCCTTCCGAGGGGGGCGTCCCAACCGGACGCTCCCCTTTCTTCGCTCCAGGCGCGCCGGGCGCTCACGCCTGACGCAGCACCAGCAGCCGGAGCTCCGTCATGTCCTCGATGGCGTACTTCACGCCCTCGCGGCCGATGCCCGAGCCCTTCACGCCCCCGTAGGGCATGGTGTCGACGCGGAAGCTCGGCACGTCGCCCACGACGACGCCCCCCACCTCCAGCTCGTCCCAGGCCTTCATCGCCCGCGACAGGTCCTGCGTGAAGAGGCCCGCCTGGAGTCCGAAGCGCCCGCTGTTCACCTGCGCCAATGCTTCGTCGAAGCTGTCAAAGGGTTGGAGCAGGACGACCGGGCCGAAGGCCTCCTCGCTGCTCAGCGACGCATCCTCGGGGACCCCCTCCAGCACCGTGGCGTCCAGCACCGCGCCACGCCGTCCGCCCCCCGCGAGGACCCGCGCCCCGCGCTGCACGGCCTGCTGAATCCAGCCCTCCAGGCGCCGCGCCGCGGGCTCGTCAATCATGGGTCCCAGCGTCGTGGCCTCATCGGACGGATTGCCCGGCCGCAGCGCCTTGGCCCGTTCGACGAGCCGCTCCCGGAGCGCGTCGTACAGCGACGCATGGACCAGCACGCGCTGCACCGAGATGCAGCTCTGCCCGGCCTGGAAGAAGGCGCCCTGCGCCACCCGGTCCGCGATGAAGTCCAGCGGCGCGCCCGGCGCCTCGTCCACCACGCAGGCCGCGTTGCCGCCCAGCTCCAGCACCACCTTCTTCCGGCCCGCCCGGGCCTTCAGCTCCCACCCCACCTTCTCCGAGCCCGTGAAGGAGAGCAGCTTCAGCCGGTCGTCCTCGATGAGCGGCGCGATGTCCTCCAGCCGCACGGGCAGCACGGAGAATGCCCCCTCGGGAAGCTCCGTCTCCGCCAGCACCTCCGCCATGATGAGGGCGCTCACCGGCGTGCGGTCCGAAGGCTTGAGGATGAACGGGCAGCCCGCGGCGATGGCCGGCGCCACCTTGTGCGCCACCAGGTTGAGCGGGAAGTTGAACGGGGTGATGAATGAGCACGGCCCCACCGGCACGCGCTGGGTGAAGCCCCGGTAGCCCGCGGCGCGCTTCGACACCTCCAGGGTCAGCACCTCGCCCCCGCCGCGCACGGCCTCCTCGGCGGCGGCCTTGAAGGTTTCAATGAGCCGGTCCACCTCCCCCCGCGCGTCGCGCAGCGGCTTGCCCGCTTCGATGCAGAGCGCCAGCGCCAGCTCCTCCGCGCGCTCGCGGAAGCGGCGCACGCAGTGTTCGAGCACCGCCTGCCTCGCGTAAGGCGCCAGCTTCCGCATGGGCTCGGCCGCGCGCACCGCGGCGGTGATGGCCTCCTCCACGGCCGCGGCATCCGCGACCGCGACGTGTGTGACGACCTCGCCCGAGTACTTGTGGGTGACGGCCAGCTCCGCGTTGGGCTGCCGGGGACGGTTGGCCAGGTAGTACGGGTAACGTTCAGCCAGCATGGTGTTCCTCCAGTGTCCGCGAACCGCCGCTCCCCTCAGAGCGCGGCGAGCTCCTCCGCACCCGCGCCGAGCGCCCGTGCGTTGTCCGAGTAGTCGATGGGCACGTCGATGACGTGGACGCCGCTCGACGCCAGGCAGCGAGCCAGCGTGGCGCCGAACTCCGTCGCGCTGGCCGGCCGGTGGCCATGGGCCCCATACGCCTCCGCGTAGCGGACGAAGTCCGGGTTCCCCAGCGCCATGCCGAAGTCCGGCAGGCCCATCTCCCCCTGCTTCCAGCGAATCATCCCGTAGCCGTCGTCGCGCACGACGACCACCGTCAGGTCCAGCCCCAGGCGAACGGCCGTCTCCAGCTCCTGCGAGTTCATCATGAACCCGCCGTCTCCGCAGACCGCCACCACCTTGCGGCGGGGATGCACCAGCTTCGCCGCGATGGCCGAAGGCAGCCCGGCCCCCATCGTCGCCAGCGCGTTGTCGAGCAGCAGCGTGTTGGGCCGGCGCGTGCGGTAGTAGCGAGCGAACCACAGCTTGTACATGCCGTTGTCCAGGCACACGATGCCGTCGTCCGGCACCGCGCGCCGCAGCTCGGCGACGAGCCGCGCGGGGTAGATGGGGAAGCGGTCGTCATCCCCACCGTGCGCGAGCTGGGCCTCGAGCCCCGCACGGAACTTCTCGAAGGGCGCGAAGTCCCAGTGCGCACGAGCCCCCAGCCCTTCCCCGATGCGCCACACCGCGTTCGCGATGTCGCCCGTCACCTCCAGCTGCGGGAAGTACACGGGGTCCACCGCCGCCGACGAGAAGTTGAGATGCACCACCGTGCGGCGGCTGTCGCGCATGAAGAACGGCGGCTTCTCGATGACGTCGTGGCCCACGTTGATGATGCAGTCCGAGGCCTCGATGGCGCGGTGGACGAAGTCGTTTTCCGACAGCGCCGCCGTGCCCATCCACAGGGGATGCGACTCGTCCACGACGCCCTTGCCCATCTGCGTGCTGAAGAAGGGGATGCCCGTCTTGTCCACGAAGACGCGGAGCATCTCCGACGTGAGCTTGCGGTTGGCGCCCGCGCCAATCATCAGCAAGGGCCGGCGAGCGGAGGCAATCGCCTCGACGGCCAGCGCGATGGAGGCCTCGTCCGCCACGGGCCGGCGCTGGGCGCTGGGCGCCAGCAGCGCGGCGTCCGTCGGCTCCCGGGCCACGTCCTCCGGCAGCTCCAGGTGCGTCGCGCCGGGGCGCTCCTCCTCGGCGCGGCGGAACGCCTCACGCACGGCCGAAGGGACATGCTCCGCCGACACGAGCGTGCGCGTCAGCTTCGTCAGCGGGCGCATCATCCCCACCACGTCCACAATCTGGAAGTGGCCCTGCTTGCCGGCGCGGATGGGCTTCTGCCCGGTGACCATCACCATGGGCATGGCGCCGAGCTGCGCGTAGGCGGCGGCCGTGACGAGGTTGGTCGCCCCGGGCCCCAGCGTCGACAGGACGACGCCCGCGCGGCCGGTGAGCCGCCCATACGTGGCCGCCATGAAGCCCGCGGCCTGCTCATGCCGGGTGAGCACCAACCGCATGCCCGCGGCCCGCATGGCCTCGAGGACGTCCAGGTTCTCCTCTCCCGGAAGCCCGAAGACGCTGCGCACGCCCTCCGCTTCCAACGCTTTGACGAACAGCTCTGCCGCCTTCATCGGGTGCCTCCTTCGCGACCTCTCGATGGGAGAACACTTACGCGCGGGCCGCGATTGGTACATTCGTTTGTTCCCATGGCTTTGATAGGCAATGCCTATGATGCGGCCATGGAACTGCGCCACCTCCGGTACTTCTCCGCCGTCGCGGACACCCTGCACTTCGGGCGAGCCGCCAGGCGTGTCCACGTCTCGCAGCCCACGCTGTCGCAGCAGGTTCGCCAGCTCGAGGAGGAGCTCGGCGCGCCCCTGTTCGAGCGCGCCCGGAGCGGCGTGCGGCTGACGCAGGCGGGCGAGCTGTTCCGCACCTACGCCTCGCGGGCGCTGGAGGACGTGGACGCGGGGAGAGTCGCCGTGGGGGCGCTGCGGGGCCTCACCACCGGCGCCCTGCGCGTGGGCTACCCGCCCAGCATGCGCGGCGTCGTGCTGCCCGCGCTCTCCGCCGTGCTGCGCAAGCACCCGGGGCTGGTGCTGAGCGCGGAGGAGGCCGTGGTGCGGCGGGTGGAGCGGCGGCTGGCGGATGGCCGGCTCGACGTGGGGCTGGGCTACGCCCCCGCGCGCTCACCGGACCTGGAGGCGGAGCCCGTCTTCGACAGCAAGCTGGCGCTGGTGGTCGCCAAGGGCCATGCCCTGGCGAAGCTGGAGGCCGTGGGCGCGAAGCCCCTGGCCCAGGAGCCCTTCGCGCTGCTGTCCCAAGGGCTGCGCGTGCGAGCCCGCGTGGATGCCTGGTTCGCCGCCATCCGGATTGCGCCGCACGTCGCGCTGGAGTCGAACGCCGTGGCCACGGTGCTGGCCACCGTTCGCGCGGGGCTCGCGGTGACGGTGCTCCCGGAGCCTCAACTCGCGGAGGCCGCAGGGCTGGTGGTGAAGCGGCTCTCCCCTGCGCCCCGGGCCGAGCTGGCGGCGCTCCTGTGGCGAAGAGGCGCGCCGCGCACGCCCGCCGCGGAGCTGTTCGCGAACGAGGTGCGCGGCGCCAGACGCCCGAGCAGGCGCTGAGCCCGCCTCAGCGCGTGTCGGGGAGCTGCGTGTACTCGTGGAAGTTGCCGTGCAGCCGCTCGCCGGGTTCGCCCTCGGTGACGGCCTGGACCAGGTACCTGCCGCCGACGAAGCACCCCTTCCACGAGCCACCGATGCCGCCGAAGACCTCTTCCCGGTCTCCGCGCGAGCGCGGGGCATTGTGGCCCACCTTGAAGGCGCGCAGCTCGGTGGAGACGCGCTTGCACGTGTCGGGCTCGTCGCAGGCGATGGAGGCCACCAGGGAGCCGTTGGACACGTTCATCTCCGCGATGAGCTCCTCCTCGCTGTCCACGACGACCAGCGTGTCCACGGGGCCGAAGGGCTCGCCGTGGTAGAGCTTGCAGTTGCGCGGCACGTGCAGCAGCGCGTGCGGGGCCAGGTACGCGGAGACGTCCTGGTCCGGCAGGAAGCGCTCCGAGTCCAGCCGCCCGGCGAAGAGGGGCACGGCGCCGCGGCCCTCCGCCTCGCTCATCAGGCCGTGCAGCTCCTCGACCTTCTGGCTGTTGATGAGCGGGCCGAAGTCGAGCGCGGGAGGCTCGCCCTCCGGCGTCTCCGCCAGCAGCGGGTGCCCCACCTTCAGGGCGGAGACGACGGGCAGGTACGTCTCCAGGAAGCGCGGCATGAGGCTCCGCTCCACGACGAAGCGCGGGTACGCGGTGCAGCGCTGCTTGCCGTACTCGAAGCCCTTCTTGAGCTGCTTCGCCAGCCCGTCCCAGTCGCTGAAGTGCCAGATGCCGTAGGCGTTCACCCCCTCCATCTCCAGCATGTAGCGCTTGTTGCGGTCATAGAGGCTGGCCGCGATGTCCCGTCCGTTCGCCTTGCCGCCCACGAAGGACAGGCAGGCGATTTCGGGATTGCGCACCAGCGCGTCGCTGAGCTGTCCGCCCGAGCCGCTGATGAGCGACACCGGCAGCCCGCAGCGGCGCGCGAGCGCCATGCAGAGCGTCAGCGAGTAGAGCCCCCCATCCGTGGGCGTCTTGGCGATGGCGCTGTTTCCCGCGAGCACCTGGACCAGCACCGCGTGGACCAGCACCGACAGCGGGTAGTTCCACGAGGCGATGTTGGAGATGAGCCCCAGCGGGCGGCGGCCCTCCACCATGGGCTCGATTTGGGAGATGTACCACTCCACGCCGGTGATACAGCGGTCCACGCTGACGCGGGCCTGTGGCACGGGCTTGCCAATCTCCCAGGCCAGGATGAGGGCCAGCAGCTCGCGCTGCTCATGAAGCATGGCCAGACACTGGGTGACGCGCTCCTTGCGCACATCGAGGTCCTGGTGAGCCCAGGTCCGCGCCTCCTTGGCGGCGGCGCTCGCGGCGACGCGCGCCGTGTTCCCATCAATCATGGGCAGACGGCCCAGGACGGTGCCATCCACCGGGGACAGGTAGGGCTTCCCCTTTCCGGGGTGCCCCCACTCACCCGCGATGAGGTTGAGCATTCGGCCAGACGGGTCGAAAGCCTCGGGAACAAGCGCCCGGATTCGACGCTCCAGATTCGACCACTCCGCGTAAGCAGGCACCACACTCGCCATGGGCACGCCCTCCCCCGGAAGGAGACCAGGCCGACACTCCACCCGGCATCGGCTCATTGCGTCAAGGTGATGGCCGGTGAGGCGCGCGGCAACCGCCGCCCCGAGGCCGCGGGTTGCGTCGCCTTTCGCGCGCTGCGCCTTCTGGCGTTCTTCCCAGCGAGCCGCCTTGACCTGACAGATTCCGGTGCAAACTGACTACTCAGCAAGTAGCCTCTGCCTGCATGGGGCTCCCTCTCCTGAATCCGGCCCGCCTCCCGCCAGGGACTCGGGTGGGCCCGTGGCGCCTCATGGACCTGCGAGGCCGAGGTACCTACGGCGCCGTCTACCGCGCCCGGGACCTCACGGGCATGAACACCGTGGCCATCAAGCTGGCCCTGCATTCCCGGGACGAACGCTTCGCGCGCGAGGCCGAGCTGCTGTCGCGCATCCACCACCCCGCCGTTC
>NZ_JAAIYB010000176.1 GCF_010894475.1 Myxococcus vastator
ATAAGAGACAGCCTCCGGGCCCCACCAGCGCCAGCGCGCAGCGGAAGGACGCGGTGCGCTTCTCATCGGGCACCCCGGTCAGCTCCGTCAGCAACTTCTCGTAGCGGGCCCGGTCGTCCCCCGGGGCATAGCGCGCGGACTGCACGCCGGGCCGGCCGCCCAATGCGTCCACGCACAGGCCGGAGTCATCCGCCAACGTGAGCATCCCCGTGGCGTCCGCGTAGGCGCGAGCCTTCTTCACGGCGTTCTCCTCGAACGTGGCGCCGTCCTCCACCGGCTCGGGCACGGGGGGCAGGTCCTCCAGGGACACCACCTCCACCGCGTCTCCGACGAGGCCGCGCAGCTCGCGCAGCTTGCCCTTGTTGGACGTGGCGAAGAGCAGCCGAGCCTTCACCGTCATCCGAGCACCTGCGCCTGCGCGGCCACCAGCCGCTGGATGGCGGCCAGCCCGCCGTCCACCATGGCGTCCAGGGCCTTGCGGTCGAAGAGCTGGTGCTCGGCCGTGCCCTGCAGTTCCACCATGCGGCCGTCCGCGGTGGCCACCAGGTTCAGGTCCACGTCCGCAGTGGAGTCCTCGTCGTAGTCCAGGTCCACCCGGACCTCGCCCTTGACGATGCCCACGGACACGGCCGCCAGCGGCGTGAGCTTGGGCAGCTTGGAAATCGTTCCGGCCTTCTGCAGCGAGCGCAGCGCCAGCACCAGCGCCACGTAGGCCCCGGTGATGGAGGCGGTGCGGGTGCCGCCGTCCGCCTGGAGCACGTCACAGTCCAGCGTGAGGGTGCGGGTGCCCAGGGTGGACAGGTCCACCGCGGCGCGCAGGGAGCGGCCGATGAGCCGCTGGATTTCCATGGTGCGGCCCGTCTGCTTGCCCTTGGCGGACTCGCGCGGGTTCCGCGAGTGCGTGGCGCGCGGCAACATGCCGTACTCCGCCGTCACCCAGCCGGAGCCCTTGCCCATCAGGTGCGGCGGGACGCGCTCCTCCGTGGAGCAGGTGACGAGCACCTTGGTGTGGCCGAACTCCACCTGGACCGAGCCCTCCGCGTAGCGGGAGACACCGGGGGTGAGGACGACGGGGCGAAGGTCCAGCGCACCACGTTGGAAGGAACGCACAGCAGGCTCCTGGGAAATGAGGACGAGCGTCCCCTTCTCTACCAGAGCCACGCGGCGCGGGTGTCGTTTGCCTTGGCGCCGGTGCACTCAGTGCGACACGGGGCCTGCCACCTCGGTCTCCCGGGCGGCATCCCTGCGCCGCGTCTGCTTGAGGAAGGCCAGCACGCCCTCGGCAATCGCCTCGGCCAGCTTCTCCTGGTACTCCGGCCGGGCCAGCCGGGGGCCCTCCTTGGGATGGGAGATGTAGCCCACCTCCACGAGGACGGCCGGGCACTCCACGCCGGAGAGGACGAAGAAGGGGGCCTGCTGCACGCCCCGGTTCGCCGCGCGGGTGCGGCGCACGAGGCGCGGGTGGATGGCGTAGGCCAGGCGCGAGGAATCCGCGTGCGCCTCCGTGCGCGCCAGGTCCTGGAGGATGAAGGCCAGCGTGGAGTCCGTCCGCGCGGCGCGCGACATGGGCGCCTCCGCGTTCTCCCGGTCCGCCACGGCGAGCGCGGCGTCACCGGAGGCGCTGGCGGACAGGAAGTACGTCTCCACGCCCTCGGTGCGCGCGCGCATCCGCCGGGTGGGCATGGAGTTGGCGTGGATGGAGATGAAGAGGTCGGGCGCGTGGTCATTGGTCCACGCCACGCGCTCCGTCAGCGACACCAGCGTGTCGCGCTCGCGCGTCAGGAACACGTCGCCCCCCGCGGCCTCGAGCTTGTCCCGGAGGCGGAGCGAAATCTGGAGCGCGACGTCCTTCTCCCGCAGCTTGCCGGGGCCCTTGGCGCCTTCCTTCGCGCCACCATGTCCCGGGTCGATGATGATGCGCGCGGGACGCTCCGCCGCCCCGGCGATGACGGGGACCAGCCAGAGCAACGACAGGAGGCCGAGGAGGGGGCGGCGCGGCGACGACATGCTGGGGCCCCATGCTAGCGGAGCCCGGCCGCCAGCGCGAAATCCGGGCCTCAGCCCACCACGTCGATGCCCGGCTTCCCCGCCTGGACTTCACCAATCAGCGCCGCGTCCACGCCGGCCGCCTCCAGCGCCTTGAGCGCCTTGAGCGCCTGACGCGCGGGGACGCTGGCCAGGAGGCCGCCGTTGGTCTGCGCGTCCGCGAGCACCCACTGGATGCACTCGGGCAGCCCTTCGGGGAAGCGGACCTTCTTGTGGACGTGGGCGAGGTTCGACTTCGTACCGCCGGGCACCACGCCCTCCTCCGCCAGCGCGGGCACTTCCGCGATGAGGGGGATTCGCTCCAGGTCCAGCGTGGCGCGCGCCTTCGCCGCGGTCATCATCTCCAGCAGGTGCCCCAGCAGGCCGTAGCCCGTCACGTCCGCGAGGGCGTTCACCTTGAACTTCCCGGAGGCGAACACCTCACCCGCGGCGCGGTTGAGCGTCGTCATCACGCCCAGCGCCCGCTTCGCCAGCTGCCTGGACGCCACGCCCCGCTTGATGGCGGTGGTGGCGATGCCCGAGCCCAGGGGCTTGGTGAGGAACAGCACGTCCCCCGGCTTCGCGCCCGCGTTGGTGAGCACCTTCTTCGGGTGCACCACGCCGGTGACGGCCATGCCGAACTTCGGCTCGGGGTCCCGGATGCTGTGGCCTCCCAGGATGGGGATGCCGGCCTCGTCCGCCTTGGACTGGCCGCCCGCCAGGATTTTCGACAGCACCTTCAGCGGGAGCTCGTCCGGGAAGCACACCAGGTTGAGCGCGAAGAGGGGCCGCGCGCCCATGGCGTAGATGTCCGACAGCGCGTTCGCCGCGGCGATGGCCCCGAACTGGAACGGGTCGTCCACCACCGGTGGGAAGAAGTCCACCGTCTCCACCACGGCCATGCCAGGCGCCAGCCGGTACACGGCCGCGTCGTCGTTGGTGGAGAACCCCACCAGCGCCTGGGGCCCCTTCGAGGACTTCAGCCCTCCCAGCACCTGCGCCAGGTCCGAGGCCCGCAGCTTCGCCGCGCAGCCCGCGCAGTGGCTCAGCTCGGTGAGGCGCTTCACCTTGTCCGTCTTCTTCTCCGCCATGCCCGCTCCCCCGCGCCTCGCCGTCCCGGCACGGGCCCTGGAAAGGGCCCGGCCCGTTCACCGCTCAGGCCGCTCGGATGTAGTCCCGCTTGAGCAGCTGCACCACGGCCTCGGCGGTGACGACGTCGTCCGCGTCCGCGTGGTCCATCACCGCGTTCAGGGTGCCGTAGTTGTGCACCAGCTGCAGCACGTCCAGCAGCTCCGGCGCCAGCTCCTTGAGCGGCGGCGTCAGCGGCGAGGCCAGCGCCAGCGCAGCGTCCGCCGTCGGGAGGCTCGGCTGCAGGCGCTTGATTTCGTCCAGCTGGCGGAGCGCGTCCATGAGGAGCGCCTCGGTGGACGAGTCCAGCTCCACCATGAACTCCTGGTTGTCCGCCGGGCGCAGCTCGAAGTCGCCCTCTTCCCAGGTGATGATGCGGTTGAAGCTCTTCTGCGGACCCAGGTTGTGATGCTCACCGATGACGGCGTAGTACACGCGGCCCTGGCGCAGGTAGATGCGCCCTTCCTGGTCGCTGCGCTGCACCACCAGCACGCCGTTCTTCTTGGACGTGTGGAACAGCTGGAGCAGGTCCGGGAGGGGAATCTCTTCAATCTTCCCCGTCATGGAGCTGGACTTGTTGGTCGTCCTCGCGGCCTGGGCCGCGGCGGCCTCCTCCAGCTTCAGCCGGGCGGTGCCCTCGTCCACGCTGGCGCCTTCCGCGCCCTGGTGCACGAGCTTGAGGATGGACGTGCCAATGAGGATGCGGTCGCCTTCCTTCAGGCGCGACTGCTTCACCTTCTCACCGTTGACGAAGGTGCCGTTGGTGGAGCCCAGGTCCTCGATGGTGATGCTCCCATCGGAGAAGCTGATGCGCGCGTGCTTGCGGGAGACCATGTCCTCCACGAGCACCATGTCCAGCTCACTGGAGCGGCCGATGACGATCTGCTTGTCCGCCTTCAGCGGGAATTCGCCGCCCTGGTACTTCCCTGAGATGAACTTGAGGGCGTAGGTCTTTTGGGTGTCCATGGTCGTCAGCCAGCCTGCTCCGCCTTGCCGGGGTCCTTCACCAGGTTGAGGTACATCTGCGCGCTCTTGTTACCGGGGCTGCGCACCAGCACGTCCTCCCAGACCTGCACCGCCTCCGCCCGCCGCCCGGCCGAGTACAGCGCGACTCCATACTGGATGTGTCCCGGAATGAAAGCCGGGTTCTGGGCGATGACCTGCTCGTATTCGACGAGGGCCGCCGCGTTGTCCCCCGCGTCGCGCAGGGCGTTGCCCAGCTTGAGGCGGATGTCCACGAACTGAGGACACAGCGCGAGCGCGCGCCGGTACTCCTCAATGGCCTTGGCCCACACGCCGCTGGAGGCGAAGACGTCGCCAATCTCGCCGTACATGTTGGCGATCTTCTTCTCCACGTAGGGGTCCAGCTCGTCCGGGCCGGATTTCTGCTGGGAGAGGGCGGCCTGGTAGACCTCCTTCGCCTCGGCGTACTTCCCCATGTCGTTGTAGATGACGGCCAGGTTGAGCGCCGCCTCGGTATAGGCGGGGTTGAGCTGCAGCGCGGATTCGAACGCGCGCTGCGCCCGGGCGAACTGCCCCTGGTCGTGGTAGATGATGCCGAGCATGTTGAAGACGTCCGCGAACGTCGGATTCTGCTCGACGATCTTCGCGAGGTATTGCTCGGCTTGCGCGTACTGCTTCTTCTCGAAGTAGCCGCGCCCGAGGGTCAGTAGCTGCTTGAGGGGCTCGTCCATGAATCGGCCCGCCAGGGCCCTGCCTCCGAGACGGCTAGCCTACATGAGGCTGGGAGAAAACAAGAATTCATCACCACTGAGCGACAACGAGAGTTGCCGCTGGCCCCGGGTGTCCACCGGCCGCGCCGGCAGCGCCCCCTGAAGGCGCCAATGCTCCGTCACCACCGCGTCGTCCCGCTCCAGCCGGACGTACCACGCCTCCACCTGGTAACCCCGCGCCCGGACCTGGCGCAACTGCTCCCACTCCGGCCCGCCCACGCCGGGCGTGCCCGGCCCCGCCAGCCGCCCCAGGGACTCCGCGTCCGCCGCCTGGAGCGCCCTGCGGCGGGACTCCAGTGCCGTCACCAGCGCCTGGAGCCGGGGCGCGGGCGTCGTCTCCGGCACCCAGGACCCGTTTCGCACCACGAAGGGTACCCGCTCCACGCCCGCCGTGCCCACCCGGGTGTCGCCCAGGGCGCCCTCGAAGTCGAGCGTGGCCTGCGCCTCCGCCCGCTGACCTCCGGGCGCCACGTTGACGGTGATGCGGGCGAAGCGGTGCTGCCGGGACGTCAGCGGCCCCGGCGCGCCGGGCACGGGCAGCGACAGGCCGCTGGACTCCGTTTCCTTGAGCGCGGTGATGATTTCCAGCTCGGGGCCCGCCGCGGCGCCCAGGACGCGTGGAACGAACAGGGCCAGCGTGGCGCCCAGCGCCAGGATGACGATGAGGCCGCCACCCAGGCGGCTCCAGTCCTGGGTCGTCCTCACGAGCCCAGCATGCGTTGGGCGCGCTCCGCGGCGGGCGTGCCGGGCAGGCGGCGCAGCACCTGGCGCAGCGTGTCCTGCGCCTTCTGCGGGTCATTCAGCTTCACGTACGCGTCGTGCAGGTCGAAGAGGGCCTCCTCCTCGTACTGCGTGCCCGGGTAGCGGCGCAGCAGCCCTTCCAGGCGCTGGGCCACGGCCTTCCAGCGCTCACGCTTCTGGTAGAACTGGGCCGCGTACAGCTCGTGCAACGCGAGCCGGCGCTGGGCGTCCTCCCGGTGCGCCTTCGCCTCCGCCACGTACTGAGACTGGGGGTACTGGCGCAGGAACCCCTCCATGGCCACCAGCGCGGAGCGGATTTCGCCCTGGTCCTTCTCGTGGGACGGCGGCAGGGCGAAGAACTCGGAGGGGTAGGCCTGCACGTGCGTCAGCGCGGAGCGGAAGGCGGCGTAGTCCACCTTGGCGTGCGTGGGGTGGAGCTTGATGAAGGACTGGTACTGCTCCTTGGCCTCGGGGAGCGCCTCGCGCTCGAAGTCCACGTCGGCCAGCTTCAGCTCGGCCTCGCGGGCGGCCTCCTGGTACGGGAACTTCGTCCGGACGTACTCGAAGTACTTCTGGGCGCGGAAGAAGTCCTTGTTCTCCAGGGCCTCGGAGCCGAGCCGCAGGTTTTCGTCGGCGACGGCGGCATAGTCAGGCTCACCGGCCTGGCCCTGCGTGAGGGACGCACACCCGGTAGCGAACAGCAGGAAGGCGGACAGAAAGGCGACGGCGGAACGCATCCCCACCACGCTATTCCTCCGGCCCCGAGGGGTCCAGTGAAGCTTCTCCGAGCAACCGGTAGATGACGTCCTCCGAGAAGCCCCGGCTGTCCAGGAGCCGGCCTGCGCGGGCCCGCTCCCTGGCCTCCAGCGGGCGGCCGAGCAGCCCCCGCTTCTCCAGCACCGCGCGGGCCGTGGCCAGCGCGTCGAAGGACACCGCGTCGCGCGCCTCGGAGAGGGCCTGCTGGGCCGTCCCCTCCTCCAGCCCGTGCGCCCGCAGCCGGTGGGCCACCGCCTCCGGCCCCAGGCGGCCCCGGCCCAGCAGCAGGGTGGCCCGCTCGCGCGCGAAGCGCTCGTCGTCCAGGTAGCCCCAGTCCTTCACGCGGGCGAGCGCGGCCTCGCACACCGCTTCGGTGAAGCCCTTCCGGGCCAGGGCCTGCTCCAGCTCGCGGCGGCTGCGCGCGCGCATGGACAGGAGCTTCAGGCACGCGTCCGTGGCACGGCGAACAGCGTCGGGCCCTTCGTCCTCCGGAGGCATGGCGGGATACCTAGCATGTGGTAACAGGCCCGGCCATGCACCCCGTACTCGCCCGCTTCCTCGCCGCCGATGCCGCTCGGGAGACGCTCCTCAAGCAGCAATCGGGCGGAGACCTCTCCACGGAAGAGCAGGCCTTCACCGACGCCGCCTCCGCGAACCCGAAGCACAAGTCCGTGCTGCTGGGTGTGGGAGGCCGAACCCTGTCCACCGATGCCCAGGCCTCGCTCGTGCTGCTGGCGGCCCACGCCGCGGTCCGCGCGCTGGAGCAGGACGCCACCCTGGCCGAGCCCACGAAGAAGGCGCGCGAGGCCCTGGCCGAGGAAGGCGCCAGCCCGGAGGAGACGGACGCGTTCCTGGCCTCCGTCCTCCTGGAGGAGGCCTTCGGCTACGAGCAGGACGTGGACGCGTTCGACAGCGAGTACGTGAAGGAGGCGCTGGGCGAGGTGCCCGCGCTGGCCGCGCTCACCAAGGAGGCGGTGGACGCGCTCTTCCTCACGTTCGTGAAGGCCGCGGCCAACGACGCGGAGCGGAAGGTGCGCGAGAGCATGGCCCGCGCCCTCTTCGACATCGCGTGGTCGGAAGGGCCCGCGCCCATCAACCCCGAGCACATGGAGGCCGTGCTCGACGCGGAGGTGGTGGACCGGCCCGAGGAGGAGCAGGAGGCCAAGGTGCAGGCCACCGCGCAGCTGCTCCAGGCGCTGTCCAAGGAGGGCCTCGTCGGCCCCATCCGCCTGTCCCGGCTGCGCGCGCTGCTGGGTGAGGACGACGCGTAGCAGCCGCTGCCGGGAACAGCGGCTCCGTTAGAAGCGCTCGATCTGGAAGTCGTCGTCCCCGCCTGCCGCGGCGGGTGCAGGGGCCGGAGCGGGCGCTGGCGGGCGCGCGGCGGGCGGCGCCACGGGACGCCCCACCGGCGCGCCTGCCGGAGCCCCCGGACGCGTGGCCTGCGGCGGCGGAGCGCCCGGACGCATCTGCTGGGGCGCCGGAGCCGCCTGGCGCATGGGCTGCGCCATGGGCGCCGGAGCGGGCGCGGCCTGCGGCGCCGGCACCCCCGTGGGCGCCCCCTTCTGCGCGAAGGCGGAGGAGCCGGGGATGGGCCGCGACTCGCCGGGCTTCGAATCGAAGTTGTCCCACTTCGAGTCGGACGTGCCGCTGATGCCGGAGAAGCGCAGCGCGAAGTCGTCCGGGTTGGTGGCCTGCCGGTGGGCCTCCTCGTAGGTGACGAGCCCCTGCCGCACCAGGCTCATCAGCGACTGGTCGAAGGTCTGCATCCCGTACGTGTCCGTGCCCTGGGCAATGGCGTCGTGGATCTCCTTCGTGCGGTCCTTGTCTTCAATCATCTCGCGGACACGGGCCGTGACGCGCAGCACCTCCACGGCGGCCACGCGGCCCTTGCCGTCCGCGCGCGGCACCAGTCGCTGGGACACCACGCCCTTGAGCACGCTGGCCAGCTGGAGGCGCACCTGCTTCTGCTGGTGCGGCGGGAAGGCGGAGACGATGCGGTTGATGGTCTCCGTGGCGTCCAGCGTGTGCAGCGTGGACATCACCAGGTGGCCCGTCTCTGCGGCGTGGAGCGCCGTTTCAATGGTTTCGTGGTCTCGCATTTCGCCCACGAGGATGACGTCCGGGTCCTGCCGCAGCGCGCTCTTGAGCGCCTGCGCGAAGCTCATCGTGTCCACGCCCACCTCGCGCTGGTTCACGATGGAGCGCTTGTCGCGAATGAGGAACTCGATGGGGTCCTCAATCGTCATGACGTGGCTGGTCTCGTTGGCGTTGATGTGGTCGATCATCGCCGCCAGCGTGGTGGACTTGCCGGAGCCCGTGGTGCCCGTCACCAGCACCAGGCCGCGCTCCTCGCCGCAAATCTTGGCGAGAATCTGGGGCAGCATCAGGTCCTGGATGGTCATCACCTTGAAGGGGATGACACGCAGCACGGCGCCCACGGTGCCGCGCTGCTGGAAGACGTTCACACGGAAGCGCCCGAGCCCCGGCACGCCGTAGGCCAGGTCCACCTCGTTGCTCGCCTTGAACTTCTCCTTCTGGAACTCGTTCATGATGCCGAAGGCCATGCGCGCCACCTCCTCGGGAGGGAGGCGGCGGCCGTCCTTCAGCGGAACCAGCGAGCCGTCCACGCGGAACATGGGCGGCAGGCCTGCCTTGAGATGAATGTCGGAGGCACCGCCGCGCAGGGCGATCTGGAGGATCTCGTTGAGTTCCATGAGCGGAGCGGATGCTACCAGACGCTCGCGCACGCATGCGATGGGGCGTGATGGACCCCGAAAACACATCGGCGGAGGCCCCCGAATGAGGACCCCCGCCGCGTGAGGACAACCCAGCTGCCGAGCGAGTAGCTTAGCGCTTGGAGAACTGGAACCGGCGACGCGCGCCCGGCTGGCCGTACTTCTTGCGCTCGACCGCGCGAGCATCGCGGGTGAGGAAGCCGGCCTTCTTCAGCGCCGGACGGAACTCCGGGTTGAAGGAGCACAGCGCACGGGCGATGCCGTGACGGATGGCGCCGGCCTGGCCGGAGAGACCGCCACCCTTGACGTTGACCGTGACGTCAACCTTGCCCTTCTGCTCGAGGATCTCGAGGGGCTGGTTGAGGACCATCTTGGACGTCTCGCGGCCGAAGTACTCGTTCAGCTCGCGGCCGTTGATGGTGACGAGGCCAGTGCCAGGACGAATCCAGACGCGGGCGGTGGCCTCCTTGCGGCGGCCGGTGGCGTAGAAACCGAGCTCTTGGTGGATGGGCATGGACGTTATCTCCCTTACGCCTCGACCTCGAACGCGGCAGGCTTCTGGGCCGCGTGCGGGTGCGTGTCACCTGCGTAGACCTTCAGCTTCGTCATCATCTGGCGACCCAGCGCGTTGCGCGGAAGCATGCGCCGCACGGCGTTGATGATGATGTCCTCGGGGTGACGCTGGCGGAGCTTCTCCAGGTTGGTGATCTTCAGGGCGCCCGGGAAACCCGCACGCGGGTGCCGGTAGTACATCTTGTCCTGCTCCTTCGTGCCCGTCACCTTCACCTTGTCGGCGTTGATGACGACCACGTGGTCGCCCGTGTCCATGGACGGCGTGTAGATGGCCTTGTGCTTGCCCTTCAGCAGGGTGGCAATCTGGCTCGCCGCGCGGCCCAGCACCTTGTCGGACACGTCAATGACGTGCCACTGGCGCTTGATGTCCCCAGCCTTCGCGCTGTAGGTCTTCTGCGACATTTCGTGCACTCCAGACTTCTCGCGGCCGCCGTGTGCATTCCAGGGACCGCTGCTCGTGCTTGATTCAACCGCGGGTCGTCCGTGAAAACTTCACGGAGGCCCGGAAAGGCCGACCGTCCTAGTGGGTGTGGCGGATCAAGTCAAGGTCGCACCGCACCGGACGTCTGGATTCCCTGCCCACCTACCTGGCCGCTCCCCCGGACGGCCCGCCGCCGCCGGGAGGGGCCCCTGGAATCCCGGGCTTCTTGAAGCGCTCCTTCAGGTTGGCGAAGAAGTTCTTCTCCTCCGAGGTGGGAGGCCCCTGACGCGGCGCGTCCATCTCCACCATCTCCGTCACCTCCGGCGGCAGGTCCTCCAGGAAGCGGGAGGGCGTCCGGGGCACCTCCTTGCCGCGCTTCACGCGGGTGGCCGCGCGGGTGAGGTAGAGCACCTCCTTGGCGCGGGTGATGCCCACGTAGCAGAGGCGCCGCTCCTCCTCGAGGTTCTGCGCCTCGCCCTGCATGCCCCCGTGGGGCATCAGGTCCTCCTCCATGCCGATGAAGAAGACGAGCCGGTACTCCAGGCCCTTGGAGGCGTGCACCGTCATCAGGGTGACGCGGCGGTTGCCGCCCGGCACCTCCTCTTCCTCCTGCCGGGTGTCCAGGCTCAGGCGGTTGAGGTACGTGGGCAGGCTGGCCTTGGGGCCCTCGCGCTTCTCGAAGTTCTCCAGCGAGTTGAGCACGCCGTCCACGCCCTTGAGCTTCTTGTCCGCGGCGGTGGCGCTGGTGGCATGGGCGCGGGTGGCCTCGCGGAAGCCAATCTCCTCCAGCAGCTTGCGCGTCACGTTGGCCAGCTGGCCGTGCTCGTACGCGGCGCGGTAGCGCTCCACCAGGTCCACGAAGTCCGCCACCCGGGCCCCGGCCCCCGGCGGCAGGTCCTCATAGTCGGTGGCCTTCTTCATCACCGTCCACAGCGTGACGCCCTCGCCCCGCGCGTGGACGTTCAGGCGCTCCATCGTCACGTCGCCAATGCCGCGCGAGGGCACGTTGACGATGCGCAGGAGCGAGATTTCGTCCAGCTTGTTCACGATGACCTTGAAGTACGCGATGACGTCCTTCACCTCGCGCCGGTCGAAGAACTCGCTGCCGCCCACCACCTCGTAGCCGATGTTCTTCTCCCGCAGCGTCTCTTCGATGGGGCGGGACTGGCCGTTGGTCCGGTAGAGCACGGCGATGTCGTCCGCGGAGACGCCCAGGGCCATGTGCTTCTGGATTTCGTGCGCGACGAAGCGGGCCTCCTCTTCGTCATTGGGGCACGTCACCACCTTCACCTTCGCGCCCCCCTTGCGGTCGGTCCACATCTGCTTGGCCTTGCGCTCGGGATTCTTGGCGATGACGGCGTTGGCCGCGTCCAGCACCGTCTGGACGGAGCGGTAGTTCTGCTCCAGCCGGACCTCCTTCCCTCCCGGGAAGAGGCGGTCGAAGTCGAGGATGTTGCGCACCTCCGCGCCGCGCCACGAATAGATGCACTGGTCGTCGTCACCCACCGCGCACACGTTGCGGGAGCGGCCCGCGAGCAGCTTCAGCAGCTCCAGCTGCGCGGTGTTGGTGTCCTGGAACTCGTCCACCAGCAGGTAGCGGAAGCGCCGGGTGTACTTCTCGTAGAGGTCCGGGTGCTCACGCAGCAGGCGCGCGGGCAGCAGCAGCAGGTCGTCGAAGTCCACGGAGCCCTGGGCCTTCAGCGACAGCTGATAGTCCGGGTACACCATGTGGGTGATGAGGTCGTAGTCATCCCCAATCCCCTCCGGCTTGGGCTCCGGCGCCTTGCCGGAGTTCTTCGCCTTGGAGATGAGGTTGAGCACCTTGCGCGCATCGAACGACCGGTCGTCGATCTTGTGCTCACGCATGGCGCGCCGGATGTTGGCCAGCTGGTCGCCCATGTCGGCGATGGCGAACTTCCGGGGCCACCCCAGCCGGTGGATGTCCTCGCGGAGCATCTCCGCGCCAAAGGCGTGGAAGGTGCACACCAGCACGCCCTGCGCGCGAGGCCCCGCCATGTGGACCAGGCGCTCCTTCATCTCCGTGGCGGCCTTGTTGGTGAAGGTCACCGCCAGGATGTTGCGGGCCATGATGAGGCCCGGCCGCTCGTTGAGCAGGTGGACGATGCGGTGGGTGATGACGCGAGTCTTGCCGCTGCCAGCGCCTGCCAGCACGAGGAGCGGTCCCTCGAGGGTGACCACGGCCTCGCGCTGCGGAGGATTGAGCTTCGAGAGGTCCATTGCGCGCGGGGCGGGGATACCCTTTGATTCGTTCGTGCGCGACTCTTTTCTCCCCAGGCGCTCTGGCGCTTTTCTCGCATTCGTCCTGGGCACGGGATGCCTCGGCGAGTCCGGCGCGTCCCCGGAGGTGGCACCCGTGGTGCCGGCGGCGAGCGCGCCCTGCGTGTACTTCAAGCAACTGGCGCCCTTCCTTCCAGAACGGCTGGACGGCTTCACGGTGGCGCACACCCAGGGCTCCACCGGAAAGTACGGCGAGGTGTCCGTCTCCGAGGCCGAGCGGCGCTTCACCCGAGGTGAGGGGCGCGAGGTGAAGGTGCGCATCGTGGACACCACCATGGGCGAGCGCATTGGCAAGGCCATCCAGGAGGCCGCCGACCGCTCCCGGGGCAAGCCGGCCAGTGACCCGTCCGCGCCCATCCACCTGGACGACGCCGTGGGCTTCGTGCGGTACGACGCGGAGGAGTCCGTGGCCGAAGCGAACCTCCTTGTGGGGGGGCGCTACGTGGTTGCCGTCACCAGCCGGGGATTTCCGGGTACGGTGGAGGTGCGCCGGGTGGCGCGCGGCATCGACCTCGCGGGACTGGCTCGCCTGAGGCCCGGTCCGAACTGATGAAGGAGTGTCCCAGGTGGTGAAGGACAAAGGAACGCGGCCCGAGAAGGCGGACCTGGTCGCGCAGGAGAAGGCGGCGCGGGAGCTGGTGTCCACCCTGGGCAAGCGGGAGTTCCTGGAGCAGTTCCAGAAGCTGGCCAAGAGCTTCGCGTCCGACCCGGGCAACCCCGGCTCCTACGCGTGTGAGGGCTGTCAGCGCTGCGCCAACTGCATGTTCTGCAAGGACTGCGACAGCTGCTTCACGTGCACGCACTGCACTCGGTGCGAGCTGTGCAACAACTGCTCGCACTGCGTGGACTGCAAGAGCTGCAACGCCTGCGCGTACTGCGTCCAGAGCGAGAACTGCTCCACCAGCGCGTACCTGGTGCTGAGCCGCAACCTGCAGGACTGCAACTACTGCTTCGGCTGCGTGGGCCTGGCGAAGAAGGACTTCCACATCCTCAACGTCCCCTTCCCCCGGACGGAGTACTTCAAGGTCGTGGGCCGGCTGCGCAAGGAGCTGGGGATTCCGTAGGCCCCAGCCCCTCCCCTTGCCTCGTCAGAGGGCGCGCACGTAGAGGGCCTTCAGGTACTCCGTCTCCGGCAGCCCGGCCAGCACCGGGTGGTCCAGCCCCGCGCCCCGCCGCTCCAGAATCTGCACCGGCCGCTTCGCATCCGCGGCGGCCGCCAGCACCATCTCCTCGAAGGCGGCGCGGTCCAGCTTGCCGGAGCAGGAGCAGGTGACGAGCAGCCCGTCCGGCTTGAGGCAGCGGAAGGCGCGCAGGTTCAGCTCATGGTAGGCGCGCAGCGCGGTGGCCAGGCCCTCGCGGCGCTTGGCCAGCCCGGGAGGGTCCAACACCACGGTGTCGAAGCGACGCCCGCTGGTGTCGAAGCGGCGCAGCACGTCGAAGGCGTTGGCGTTCTCCACGGTGACGTTGGCGCGGCCGTTGGCCTCGGCGTTGGCCTTGGCGCGCGCGGCGGCCTTCTCGTCCTGCTCCACCGCCAGCACGGACGTGCAGGTGCGTGCCAGCGAGAGCGCGAAGCCGCCGTGGTAGCTGAAGAGGTCCAGCCCATCGCCGCGCGCCAGCTCCCCGGCCCGCAGGTGGTTGTCCACCTGGTCCAGGAAGGCGCCCGTCTTCATGTCGCCCTGGAGGTCGACCTCGAAGCGGTTCTCCCCCTCGTGGTAGGTGAAGCGCGCGGCGCCCTCGCCGTGCAGCAGGCGCGCCTCGCGCGGCAGGCCCTCGAAGTCACGGCCGGAGGCGTCATCCCTGCACATGACGTGGGTGGCGCCGGTGAGCTCCACCAGCATCTTCGCCAGCGTCTCCTTGCGCGCGTCCATGCCCTCCGAGAGCGTCTGGAGCGTGAGGCCCTCTCCGTAGCGGTCCACGAAGAGGCCCGGGAGCTGGTCCGCCTCGCCGTGCACCAGCCGCAGCCCGTCACGGCCGGACAGGAACGCCCGGCGCGCCAGGGCGGCCTCCAGGCGGCGGCGGAAGAAGGCGTCGTCCACCGGCTCCTCGGCGGGGCTCTTGCGCGTCAGCAGGCGCAGCGCCAGGGGCGAGCGGCGGGCGTAGAGGGCCTGGCCAATGGGGTTGCCCTGGGCGTCCACCACCAGCACCACGGCGCCGGGGCCCTTCACGTCGGGCGGGGCGGCGATTTCGGTGCGGTATACCCAGGGATTGAAGTGCCGCAGCGAGCGCGCCCCCTTGGGGCTGACACGCGCGACGGGCAGGGCTGCATGGGGGGGCATCAGGCTCACTCCAGGCCGCGAGCGGCCAGTTCTTCGTCGTCCTCGCCGCGAAGGTGCCCGATTTCGTGCAGCAACGTCACGCGGATCTGCTCGCGAAGCTCCTCGGGCGTCCGGACGGCGCGTGCCAGGTTGCGGCGGTAGAGCACCACGGAGCGGCACGGCACCTCGGAGCCGTCACAGGGCTCGCCCAGCGGCGGGCCCCGGAAGAGGCCCAGAATCGTGGGCGACAGCGGCGGCTGGTTGGCCAGCAGGTCCGCGTCCGCGGGCAGCTCCTCCGCCGTGACGGGCACGCCGTCCAAGTCCCCCCGCATGTCCCTGGGCAGCTCGGCGACGGCCTTCACCACCTCGGCGCGGAAGTCCTCCTCCTCGGGCAGCGGCGGCTCGGGGAAGTCGTCCGGCGCCAGCGTGCGCGCCTGGTCGAAGTGGCCCTGCGCCTGCTTCCACTTGCCCTCGCGCTCCAGCAGGAGCCCCAGGTGGTGGTGGGCGTGCGCGGCGCGCTCCGGGTCGTCCACGAGGCGGGTGAAGGTGGTGCGGGCCTCGCGGAAGCGGCACAGCTCGAAGAGGGCCAGGGCGCGCTCGTAGAGGGCCTCGCGGCTGCCGGGGTTGCGCGCCAGGACGATGGCCGAGTGCGCCAGCGAGGACTCCGCCTGCCCCAAATCATTGAAGGCCATGGAGGCTACCAGCGCGAGGTGCGGAATCAGCTCCGGGGGCGTGTTGGGCTGGGACAGGCCGCGCTCGGCGTAGAGCGCGCCCAGCTCATCCCGCTCCCGCGTGGAGGACAGCTGCACGGCGTACAGGTGCGCCGAGCCCAGGAGCGCGGACGGTTCCCCCGGGTCGATGGCGAGCGCCCGCGCATAGGCGAGCTGCGCCTCTGTCTCGCGGCCCAGGGCGGCCAGCGCCACGCCGCGCTCCGCGTGGGCGGTGGCCAGGTCCGGCTCCAGCGCTGCGGCCTGGGCGGCGCAGGACAGGGCTTCCTCGAAGCGGCCTTCCTCGAAGTAGCGACGCGACGCATCCAACGGGGCCGCGCCATCCGAGCGGCACACGGCCAGCGGCTGCATCCGGTGGGTTGGGTCCTCGGGGGGCGGCGCGGGGCGCACGCTGGCGGTGGG
>NZ_JAAIYB010000177.1 GCF_010894475.1 Myxococcus vastator
GGCCTGGGGACACCCGCCCGCCCGGCGCCTTCCCCGGCCGCTGGCCAACCCGCTTCCGCTTCCGCGACAGGAGTCCGCTCATGAGCACCGAAACCCTCCAGGAACTGACGCGCCGCCCGTATGCGGCGGGCTTCGTCACCCAGGTGGAGTCGGACACGTTTCCCCCGGGGCTGGACGAGGACGTCATCCGTCAGCTCTCCGCGAAGAAGGGCGAGCCGGAGTTCCTCCTCGACTGGCGCCTCAAGGCCTTCCGCCACTGGAAGACGATGCAGGAGCCCACGTGGCAGGCCGTCACCTACGCGCCCATCGACTACCAGGCCATCCGCTATTACTCGGCGCCGAAGCAGAAGCCGGTGAAGGCCAGCCTGGACGAGGTGGACCCGGAGATTCTGCGCACCTACGAGAAGCTCGGCATCCCGCTGCATGAGCAGAAGCTGCTGCAGAACGTGGCGGTGGACGCCGTCTTCGACTCGGTGTCGGTGGCCACCACGTTCAAGGACAAGCTGGCCAAGGCGGGCGTCATCTTCTGCTCGTTCTCCGAGGCCGTGCGCGAGCACCCGGAGCTGGTGAAGAAGTACCTGGGCACCGTCGTGCCGTACTCGGACAACTACTTCGCCGCGCTCAACTCGGCCGTCTTCAGCGACGGCTCGTTCGTCTACATCCCCAAGGGCGTGCGCTGCCCCATGGAGCTGTCCACGTACTTCCGCATCAACGCGGCGGAGACGGGCCAGTTCGAGCGCACGCTCATCGTCGCGGAGGAGGGCTCCCACGTGAGCTACCTGGAGGGCTGCACGGCCCCCCAGCGCGACACCAACCAGCTGCACGCCGCGGTGGTGGAGCTGGTGGCGCTGGACAACGCCACCATCAAGTACTCCACGGTGCAGAACTGGTACCCGGGCGACGCGGAGGGGCGCGGCGGCATCTACAACTTCGTCACCAAGCGCGGCATCGCGCACCGGGCGGCGAAGATTTCATGGACGCAGGTGGAGACGGGCTCGGCGATTACGTGGAAGTACCCGAGCGTCATCCTCAAGGGGGATGACTCGGTGGGCGAGTTCTACTCGGTGGCGCTCACCAACAACATGCAGCAGGCGGACACGGGCACGAAGATGGTGCACATCGGGAAGAACTCCCGCAGCACCATCGTGTCCAAGGGCATCTCCGCCGGCCGCGGACAGAACACGTACCGCGGGCTGGTGAAGGTGCTCAAGAGCGCCCAGAACGCACGCAACTACACGCAGTGCGATTCGCTGCTGCTCGGTGACAAGTGCGGCGCCCACACGGTGCCGTACATCGAGGTGAAGAACGCGTCGGCACAGGTGGAGCATGAAGCGTCCACGTCGAAGATTGGCGAGGACCAGCTCTTCTACTGCCGGCAGCGGGGCATCTCGCAGGAGGACGCGGTGTCGATGATCGTCAACGGCTTCTGCCGCCAGGTGTTCAAGGAGCTCCCGATGGAGTTCGCGGTGGAAGCGCAGAAGCTGCTCGGAGTGAGCCTGGAAGGGAGCGTGGGGTAGGTATGGCGCTATTGACTGTTCGCAACCTGCACGCCCGCGTGGCGGGCAAGGACATCCTCAAGGGCATCGACCTGGAGGTCGCCCCCGGTGAGGTCCACGCCATCATGGGCCCCAACGGCTCCGGGAAGAGCACGCTGGCCAGTGTGCTGGCGGGCCGTGACGGCTATGAGGTGACGCAGGGCGAGGTGCTGTTCGACGGCAAGCCGCTGCTGGAGCTGTCGCCCGAGGCCCGCGCCGCCGCGGGCGTGTTCCTCGCCTTCCAGTACCCGGTGGAGATTCCGGGCGTGGGCAACATCCACTTCCTGCGCACCGCGCTCAACGCGCAGCGCCGCTCGAAGGGGCTGGAGGAGCTGGACGCCATGGACTTCCTCCAGCTGGCCAAGGAGAAGTCGAAGCTGGTGCAGCTCGACGCGGCCTTCATGAACCGCTCGGTGAACGAGGGCTTCTCCGGCGGCGAGAAGAAGCGCAACGAAATCTTCCAGATGGCGGTGCTGGAGCCGCTGCTGGCCATTCTCGATGAGACGGACTCCGGCCTGGACATCGACGCGCTGCGCACGGTGGCCGGCGGCGTCAACGCGCTGCGCTCGCCCGAGCGCGGCATGGTGCTGATTACGCACTACCAGCGGCTGCTCGACTACATCGTCCCGGACAAGGTGCACGTCATGTCGGCGGGCCGCATCGTCCGCTCTGGCGGGCGCGAGCTGGCGCTGGAGCTGGAGCAGAAGGGCTACGGCTGGCTGGGCCTGGACGGCGCCAAGGCGTCGGCGGCGGAGGCACGGCGATGACGGCGGCCCTGGCGCACTACCTGGACGTGGCCACGCGCTTCCAGGCGGCGCCCGAACAGGCGTCCGCGCCACAGTGGCTCAAGCGCCTGCGCGCCGACGCCCTGTCCCACTTCGAGCGGCAGGGCCTGCCCACGACGCGTGACGAGGCGTGGAAGTACTCCCGGCTGGGGTCCATCGCGGAAGGAACGTTCCTTCCACGGACGGAGGCGCCCCGGGACACCGCTCACCTGTCGGCGGTGGTGGAGCGGCTGGGCCTGCCGGGGCCCCGGTTGGTGTTCGTGGACGGGCGGCTGGCACCGGAGCTGTCGTCCGTGGCGGGCCTGCCGCGCGGGCTGACGCTGAAGCCGCTGCGGGACGCGGTGCGCGAGGACGGCGAGCTGCTGGAGTCCCTGCTGGGGCAGCGGGCCCTGGCGAAGGAGCACGCCTTCACCGCGCTCAACGCGGCGCTGCTGGAGGAGGGCGCGCTGCTGCGGCTGGCGCCGGGCGCGCTGAGCGAGGTGCCCGTGCAGTTGGTGTTCCTCACGCGCGGCGACGCACCGGTGCTGTCCAGCCCACGCATCCTCGTGGTGGCGGAGGAGAGCAGCGAGGCGACGCTGGTGGAGACGTATGCCAGCGCGGGCCCCGCGGGCTCGGCGGCGACGTTCACCAACGCGGTGACGGAGGTGACGCTGGGCGACAACGCCAGCCTCCACCACTACAAAGTCCAGGTGGAGGCGGACGCGGCGCTGCACCTGGGGGCGCTCCATGCCCGGCAGGGGCGGGACAGCCGCTTCGCGTCGCATGCCTTCGCCTTTGGCGGGGCCATGGCGCGCAACGAGGTCCACGCGGCCTTCGCGGGCGAGGGTGGCGATGCGACGCTGAATGGCCTGTACGTGGGGCAGGGCGCGCAGCACCTGGACAACCGCACGGCGCTGGACCACGCGGTGCCCCGGTGCACCAGCCGGGAGCTGTACAAGGGCGTGCTGGACGGCCAGTCACGCGGCACCTTCCACGGGCTCATCCGCGTGCGGCAGGACGCGCAGCGCACGGATTCGCGCCAGCAGAACCGCAACCTGCTGCTGTCGGAGTCGGCGCAGGCGGACGCAAAGCCCCAGCTGGAAATCTTCGCGGATGACGTGAAGTGCGCGCACGGCGCGGCGGTGGGGCGGCTGGACGCGCAGGCGCTGTTCTACCTGCGCTCGCGCGGCGTGCCCCAGGCGGAGGCGGAGCGGCTGCTCACCTACGCCTTCGCTCGCGAGGTGGTGGAGGCGGTGCCCGCCGGCCCCGTGCGCGCGAACATCGAGGCGCTCCTGGCCTTGAAGCTGCCGGGCGCGGCGCAACGCGAGGTGACGGCATGAGCGGCTTCGACGTGAAGAAGGTCCGCGAGGACTTCCCCATCCTCCACCAGGAGGTGCGGGGCCGGCCGCTGGTGTACCTGGACAGCGCCGCCACGGCGCAGAAGCCGCAGGCCGTCATCGACGCGCTGGTGCGCTTCTACCAGCACGACAACGCCAACGTGCACCGCGGCGTCCACGTGTTGTCCGAGCGCGCCACGGAGGCCTACGAGGGCGCGCGTGAGACGGTGCGCCGCTTCATCAACGCCCGGGACGCGAAGGAAATCGTCTTCGTGCGTGGCACCACCGAGGCCATCAACCTGGTGGCGCAGACGTACGGGCGCAAGCACATCGGCGCCGGGGACGAGGTGCTCATCACCCAGATGGAGCACCACGCCAACATCGTCCCCTGGCGGATGCTGTGCGAGCAGACGGGCGCCGTGCTCAAGGTCATCCCCGTGGATGACCGGGGCGAACTGGTGCTCGACGCCGTGGACGCGCTGCTGACGGAGCGCACGCGCATCCTCGCGGTGACGCAGGTGTCCAACGCGCTGGGCACCGTGGTGCCGGTGAAGGAGCTCACGCGGCGGGCCCACGCGAAGGGCATCCCCGTGCTGGTGGACGGCGCGCAGGCGGTGACGCACTTCCCCGTGGACGTGCAGGACCTGGGCTGCGACTTCTACGCCTTCAGCGGGCACAAGATGTTCGGCCCCACCGGCATCGGCGTGCTGTACGGCCGCAAGGAGCTCCTGGAGGCGATGCCGCCCTACCAGGGCGGCGGCGACATGATCCTCTCCGTGACGATGGAGAAGGTGACGTACAACCGGGTGCCGTACCGCTTCGAGGCGGGCACGCCCAACCTGGAGGGCGCGGTGGGCCTGGCGGCGGCCATCCGCTACCTGGAGGCGCTGGGGATGGAGAACGTCGCCGCGCACGACCGGGAGCTGCTGGCCTACGCCACGCAGGCGCTGGAGGCGGTGCCGGGGCTGCGCATGGTGGGCACGGCGCGAGAGAAGTCCGCCGTGCTGTCCTTCATGCTGGCGGAGGTCCACCCGCACGACGTGGGCACCATCCTGGACCGTGAGGGCATCTGCATCCGCACGGGCCACCACTGCGCGCAGCCGGTGATGCAGCACTTCAAGGTGCCGGCCACGTCCCGGGCGTCGCTGGCGCTCTACAACACGCGCGAGGACGTGGACGCGCTCGTCCGCGGCCTGCACAAGGTCCTGGAGGTGTTCCAGTGAGTGCATCGGATGACTTGAAGGACCTCTATCAGGAGGTCGTGCTGGAGCACTCGAAGCGGCCACGCAACTACCGCGTGGTGGAGGGCGCCACCGCGGAGGCGGCGGGCCACAACCCGCTGTGCGGCGACCAGTTGGTGGTGACGTTGAAGGTGGAGGGCGGCGTCATCAAGGACGTGGCCTTCCAGGGCCAGGGCTGCGCCATCTCCAAGGCGTCCGCGTCGTTGATGACGGGGGCGGTGAAGGACCGGACCCGCGCGGAGGCGGAGGTCATCTTCGAGCGCGTCCACAAGCTGGTGACGGAAGGTCCGGAGTCGGTGGACGTGGACGCGCTGGGCAAGCTGGCGGTGCTGTCCGGCGTCAGCGAGTTTCCCGCGCGGGTGAAGTGCGCCAGCCTGGCCTGGCACACGCTGCGCGCGGCATTGGAGGGACGCGGCGAGGCCGTGTCCACGGAGTAGGGGTGGAGGGCCACATGCGAGGAATGATGGCGGTGCTGGAGCGCGACGTGTCCGCGACAATCATCCCCAGCGGAGACCGGGTGGTGCTGCCCGGGGGCTCCGAGCTGCGGGTGACGCAGACGCTCGGCGGAAATCTCACGGTGCAGGACCCCTACGGTCAGCTCTTCCGCATCGACGAGAAGGACGGCGGCGCGCTGGGGGAGGAGTACGCCCCCAAGGAGCGGGCCGCCGGCGACGCCAGCGAGTTCAACGAGGAGCAGGTCTGGGAGCAGCTGCGCACGGTGTATGACCCGGAGATTCCGGTGAACATCGTGGAGCTGGGGCTGGTGTACGCGTGCAAGGCGGAGCCGCTGCCGGAAGGCGGACAGCGCGTGGACATCCAGATGACGCTCACCGCGCCCGGCTGCGGCATGGGGCCGGTGCTGGTGGAGGACGTGCGCACCAAGGTGGGCTCGGTGCCCGGGGTGGCGGAGACGCGCGTGGAGCTCGTCTGGGACCCGCCCTGGGGACAAGAGCGCATGTCGGACGTGGCGCGGCTCCAACTCGGGTGGATGTAGCCGTGGGACGAAGGCCCTCGGCGGACCGCTTCGCCAAGGGCCGGTGACGTCTCAGCGCAGGGCCAGCCGCCGCGCGCCCAGGCCGAGCGCCGCGGTGGCCAGCGTCCCGGCGAGCAGCTTCGGCCACAGGGCGGGCGCTGCCTGGCGCACGGGCACCCGCGGCGCGCGAGCGGAGACCTCCGGCATCTTCTCCGTGAAGAGCTCCACCATGCCCTTGATGAACGCGAACATCTGTCGCGGTCCCGGGCTGGAGACCCAGTTGCCATCGCGCATCACCGGCTCGTCCACCCACCGGCCGCCCGCGTTGCGCACGTCGTCGCGGATGCCCGGCCACGCGGCCAGCGCCCGGCCCTCCACGAGGCCCGCCGAAATCAGGACCCAGGGGCCATGGCAGATGACGGCGATGGGCAAGTCCAGCGCGTCGGCGTCCCGCACGAAGTCCAGGGCGAGCGCGCTCTGCCGCAGCAGGTCCGGGTTCACGAAACCTCCCGGAAGGAGGACCGCGTCGAAGTCCGCCGCCTTCACCTCGCGCAGGGACGCGTCCACGGTGACCTTCTTCCCCGGAACGAGGAGGTTCATCCCGCGGATGCGGCCCTTGTGGGGGGACACAATCGTCACCTCGGCGCCCTGCCGCTCCAGCTTCTTGACCGGCGCTGTCAGCTCCACCTGTTCGAAGCCATCCGCCGCGAGCACGGCCACTCGCAACCCTCTCAGCTTCTTCATCGCGCTCACCTCGCTGTGTCGGAACGGTTTGTCGTTCTCGACACTGTGCATTCTCCCGGGGCCCCGCGTTGTGCCTCCCTGGAGGGCGTGCTACCGACGGAGCGCTCTGGAGGTCTCTCGAATGTCCGCCGCTTCCGTTCCCCTCCGCCGTGCTCTCGTCGTGGGTGCCGTGATGCTGCTGTCTCCCATGGGCTGTGCCAGTAGCGCCGGGGTTGCTCGCGCCGACAGCGAGCAGCCCACCTCGCGTGACGCGCCCGCGCCCAGGCCCAAGTGGGGGCTGGTCATCCACGGCGGCGCGGGTGTCATCTCCCGGGAGAACCTCTCCCCGGAGCGCGAGGCCGAGGTCCGCGCCGCGCTGACCCAATCGCTCCAGGCGGGACATGCGGTGCTGGCTGGCGGCGGCTCCGCGCTGGACGCCGTGAGCGCCGCGGTCCGCATCCTGGAGGACTCTCCGCATTTCAACGCGGGCAAGGGCGCCGTCTTCACGCACGACGGCGTCAACGAGCTGGACGCCGCCATCATGGACGGCACGACGCGCAAGGCGGGCGCCGTGGCGGGCGTGCGGCGCGTGAGGAACCCCCTCTCGCTGGCGCGGCTCGTCATGGAGCAGTCGCCGCACGTGATGATGGTGGGGGAGGGCGCCGAGGCCTTCGCGAAGTCGCGGGGCGTGGAGCTGGTGGACCCGAAGTACTTCTACACGGAGGACCGCTGGCAGGGCCTCCAGCGCGCGCTGGAGAAGGAGCGCGCGCGGCAGCAGCCCGCCTCCTCATTGCCGGCGGGATATGACCCGGTGAGCGGGGACCACAAGTTCGGCACCGTGGGCGCGGTGGCCCTGGACCAGAAGGGCGCGCTCGCCGCTGCCACGTCCACGGGGGGCATGACGAACAAGCGCTACGGCCGCGTGGGGGATGCGCCCATCATCGGCGCGGGCACGTTCGCGGATGCGCGCTGCGCGGTGTCCGCAACGGGCCATGGCGAGTTCTTCATCCGCTACGCCGTGGCGCATGACATCTGCGCCCGCGTGGAATACCAGAACGTGCCGCTGTGGCAGGCCGCCGACGTCGTCATCAACGACGTCCTGGTGAAGGCCGGCGGCGAGGGCGGCGTCATCGCGATGGACCGCGACGGCAACGTGGCCATGCCCTTCAACTCCGCCGGCATGTATCGCGGCTACGTGGGCGAAGACGGCGAGCCCGTCGTGGCCATCTTCCGAGAGGCGGAGGCCGCTGGCGCGAAGTAGCAGCGCGCGGCGGCCATTCCTCCGCAGGGGCGCGCTCGGAGGGCTCCCTGAGCGCGCCGTGAGGCGTCAGTCCCGGCCACCGCGGCGTCCACCGTCGCCGCGGCGGTGCCCTCCGCCGGGCGAGCCGCCGTGCCGTCCGCCGTTCCCGCCGGGCGACGCCCGGTGGTAGTTGCCATTGCCCCGGCGGTAGCCGTTGTTGCCACGGTAGTGGTGACGCACCGGGCTGGGGCCGCGCCGGTAGTTGTACCCGGGGCGGTAGACGTGGTGGCGCACCGCCGGGTAGCGGCGCCAGGTGTGCGTGAAGTAGTGCGGGTGCCGGCGCGCCACGGTGACGTGCGCGTGGCGGTAGACGGGCACCGTGACACGCACCGAGCCCCGGTTGGCCCAGCCGCCAGCGGAGAAGTACCAGGACGGCCCGCGGCGCACCCAGCGGGACGACACATAGACGAGCCCAGGACGCGGCGGGGCGGCCCACATTCCACCGACCCACACGTAGTTGGCGCCGGCCCAGTACCAGTAGCCGGGCGTCCAGACGTAGGAGGGGGCTGGCGGTGTTGGCGCGTGCTCGACGCGGAGCGGCGGAGGCGCCTGCTGGGTGGTCAGCTCTTCGCTCGCCACGGCGATGGGAATCTCCACCACCGGGGAGTCATGCCGGGCCCAGCCGCCGGACACCCACCGCCACATCCGGCCGTCCGGCTCCCAGTAGCCGTTGATGAACCGGTAGCCGTCCATGGGTGCCAGCCAGGTGCCGGCGTTGAAGCGCCACTCGTTGCCGTCCCAGTACCAGTGGCCGGAGGCCCAGACGGCGCCCGCGAAGGGCCGGGCCGACGCGTTCTCCGCGGGGAGCTGCGGCGGGGCGGAGGGCGCCATGGGCGCCGTGTCCTCGTCCTCGAACTCCGTGTCGTCGTAGGCGTATTCGGAATATCCAGGCTCTGACGCGGGGACCGGCGCGGTCTGCGCGTGAACCATGGGCGCCGCCAGCAAGGTCACCAGACAAGCCCACCATCGAGGAGTCATCGCGTCATCTCCGTGGGTTACCAGACAGGTGCTGCCACCGGCCCCCCTGGGAATCCCCCAGTGCGGGGCCGGTGTGGAGAAAAGACGCGGCGCCGTCCGGCTTTATTCATCCCCTGGCTACGGCTTCACCAGGACCAGCTCCCGCGTCTGGATGAGGTCCACGTCCCCGGTGAAGCCGGAGAACAGCTCGTACTGGTCGGGCATGACGCGGTTGCGCGGCACGCGCAGCGACTCGGTGACGCTGAGCGTCGAGCCGTCCTGCTTCTCCGCGCGGGTGAAGCGGCCAAACGCGTTCTCCGCCTGGAGTGACGCCTGGGGGTCGGTGAGCTTCCAGCCCTTGGGCATGGACAGAGTCACCTGCGTGCGGCTGGCCTCGGTGGTGTCGATGTAGAGCGGCGTGCGGCGCGTGCTCAGCTGCACGAAGCGCCGGCCCAACTGCGCGGGGAAGGTGAGGGGCCCCAGCGCCATCCGCTGACCGCCCTCCATCCGCCCGAAGCGCGGCACGGTGAACTCGTAGCGCAGCACGAAGGGCGCGCCCACCTGCTCCTGGTTCTCCAGCTTCACGCTCGACAGCGACGCCCCGCCGAAGTACCGCGCCACCGCGCCCTGCAGCGCCTGGTTGCGGCTCTCCGCCGACAGCTGGTTGAAGGCCTCGGCAATCTGCGCCGCCTCGAAGCCCGAGTACGTCTCCTCGCCCTGCCCGCTGAGCGTGCCGTCCTCGGTGAGCGTCAGCGCCAGCTTCACTTCCTTGCCGGGGACTTCCTTCATGGGCGGCGTCTGCACCTTCTGCAGCGGGCGGCTGGGCTCGGGCAGCAGCCACGCCTCCTGGCCGCCCATGGCCAGCTCCGGCAGCTCGCCGAAGGGGCCATAGCGCACGGACGTGTCCACCCACACCGGCTCGGTGCCGGGCACCTCCACGCGCAGCGCCGCGTAGGGCAGCAGTGCGTCCTGGGGGAAGGTGTAGGCCGACGGGTCCGTGTTGAAGGTCCGCACCGCCACCACCCGCGAGGGGATGCCCAGCGAGTCCAGGCCGGCCTTCATCACCGTCAACCGGCTGCCCCGGTCCTGGGCCACCGTGGACGCCGCCGTCTGGCTCAGGCTGGCGTCCCGGCCGGAGAAGCGCTGCATCACCGCGGCGTGCAGCGCCTTCACCGCGTCCAGGCCCGACTTGCCCTCCGCCGCCTTGCGCGCGAAGGCGTCCACCTCCGCCGTGCGCAGCCAGCGCTCCTGGAAGGCGTCGCCGTAGAGCTTCACCAGGGCCTCGTTGCCCGTGGCGCCCGCGCCCACGATGACGAAGGGCAGGTACTCGTTGGCGGAGGGCGGCGCGTCCGGCTCGGGGATGAACGGCGGCACGCGGCGCGTCTCGAAGTGGAACACCTCCACGTCGCCGTCCACCTTGGGCTCCGGCACCTTCATCCCGTGGGCGTCCACCTTCATGCCCACGCCCTTGGGCGCCACCACCGTGTACGTCACCCAGGCGTTGGGCTGGTTCGCAATCTGGAAGTAGAAGGCGGACGCCGTGAAGCCCGGCTGCGCGGGGCCGCGCGGAGGCTCCGCGAGCAGGTACTCCACCTCCACGTAGTCCCCCACGGCCACGCCGGGCAGGCTCACCGTGTCCTTGCCTTCGATGTTCTCCGGCTCCAGCACCCGGCCGTCCGCCTTCAGCGTGCGCAGCGCCAGCACCTGCGCGCCGCGCGGCACCGTCACCTCGGCGATCTCCTGCACGCCCGACTGCTCCAGCGCCTTCTGCACCGTGTGGATGCGGTTGACGATGCTGCCGTCGGGGTAGACGCGCACCGCCGCCGCGTCCAGCACGAAGGCCGCCGCGCTGCCGCCGCTGACGGGCTCCGCCTCGTAGGCGCGGATGGCCTCGCGTCCGTCCACGGCGTACGCCTGCAGCAGCTCGCGGCCCGTCTTCGCGCGCTCCTGGGCGCGGCGCAGCGTCAGGTCGTCGCCCGCCATCGCCAGCGCCTGCTCGCGCAGCTTGAGCGCCTCGGCCGGCTGGCCCGCGTACTCGCGCACGTCCGCCATGCGCTTCACCAGCTCCGCGTTGCGAGGCCACACGGTCGCCAGCTTCTGGAGCACCGCGGTGGCGTCGTCGAAGCGGCGCTTGGACACGTAGAGGCTGGCCAGCGTGTTGGCCAGGCTGATGCTGCTGGGGTCTCTGGCCTGGAGCTCGCCGTACAGCTTCGTCGCCGTCTCCATGTCACCGCGCGCGCGCGCGTGCTCGGCCTGGCGCACCACCGTCCCGGGGCAGCCCTCCAGGGACGCCACCAGGGTGTCGCTCCGCTCCGCCGCGTCACGGCGGCGGGCCAGGCTGTACTGGAGCGTCAGCGCCTCGCACAGGCCGGGCTGGGCCTCCAGCGCCGCGGCGAGCGACTCCTCCGCCAGGGCCTCCACTTCCAGCGCCAGCGCGGCGCGGGCGCGCAGCATGAACACCGGGTGGCCGGCGGGCTGGGCCACCTCGGACGCCGTCTTCAGCAGGTCCATGGCGGAGGTGGGCTGGCCCTCATCGAGGAAGAGCTCCGCGCGCAGCAGCAGCGCCGCCACGTTGCCCGGGTCCTTGGCCAGCACGGACTCCAGGTCGCGCGTGGCCCGGCCGCGCGCCACCTTGGAAGGCACGGTGCGGTCCGCGGACGCGACCTCCGCGCGCAGCCACAGCAGGGCCGGGGTGTTGGCGTCCACCGAGGCCATCAGCCGCCGCGCGCCGTCCGCGTCCCGCTGCAGGCCGTCCCGCACCGCCAGCACCACGGCCAGCAGCTCGCCGGCCTCCTCGTGCAGGGCCGTCTTCAAGCCCTCCGTGGTGGGGAACACGCCGGGCGTCGCGTCGGAGAACTCGGCCTTGCCGCCCCACGTCGTCGGCGCCGCGCCGGTGGCCGCGCTGAAGCGCACGCCGGACGGACGCCCGTCCACGCGCAGCAGGGCGAAGGTGAGCAGGCCGGAGGTGCCGCCCTTGAGCTGACGCACGACGAAGCGGTGCTTGCCCGCGGGCAGCTGCACGGCGCGCGCGGTGACGGTGGAGGTGGCGCGCTCCCAGGCCCGGCGCTCCATCAGCGGCGCCCCGTCCACCAGCACCTGGTGCGAGGTGCCGCTCACGGTGCGGGCCACGTAGAGGCCCGGCTCCGTCACGTCCGCGTCGAAGGCCTGGACGTAGAGGTCGCCCTGGCCGGGCTCGCCCGTCAGGTCCATCCGTCCGTCGGGGGCGCGCACCGTGCGCACCGGCAGCGGACCGAAGGCGCTGGTGAAGGGGCCCGCCAGCGAGCCACCCTGGCTCACGGGGTCTTGCTCGTCCCAGGCCAGCACGTGGAAGGGCGAGAAGGGCCCCACCAGCGAGACTTCGCTCACGCCGCCCAGCTGCAGCATCGCCGCGTCGCGGGCCTCCGCGTCGCCGCGCACCACGGCCACCGACATCCGCGCGCCGCGCAGCAGATAGGCGGCCTCGCCCGTCGCGCCCGCCGCCAGCGCCCGCTCCACGCCGCGGAGGATGTCGTCGTCCAGCGCCCGCGACGTGCCCACCGAATCCAACACGTGGCGCGCCGCGACGGCCGCCAGCGGGTGCGTGGGCGCCCGCGCCGCCAGCTCCAGCGACGCCACCAGCGCGCGGTCGGGACGGCCCGCGCGGCGTGCCATCAGCGACTGGCCAGCCAGCGCGTAGACGTCTCCCGCGTCGCGGGCAATGGCGTCATCGAAGCGCTGCTGCGCCAGCGTGGCGTCACCCGCGACGAGCAGGGCGTGGAAGCCCGCGAACGCGAGCGTGCGGGCCTGTTGGGTGCCCTTCTGCACCTGCTCCGCGGCGGTTTCGAGGACGCGCGGTGTCGCCGTGGAAGTGGAACGGTGGCAGGCCGTGAGGGCCGTGACGAGTGCGAGCGCGGCGAAGCCGAGTCGAATGGTGCGCATAGGAGGGGCCAGGGATAGTGCAATCCCTTGGCCGTGGCCATATTCCCCTGCGCTGGAATGTCCGGGACGCGTGCTGCCGGACGCTCTACCGCCGCTTCGTGGGGCTCTTCGAGGAGCCCCTGGCGGGCTGCCTCTTCGGGGGCGGGGGAGGCCGCTTGGCGGGCACCGCCTTGGCCGGCACCGCTGCGACCACGGCCTTGGCCACCGGCACGGGCGCCGTCGTCCCCGGGGGCGGCGCGCGCCGCACGGTGTAGACGAAGCCCTCGGCGCGGCAGGTGCCTTCGATGCAGCCGAAGGCGGGCACGGGCGCGTCCCCGAAGTGCTCCATCCAGCCCGGACCCAGGTTGAGCGGCTCGCCAATGGCGCGCTGGTCCTTGCCCTTGCCCACGTAGCCCTGCATGACGCCGTCCGCGTCCACCCGCAGCTCCAGCGCGGCCTCGCCCTCCGGTGACGCCAGGCCCAGCATGGTGCCGCGGCGCTCGCCCAGGGCCCACTCGAGCCGCAGCGGCGCGCCCCCGCCGTCGTGGATGAGCGCCACGTAGCGGCCCGTGCTGCCCTGCAGCAGCAGCGCGGCCGAGGGGGCCTGCAGCGACGGCCCGTAGAGCATCACGTAGCCGCGGCGCCTCCAGGTGTCCGGCGGCGCGTCCGCGCGCACGCGGGCGCTGAGCACGGCGATGTCGCCGTCCAGCCCCACCACGTCCACGCGGGCACGGCCCACGCGCGACTGCGAGCGCTCCTCCACGGGCGGGAAGATGATGGCCTTCTCCTCCGCCTCCACCGGCCGCCCGGCGACCAGGAGCGACGGCGCGTCCGGCCCGTCCCCCACCGACACCGTGCGCTTCTCCGAGCCTGTCTCCAGCCGGCCCGGCATGGAGCGGGGCGAGGGCGGGCCCAGGTCCGCGTTCAGCGCGGCCCCCGGCTGCGGCGGCACGGGCTTCTCCCCGCTGCGCAGCCACTCCCGGCCCAGCACGGCCAGCGCCGCCACCACCAGCAGCACGGCCGCGGCCTGCAGGGCCAGGCGCACCACCTTGCGCACGCCCTGGCGGACGCGCTGCAGGTGCGTCAGCTTCACCGGCGCCAGGGACGGCAGGCTGCCCGGGACGAGCAGCTCCAGGTCCGCGATGAGCGCGGTGACGGAGGGGTAGCGGTCCTCCGGGTCCGGCTTGAGGCACCGCGTGACGATGATGTCCAGCCGCGCGTCCAGCCCCGGCTTGCGCCGCGACGGCGGGTCGAAGGTGCCCAGCGGCACCTCGCCCGTGAGCCACTCATAGAGGATGACGCCCAGCGAGAAGATGTCCGCGCGCGCGTCCGCGCTCTTCGCGTCCACGCGCTGCTCGGGCGCCATGTACGACAGCGTGCCCATGGACATGTGCGTGGACGTGAGCGCGTAGCGCGAGGACGGGCTGGCGTCATCCAGGAAGGACGCCAGCCCGAAGTCCGACACCTTGGCGATGCCGCCGGCCTGCTGGTCCAGCAGGATGTTCTCCGGCTTCAGGTCCCGGTGGATGACGCCGCGGCCGTGCGCGTACTCGATGGCGCGGCAGATCTGCAGCATGCGCCGCAGCGCGCCCACGACGTCCAGCTGCGGCTCGCGAATCAGCTCCCGCAGCGACGGGCCGTCCACGAACTCCATCACCAGGTAGTACGTGGTGTCCGTCTTCCCCTTGTCGACGATGGAGACGATGTGGGGATGGCTCAGGGCCGCGAGCGCGGCGGCCTCCTTCTGGAAGCGCGCGATGAAGGACGGGTCCTTCGCCAGCTCGGGGTTGAGGAGCTTTACCGCCACTGTGCGGCCAAGCGACAGCTGGGTGGCCTTGTGGACCTCTCCCATGCCTCCGCTGCCGACGAGCTTGTCGAGGTGGTAGCCGCTGATGATGTCCGAAGAGCGCGGACGGCTGATCGCGGTGGGGTCGATTGAGGACATGGCGGTGAGCGAAGGGGCGGCCAGGGTAGCAGAAACCCGGCGCTGGAAAGGCTCGCTCATGCACGGGTCGGCATTGCCCCCCGGCAAGCCGCCAGGCGTCCCGCCCGCCTGCCGTTCAGAGTCCGGACACCGGCGTGCGGCTCACCGCCTGGCGTAGGCTGTTTCGGACCTGGTCCAGCGAGGAGCGCATCTGCCCATGTCGGACGGACGCCGCCACCGCGCGCGCCAGGGACTTGAGCAGCGTCACTTCCTCGGGCTTCCAGGCGCGGGGCCGGCGGCAGTCCTCGAAGGCCACCATGCCCCACCACTGCTGCCGGGAGGGGTTGATGGGGCACAGGAGGATGGACTGCGTTCCCTGGCGCTCCAGCAGGTCCTTCATCGTCGGGGGCGCGTCACGGGTGGGGCACGCCACCACCATGCCGGCCTCCAGCATGTCCACCCAGCCCGGCGCGAACTCGCGGAAGGAGAAGGCCCGCATCACCGGGTTGGCCAGCGGCGACGGCGTGGGCGGCTCCGCCCAGGCGTGGCGCATGTCGGTGATGAACCGGCCGTAGGTGCCCTGTACGCGGTTCTCCAGGATGTACGCGCGGTCCACGCCCAACGCGTGGCCCACCATGCTCAGCGCCTCCATGCCGGTGCTCGGGCCCAGGCCCTTCTCCAGCAGCAGCTTCGAGGCTTCCGACACCTTCGAGAAGGCTTCGATCATTGGTGCGCTCGTTTGAGTTCCGACCCTGTCCGGGACGGTCAGTGATTCACTGAAGTCATATTAAGCAGGATTCTTCTGTTTCTGTCAAATCTCACGTTCACTGGACGGATTGACGGGTGCGCGAAAGTCCTGACCCGGATGGGTTTTCTTGGACCTCGATAGGCATTTCGAGAGGGCGTCTCAGAAATCGAGGAAAAGTGGGTTTTTATGGACCCGCAAAGACAACGGGGGTACCTCCCTTGGAAGAGGCACCCCCGCGCATCGGCTTGAAAGCCGTAAATCTTGATTACTTGGTGGCGGCGGCGGCCTTGGGCGCCTTCTTCGCCGGCTTCTTGGCCTTCTTCGCGGGCTTGGCCTCGGGGGCCGCCTCGGCCTGCGCCTCTTCGGCCTGGGGGGCCT
>NZ_JAAIYB010000178.1 GCF_010894475.1 Myxococcus vastator
CTCCTGGTCCATGGCGCCTCGGGCTCGCGGCAGTCCGCCCACCACGTGCACGCCCAGCGCCGCGAACAGCGGGTCCGGCGCGTCCAGCCGCGCCGCCGAGTCGTGGTTGCCGCCAATCACCACCACGTCCAGCCGAGGCATCCGCCGCCGCGCCTTCGCGACGAACTGGTACCACGCCGCCTGCGCCTCCGCGCTGGGGTTCGCCGTGTCGAAGATGTCCCCGGCCACCAGCAGCGCATCCACCGCCCGCGCCTCCAGGGTCTCCAGCAGCCAGTCCAGGAAGGCGGCGTGCTCCGCGTCCCGCGAGACGTCGTACAGCGTGTGTCCCAGGTGCCAGTCCGACGTATGCAGCAGGCGCATCAGGCGTTCACCTTCCCTCTTTCCCGTGGCGCGCTGGCCGGCGGGCAGCCTCCAACAGAGGCGCTGCTCGCTCCAAGCGGCGGGGGCCTGCTCCCTTACTCCCTCCGTCTGACATGCGCGCAAGTTCCTGTAACTCCAGGCCGTTTGGGAGAGGACGCCCCGCCACGTCCCGTCCGGAGACCCTCACGCGCGGAGGGGGTTGGCCGATACGCCCGGAGCGGGGATGCTCGCGGGAATGACCGGGCTACAAATAGGCATCTTCGCCAGCTTCATCGGGGTCGGCTTGGGGGTCGCGAGCATCGTCGGCTACTTCCGCTGGCGGCGCTGGCAGCGGCAACTCGTCGTCTGGCAGGGCTTCGCGGCCTCGCGCGGCGGGTACTTCATGGCGACGCCCGGGTTCATGTACGCCACGGGGACGATGGAGCTGAAGGGCAGCCACGCCGGGCGGCCGAAGCGCGAAGGCCAGGAAGGCGCCACCCCATGAGCCTCGGGTCCTGGTTCTCGCTCCTCCTGTATCTGCTCGTCGCGGTGGCGGTGGTGAGGGGTGGCCTCGCCTTCCGGAAGAGCCTCCAGCGCCGCGACCAGTCCTGGAGACGGTTCGCGGCCCATCGCGACTGGGGCTACACCCACTCCCTGGGGACCTGGGAGATGGGAGGTCTCCACCTGGGACGGCAATTCCGCATCCGCTCGGAGTACCGCCGGAGCGGGGACAAGACGCGCCTCTGCACGGTGGTGACGCTGGAGCTCGGCCAGGTGCTGCCCCCGGACCTCCTCATCCGCCCCGAAGGCCTCGGCGACAAGCTCCTCAAGGCGGTTGGCAAGCGGGACGAGGAGGTCGGCGACGCGGAGGTGGACGCCATGCTCAACTTGAAGAACCTCTCCGACGAGGCCCGCGACCTCCTGCGAGCCCCGCGCGTGCGACAACAATTCCAGAGGCTGCGCCGCCAGTTCCTGAGCTTCACCATCGAGGACGAGCAGCTCAAGGCAGAGCGGCTCGGCATGCCCGACAGCGAGGAAGCGCTGGAGGACCTGGTGTCTCCAGCGCTTCTGCTGAGTGAGGCCCTGCACGAGGCGGCCGAGCAGGGCCGCGCGCGCAAGCACGGCTGAGCCGCGCTCAGGAGCGGCGCGACCGCCGCCGCTGGAGCGCGAGCCACGCGAGCGAGCCCCAGGCCAACGGCGCCAGCGGCATCGCGTTGCAGTCGCAGCCGCCCGGCTCGTTGGGAGGCGGCGGCTGGGTGCCTCCGTCCGTGCCCGCATCCGTCCCGGCATCGGTTCCGGCGTCCGTCCCCGCATCCGACGGCTGCGGCTCACAGGGGACCTCCCCCACGCACACCGTCGCCTCGGCGGAGCCCTGCTGCCCCGTCGAGTCCACCACGACGAAGCGGACGCGGTGCCAGCCCGGCGTCAGGTCCGTGGTGTCCCAGCGATTGTGCTCGCCGCCGAAGTGGAAGTGGTTCTCGGACTGCACGTCGGTGTAGCGCAGCACGTCGTCCACATAGAACTCCGCGTGCGTGCAGCCCACGTCATCCACGCAGTCTCCATAGAACTCCGCCGTGGCGCCGGACACGCGCTCCCCATTCTCCGGGCGCGTGAGGAGGGAGGTGGGAGGCGAGTCCGGGCTCACGGTGATGGTGAAGGCCTGCGTCGCGTCCGGGGCCACGCCATTGCTCACGCGCACGGTGACGTCCACCGTGCCTGTCTCGGTGGGCTCCCAGGTGATGACGCCCGTGGCGGCATCAATGCTCATGCCCGCCACCGTGCCCACCAGGGCATACGTGGGCGTGGGTCGTGCCGTCGCCCGCACCTCGTACCGGTACGGATTGCCCACCACGGCGCTCGTCACCGGCTCGGAGTGGATGACGGGCGCCAGCGGGTCCGTGTCCTGCTCGCGGGCCTCCACCTCGCGCGCGTCCAGCCCGGGCGCGGCCACGGTGATGAGGGCCATGCCGTCCAGGTTGTCCGCGTCCGGCGCGGCGGCCAGGGTGACCTCCTTGGGGGTGTTCCAGTCGGAGGTGCTGAAGGTCAGCGTCGCCCCGGACTGGACGGTGAGGTCCTCGTCACCGCGGGTGCGCGTCACGTTCACCGTGACGTTGCGAGACGGCCGCTGCGACAGCGAGACGCCGAAGGTCGCTGTCCCGCCCTCGACAATCGTCACCTGCGACGCGGTCAACTCCAGGCGCGGCGAGTTGTTGTCGATGGTGGTGGCCACCACCGCCACCTCCGGCAGCCCGTCCGCCACCACCATGAAGGTGGCGACATCCGGCGTCGCGTCCTCGTCCACCGCCGCGGTGAGCGTCACCACCTGGGGCACGCTCCAGTTGGACGCGGTGAAGGTGAGCGCCGCGCCGCTGATGATGCTCAGGTCCTCGGAGCCGCCCAGCGCGCGGGACACCTGCACGGAGACCTCGGAGGCCGGCGCTTCGGCCAGGCGCACGGTGAAGGCGGCGCGTCCGCCCTCCTCGACGCGCGGCTGGAGCCCGGAGACCACCAGCTTCTGTCCCGGCGCCGCGGGCGTGATGCGCCGCAGGGTGCCGCCCGTCACGCCAATGGCATAGAGCGCGCCGTCGGGGCCCACCGACAGGTCCACCTGCGAGGAGAAGCCGGTGGCCCACGCATCCACCGTGGCCACCGAGTTGTCCGCTTCCAGCGTGACGCGCGTGAGCTGGCCGGAGTTGTAGTCACCGAAGAAGAAGTTGTCCCGGTACGCCGCGTCGAACAGGGTCGCGTCGTAGAAGGTGCCGCCGGTGATGGAGCCCCCGAGCTGCTGCGTCGTGGCCGTGCCTCCGCCGCTCGCGGCGTCCGGAAGCGACGGCTGCGCCACGGTGAAGGTCGTGGAATCGGTGACGCTGGCCACGTACATCAGGCCATTGAAGCTCGCGTCCCCCACGCCGCTGAGCGTGAGCCGCTCACCCTTGCGGAAGCCATGGTTTCCGGTGGTCGTGAAGGTGGCCACCCCGCCGCTGCGCACGGCGCCGCCCGCGGTGAGGCCGCGGGTATCGGTGCCGTTGGTGCGGTACTTGACGGCGGGGGTGATGTAGTCGTTGCCGCTGGGCTGGTCGTTCTCGTAGTCGTCGTAGCCGGCGTGGTCGCGCCGGTTGACGACGAAGACCTGCTCGTAGCCGGTGCCCACGCTGTTCACCCACAACCGGCCCGTGGCGGGCTGGAAGGTGAAGGTGAAGGGATTGCGGAAGCCGCGCGCCCAGATGTACTCGTTGTTGGGCCCCACGCCGTCGTTGAAGGGGTTGTCGTTGGCGGGCGTGCCATCCAGGTTCGCGCGGCTCACCTTGGCCGCCATCGACGTCAGGTCCGCGTCCACGCCCGTGCGGTTGCCCAGGTCACCAATGGCCCAGTACAGCTTCCCGTCCGGGCCGAAGCCAATGGCGCCGCCGTCATGGTTCTCCCCCCGCGTGGGCAGCCGGCTGACGACGACGGTGCGCGCCGTGCCCGTCCCGTTCGCATCCGTGTAGCGGACAATCTGCTGCTCCGACGCGGAGACGGTGACGAAGAAATAGACGTAGCGGTTGACCACGTAGTTCGGGTCGAACGCGATGCCGATGAGGCCACACTCGCTGTTGGTGTGGACGGAGGGCTCCGTCGCGAACACCCGCGTCACCAGCGTGCTGCTTGCTGGCAGTGTTTCGGGCTGGCCGTCCTTCAGCGACACCACCCGGATTTCGCCTGTCTTGCGGATGATGAACAGGCGGCCCGAGCCATCCGGCGCCCATGCCATCCCCGTGGCCTGCGTGAGGGTGTTGGAGGTGAAGGGCGTCTCCACGAAGCCGGCGGGCACCGCGCCCCAGGCGGGCGAAGACAGCCCCAACAATCCAAGTAACATCAAAATAGAGCGCATGTCCGTTGAGGATAGCGCACTCGCGAGACAGGCCTGCCCGGTGTTTCCAACCCCCATGGCTTGACGCCAGTGCGGGCGTGCGCGTGGCCAGGCGCGTGCGCGGAGACGCTCAGCCCGTCCTGGCCAACGTCTGCTCGAACAGCGTGCGCACCTGCGTGGCCAGCTCCTGCGAGTCCGGACCGAAGGACTCCGGCGGCAGCGCGGGGAGCACGCGCACGCGGATGGAGGCGGTGGGGCTCATCCAGGGGCCGTCTCCGTCCAGCAACCCCGGCGTGCCCTCCACCACCACGGGCACCACCGGAACGTGCTCCTCCAGCGCGAGCTGGAAGGCGCCCCGCTTGAAGGGCAGCAGCTGTCCGCCCTTGGAGTACGTCCCCTCCGGGAAGATGAGCACCGGCATGCCACGACGGAGCCAGCGCCGGCACGGGTCCAGGAGCTGGTGCATGGCGGTGGACGAGCCCCGGACGATGGGCACGTAGGCCAGCAGCGTCATCATCCACCCCACCAGCGGCAGCGAGAACAGCGACGCCTTCGCCACGAACTTGTAGGGATGGAACAGGCCCATGACGGCGAGGATGTCCGCCGCGGACTGGTGGTTGACCACCATCACACAGGGCCCGGGCGGAATGAGCTCACGGCCTTCGATGCGCGTGCGCCAGCCCGGGGACGCGTGCAGCCACAGGCCGTAGCACCAGCGGCAGACCAGCGCGTGCAAGAGCCGCCGGTCCCGGTCGAACGGGTACGTGACGATGAGCAGCAACGCGCCCAGGGTGAACAGCACCGGAGCGGTGAGCAGGAAGACGACCCAGAACCAGAGCGTGACGGCGTACTTCATGGCGAGGCCCCAGGCATACCACCTTCGGGGCCACTCCACGCCCCTCTCCTGACAGCCCCGCCTCCCCACGGCCGCTCCCCGCTCATCCAGTCAGCCGGCCTGGAGGGGGCCCTGGGGACTGCCCTCCAGGGCAATCCGCCGTTCCTTGCCCATGGCCCCGCCGCTGCCATAAAGACAGACCACCCCCATGCTTCCCATCGACCCCGCGCTCCGAGCCGCCCGACTGGCCCACACGTTCGTCCCCTTCAGCCAGCTGCGCACGGCGCGGTTGCTGCTGGGGCTGAACGGGCAGCAGCCGCTCGAGGTCCAGCGCAGGCTGTTCGGCTACGACTTGACGTTGCAGGCCCACCGCAGCACGACGCACATGCTGCTGTACCTGCAGGGCGACGACTTCCTGTCGGACCTCCCGCTCATCGCGCCCCATCTGCGGCCGGGCATGGTGGCCTTCGACGTGGGGGCCAACATCGGCTACCTCTCCATGTACCTGCGCAGCCGCATCGGCCCGCTGGGACAGCTCTTCAGCTTCGAGCCCGACCCGGAGAACCACGCGGAGCTGGACGCCAACTTCCGGAACAACCACCTGCGCAACTGCCAGCCCGTCCAGGCGGCGGTGGGTTCGCAGGAAGGCGTCATCACCTTCGCCACGGGCCTCAACGGACACGTTCCCGAAGAAGGCGCGGAGGGCATCAGCGTCCCGGTCGTCACCCTGGACGGCTTCGTCCAGGAGCAAGGCCTGTCACGCGTGGACTTCGTGAAGGTCGACGTGGAGGGCTTCGAGCTGGACGTGCTGGCCGGCATGCGCGCCACGCTCGAACGTCCGGACAAGCCCATCCTCTACATCGAGGTCCACGGACGGGGTGAGTATGCGCGAGCCGACCCTCGCCGCGTCTGCGAGGTGCTGGAGGGTCACTACAAGAACATCCGCGCCTACGTGTCCCCCGACGACTTCAAGGCGAAGCAGGGCCGCTTGCGCCGCCTGTGGGGCCGGGTGTCGCCTTTCGGTGACATCGAGCAGGCGTGCCGGGTCGACCTGCGCGAAGTGAAGCAGCACGACACCCAGCGCTACCAGCTGCTCTGCCTGCCTTGAAGGGCGCGCAGCAGGCACGCTCCGCAACGTCGGACCGGCGTCACTGCCCACACTCTCCCTTGCATGGTGGCTGCGCGGAGGGCGTAAGGTGCCCGCCGGACCCAACCCGGAGGGAGGCAGCGAATGGACGCGCATCAGGGCCTGCACATCGAGACCCATCCCCGAGAAGGAGACCCGCTGGTTCGCGCCCGGCGGCCCGACCCGTGCGCGCTGGTGTTGTTCGGCGCCACCGGAGACCTGGCCCAGCGCAAGCTGTTCCCGGCCCTGTTCGAGCTGGCGCGAGACCACCTGCTGCCAGAGAGCTTCGCTGTTGTCGCCTTCAGCCGCTCCGAAGGGGACAGCGAGGCCTTCCGCGAACAGGTCAAGGCGTCCCTGCAGAAGTTCGCCCGCACCCAGCCCCTGGACGAGGCCATCTGGAAGGACTTCGCCCCGCGCCTGGAGCTCATCTCCGGCGGCTATGACGACCCGCAGTCCTTCGTGCGCCTGCGCAAGGAGCTCGACCGGGTCGCCCAGAAGTTCGGCACCCAGGGCAACCAGTTCTATTACCTGGCCACGCCTGCCTCCACCTTCCCCCAAATCCTCAACGGCCTGTCGGAGTCGGGGCTGCTGAAACGCCAGGAGCAGGCCGACCCGCGCCCGTGGCAGCGGCTCATCATCGAGAAGCCCTTCGGCCACGACCTGGAGAGCGCCCGCGCGCTCAACCGCGAGCTGGCGGCGGTGCTGGACGAGCGACAGATTTTCCGCATCGACCACTACCTGGGCAAGGAGACGGTGCAGAACATCCTCGTCTTCCGCTTCGCCAACGCCATCTTCGAGCCGCTGTGGAACCGGCAGCACATCGACCACGTGGAAATCACCGCGGCGGAGACGCTGGGCGTGGAGGGGCGCGGCGGCTTCTACGACGAGACGGGCGTCATCCGGGACATGGTGCAGAACCACCTGCTCCAGGTGCTCGCGCTGTGCGCCATGGAGCCGCCGGTGTCCTTCGGCGCCGAGGACATCCGCGACGAGAAGAACAAGGTCTTCCGCGCGCTGCGCCCGCTGGAGGGCCGCGAGGTGTCCCGCGCGGTGGTGGCTGGCCAGTACGAGGGCTACCTCCAGGAGAAGGGCGTGAAGGCCGGCTCGCGCACGCCGACCTACGTCGCCATGAAGATGAACATCGACAACTGGCGCTGGGCGGGCGTGCCCTTCTATCTGCGCGCGGGCAAGAAGCTGAAGCGGCGCCTGACGGAGGTGTCCATCCACTTCAAGTCGGTGCCCATCAGCCTCTTCTCCGGCGAAGGCGCCACCTGCCAGCGACTGCAGCCCAACGTGCTCACGCTGCGCATCCAGCCCCAGGAAGGCATCGCGCTCTCCTTCGAATCCAAGGTGCCCGGCGAGGACGTCAACATCGCGGGCGTCACCATGGACTTCAACTACCAGGAGACCTTCCAGCGGCCGGTGCCCGAGGCCTACGAGCGCCTGCTGCTGGACTGCATGCGCGGCAACGCCACCCTCTACGCGCGGCAGGACAGCGTGGAGCAGGCGTGGACCTTCGTGACGCCCATCCTCCAGGCCCTGGAGTCCGGCGAGGGCGGCCCGGCGCACGGCTACACGGGTGGCAGCGCGGGCCCGGACGCCGCGGCCGCGCTGCTGGCCCGGGATGGCCGCCGGTGGACGGGCCTGTGAGCACCCGCGCGCGCACGCACGTCGTGCCCACCGAGTCCCTGCCCCGGGAGGCCGCGCTGTGGATGGCGCGCGCGCTCCAGGACACGCTCGCCACGCAGCGTCGCGTCAGCCTGGCCCTGTCGGGTGGCGGCACGCCGGGGCCCGCGTACCGGGCGCTGGCGGCGCAGGTGCTCCCCTGGGAGCGCGTGGACGTCTACTTCGTGGACGAGCGCTTCGTGCCGCCCGACCACGCGGACAGCAACTACCGGATGGTGGAGGACACGCTGCTGCGTCCCTTGCGACTGTCGCCGTCGCAGGTGTTCCGCATGGAGGGCGAGCGCGAGGACCGTGACGCCGCCGCGAAGGACTACGCGGCGAAGCTGCCTGCTGACCTGGACGTGGTGCTGCTGGGCATGGGGGAGGACGGGCACACGGCCAGCCTCTTCCCCGGCCACCCCGCGCTGGAGGAGTCCGAGCGGCGCGTCCTGGCGGTGGTGGGCCCCAAGCCGCCGCCCTGGCGGATGACGTTGACGCTGCCGGTGTTGCGGTCCGCTCGGCGCGTGCTGACCCTGGTGTCGGGGGCGGGCAAGCGGGACACGGTGCGCCGGGCGCAGGCGGGAGACCTGAGTCTCCCCGCCGCCCGGGTGACGAATTCGGAGTGGATGTTGGACCCCGCCGCCGCCGGGCGGTGAGGGCTCCCTGTCGCGAACCTTCCAGGAGGAACCAACGATGAGTGAGGCAGCGGGCGCGCAGTTCGGCGTGGCGGGAATGGGCGTCATGGGGGCGAGCCTCGCCCTCAACATCGCGGACCACGGCTTCCGGGTGGCCGTATGGGACAGGCACGCGGAGCGCATCGACGAGATGCACCGCAAGCACGGTCACCCCGAGGTCTGGGGCACCGAGTCGCTGGAGGCCTTCATCCAGCGGCTGGAGCGCCCGCGCAAGGTGCTGCTGATGGTGACGGCGGGCGCGGCGGTGGACTCCATGCTGGAGCGCCTCTTGCCGCTGATGGCGGAAGGCGACGTCATCATGGACGCCGGCAACTCGTGGTTCCTGGACACGCGCCGCCGCGAGGAGCAGTGCAAGGCCCAGGGCATCCATTTCCTGGGCGTCGGCGTGTCCGGCGGCGAGGAGGGCGCGCGCAACGGCCCCTCCATCATGCCGGGCGGCGCCCCCGCGGCGTACGAGCTGGTGCGGCCGGTGTTCGAGGCCATCGCCGCGAAGACGGACCTGGGACCGTGTGTCACCTATGTGGGACAGGACGGTGCCGGGCACTTCGTGAAGATGGTGCACAACGGCATCGAGTACGCGGACATGCAGTTGCTCGCGGAGACGTACGACGTGCTGCGCCGCGGGCTCGGGCTGGACGCGGATGCGCTGGCGGACCTGCTGTCCAAGTGGGACCACGGCATCGCCGGCTCGTTCCTGCTGGAGACCACCATCAAGGTGCTGCGCCAGAAGGACCCGGAGACGGGCAAGCCGCTGGTGGACCTGGTGTTGGACAAGGCGGGCCAGAAGGGCACGGGCAAGTGGACGGTGCAGGTGGCGTTGGACCTGGCCGTGCCGATTCCGTCCATCGCCGCGTCGCTGGACGCGCGCATCCTGTCCTCCATGAAGGACGAGCGCGTGGCCGCCGCGCCGAAGCTGAAGGGCCCGGCGGTGCAGCTCAGCAAGGAGGAGCAGGCGCAGCTCGCGGCGTGGACGCATGACGCGCTCTACGCGGCGCGCGTGGTGACGTATGCGCAGGGCATGCGGCTCATCCAGGCGGCGTCCCAGGAGTATCAGTGGAACATCCACCTGGCGGAGCTGGCGCGCATCTGGCGGGGGGGCTGCATCATCCGCGCGAAGCTGCTCACGCCGCTGCGTGAGGCCTTCCAGCAGCAGCCGGCGCTGCCCAACCTGGTGGTGTCCGACGCCTTCGCGCCGGTGCTGGAGCGCATGGCGCCCGCGTGGCGGCAGGTGGTGGGCGTGGCCACCCGCGTGGGCATCCCCGTGCCGGTGTTCAGCTCTTCGCTGGCGTACCTGGACAGCTATCGCACCGCGGAGCTGCCGCAGAACCTCACCCAGGCGCAGCGTGACGCCTTCGGCGCGCACACGTATCAGCGCAAGGACCGGCCGGAGGCGGGCTTCGTCCACACGGAGTGGGGCAAGTAGTCAGGGCCCGGTGCTTCCCGGGCGCTCGCGTCACGGCGCCCGGGACGGCTTCTGGACGGTGCGCTCTGTCAGCAGCGCGCCGGTGCCTCCCTCATCGGAGACCGAGCAGATGAGCGTCCGGTGCGAGGATGCGTATCCCCGCACGTAGGAGCGCGTGGCGACGCAGAGCGAGGCCACGCCGCTCGCCGCGCCGACATCTCCGAAGGCGATGGCGGGGAGCACGAGCCGGCTCCCCGCGAAGTCGACCTGCTCATGGAGGAGCTGCTGGGCATGGCCCCAGACGCGCGCCTTCCATTCCTCACCGTTGAGGTCCAGCAGGATGTCTCCCCGGAACGGCTCCCGGACTCCGGCTGCCTCCAAAGTCCGTTGGACAGTCGTGGCGAGCTTGCGTCCCCACTCGGGGGCCGACTGACTCCGGGAGAGGACGGGCGCATCCTCCTCCGAAGGCGCTTCGGGTGCGTCCTGAACCACGGCGGCCAGGATGCGAGACTCGGCCCGAGCCCCCCGCTGCTCCGCGTGCAGGGCCCGCTCCACCAGCACACAGGCCGCGGACTCGCTGGGGCACAGGCCCACGGGACGCTCGGACGTCTTGAGCCGCCCCTCGCGGATGAGGAGGTTGATGCTGGGGCGGTCCAACCAGGAATCGGTGCCCAGGATGAGGACGCGCTCCATGCGGCTGCGCGTGAAGAGCGCTTCGGCCCGCTGCACCGCCGTCGCCACGCCATGGGGCCCGCCGGGGATGAAGCCGCCTGGAATCATCTGGAGCGGCAAATGCGTCAGGCGTGCGAGCAGGTCCGCGCAGTAGGCCTCCAGCAACGCGGGGACCTCGGGGTCCGGCCAGAAGAAGCGCTCGAACAGGAGCGGGGGCAGCACCCAGGCGACGCCCGTCGTCTGCCAGAAGCGAGCGTCCTCACGCCCCGGCAACTGGCCGTAGTCCACCAGGTCCTCCAGGGCCGTGACGGCCATGCGGACCCAGGTGCCTGACTGGATGAAGCCATTCGTGAAGCCTTCCATGGGCGCTCCCGAGACGGGCGCCTCGAGCTCGGCTTCGTCATAGGCAACCGCCTGGGCCAGGGGGTGGCGCCACGTCAGGCCCGCGCGCTGCGCGGCGCAGCTGGTGACGACGTCGAAACCCAGACTGGACACCATGCCCAGACCACTGATGACGATTCCCGTTGCTGGAGGCATCAGCGTTTCGACTTCTTGCTTGGCTTCTTGAAGGAGCTGAAGGGCTCGGGGACGCGCCAACTGTCCGGGTCGGGCGGCTTGCGCAGGTGGAACCTCCGCGCGACGCCGGGCGCCAGCGGATGGTCCGGCGCCACGGTGAGTCCGGCGCGCTGGGCCAGCTCGATGTAGGCCAGGATTTCGGTGGAGACGTGCGCGGTGGTGGCGGCCTCGTCGGGGTTCTGCGTCTCCTCGCGGCGCGCCTTGTCGTAGGCCTTGCGCTTCTGGTCGATGAGGGCTTCGAGCCCTTCGTCAAAGCGCTTCTGGTCCTTGTCGATGAGCCCCCAGCAGACGTCGAGATGCGGGTCGGGGTTCTCCTCGGTCAGCCTGGCGAAGAGCTCCAGGTCGGGCAGCAGGTCCTCACGCGGGACGTTTCCAAAGAAGAACGCCATGGGCAGCCACACGGCGAAGAAGTCCTCTTCGTATTCGCGCGTGGTGTCGGGCTTGCGTGGGCACAGCGGGGCCATGGCCCGCGCGGCCTCATCGTCCCGGCAGGCGACGGCGTCGAAGAAGGGCTCGGCCTTCGACGTGAGCTTCTCTCCGTCGGGCGCGGTCGTGAGGAAGTGCAGGAAGGCGCGAGCGCTCTTGGACAGGTATGCGTAGAACGGCTCCGGGTCGCTGGTGGCCAGGAGCGAGCCCGTCGCGATGCGCCGATGGAGCAGGCAGATGTACGCGTAGTTCTGCAGCGCGGGAGGCGCGGCGATGACGCGCGGAAGCAGCTCCTCGAGCGCGGTGCCTGAGTTCTTGATGGCGATGGGGAGGAAGTTCGGCTTCATGTCGTCAACGCGGGTGAATGGCCAGACGCGCATTCTACGTCCGGGTCCGTCATGTGTCGCTGGCCTTGGCCGCAGGCCCTTGACCCTCCCGGATGCGTCCGGGACACTCGACGGCGCAGGCACCCTTCAGCTCGGGACCAGGCCATGTCGAAGAAGAAGGACACGGGGCATTTCGGGGACGCGGAACTCAACGACCTCCACCTCATCGTGAAGAGCACGACCGAGGGTGGCGCCTGCCTCACCGGGCACACGGGCGACTTCTCCGGCTTCAAGAACAAGGTTTCCTGCAATTACCGGTATCAGGCCTACGAGCAGGCCGACAGCCATGGGGAAATCAAGGAGCGGTTGCACCGCTACAACGAGCACCCACCCGAGCGGCGCCTCCAGACCTCCGCCTACCGGGCGAACAAGGGCGGCATGACGCCCGACCGCTACTGCGCCCACCTGGACATTCCGGAGCCGGGAGACTGGGACATCGGCGGTCCTCCGCGCGCCATCAAGCGCCGGACCTTCGCCAAGGGCAAGGTTCGCATTCCCGCCGGCTACAACTTCACGCAGGACACCTGGCCGTACTGGAACAACGCCCACCACTTGATTCCGAAGGGCACGTTGGACTCAGTCATCCAGAAGCAGGAGGCCAGGGTCAGCAACATGATCCAGAAGGCGCTGCTCAAGGCCAAGTACAACATCAACCACAAGAAGAACATGTTGCTGATTCCGCAGGACCGTGAGGTCGCTGCGCTGCTCAACCTGCCACGTCATATCCAACTGAAGGATGACGATACGAAGTCGCTTCCGGCGTCATGCACGGACCACCCTGTCTACAATACAATGGTGAGCACAATAGCAAAGGGACTGGGCGAAATCATTGATGACTACGCCAAAATATGCAAGTCCGTCGACAACAAAGAGCACGCCATTCCGGACGCAGAACTGGACAAAGAAAAACTAGAGAATCTCTCAACAACACTCCTGGAAATAGTCTTGTCATGGGGAAGAACTGGTGGGGCCGGACCGTCTCTTGACAAAAAATCAACTCAAATTCTCAGAAACCCCGCTTGGATATAATCCACCCAATGCGCTACCACCTCATCCTCCCCATGCCCCGCCAGCAGTTACAGTATTGTTTTGTCGATGAACTCCCCGAAGGACTCGGGCTCAACAGATACAAAGTTGGTCACGGCGAAACACTTGGCGCCGACTACCCAGCAGATGCTCGAGTCTACATGACCGACCGGTACCAGGGCATCCAGGTTTCCGACTACGTGGAAAACGCCTGCGGCATACTCATCGTCAGCAAACGCGTCAAAGAAGTGTTTGAGCGCGTTTCACGAGGCCCCGTGGAATACCTTCCGCTGGCCATCTATAATCACAAAAAGAGGCTCGCCTCCGCGGACCACTTCATCGTCAATCCAATCGGCACCGTGGATTGCCTCAACCTGGAAGCCTCGGACATCAAATACTTCAAAGGCAAGGTCGTCCAGGTCCGGAACCCTGTCCTCGACCCCGCCAAACTCGAACACGCACCTCACCTCTTCAGAATGCGCGAACACTCCTACTCGTACCTCATCAGCGAGGTCATGATACAGGAGTTGCGAACCCTCACCCCACGACCAACCAATTTCCTGCTCGATCCACTTGAACACGTACCTTCGACATCCTCGAAAACTCCACCTGTCGCCTGACGCTGAAACCTGAGCGCATTCGATTCATTGAACACGAATGCACTACCATTTCACTCACGCGATGCCCAGAAACAACCTGGACTACTGCCTCATCGAAGACTATCCCGAAGAAGTCGGACTCAAGACCTACAAACTCGGCACTGGACAAAGACTGGGAACGAACTACCCATCAATACGCACACCCACACGGCTGACCACTACAAAGGCATGCAGGCTCCCAACCTTGCTGAAAATGCCTATAACATGCCAATCATCCACAAACGCGTCAAATGAATTTTCGAGCGCGTGAACAATAACCCAATGGAATGCCTCCCACTCTCCATATGCAATCACAAGAACAGTACTGCATCCGCAGACCACTTCATCGTAAACCCGATTGGCACCGTGGACTGCCTCAATCCAAAGGCCTCTGACATCGTCCACCACAAGGACAAGGCGGTCACCGATGCACTATTACCTGATACTGCCCATGTCCCGCGAAAACCTGAATTACTGCTTCGTCGATAACTATCCTGAAGGGCTTGGACTCATCGACTACAAGATTGGTCATGGAGAACCACTTGGCGCGGACTATCCAATGGATGCTCGTGTCTACATGACTGAGCGTTACAAGGGAATGCAGGTTCCGGACCTCGTGGAAAACACCTGCGGCATGCGCATTGTCAGCAGGCGCGTCAAAGAGGTCTTCGAGCGCGTCAACCAAAGTCCCGTGGAGTACCTACCTGTCGCCATCTACAATCACAAGAAACGCGTTGCCTCCACGGACCACTTCATCGTCAATCCACTCGGAACCGTGGACTGCCTCAACCTAGAGGCATCGGAAATCGAATACCACAACGGCAAGGTCGTAAGTGTCGACAACCCTGTACTGGATCCTGCCAAGGTTGAAACCGCTCCTCACCTCTTCAGGATGCGCGAACACTCTTACTCATATCTATTCAGCGAAGTCATGTTTCAAGCACTGCGCACGCTCGACCCACGCCCGACCAACTTCATTCTCGATCAACTAGCTCAAGTACCCTCGGGCACCCCGCATTGCGCATGATGTTCACCCATCAAGAGGCTCCTTCAAAAACACGAGGCAAGCACGGATGGACTACCACCTCATCCACTTGATGCCTCGCGAAGATCAAAATTTCTGCTTTGTTGACAAAGAACCCGAAGGCATTGGAATAAATTATACAAACTCGGAAAGGGCCTTCCTCTCGGAAGCGACTATCCACCGAACGCTCGCGTCTTCATGACCGACCGCTACAAAGGAATCCAGGTATCGGACCTCATCGAAAACGCATGCAACCTGCCTATCATCAGCAAAAGAGTCAAAGAGGTCATTGAGCGCATCAACAAAGCGCCCACAGAGTACCTTCCCCTATCCATCTACAACCACAAGAAGCGTGCGGCCTCGACTGACTATTTCATCATCAATCCACTTGGCACGTTCGACTGTCTCAACCTGGAGGCCTCGGACATCGTTTACCACAAGGACAAGGTGGTCGACGTCCGCAACTTCGTCCTCGATCCACTGAAGCTTGAGAACGCACCTCACCTGTTTCGGGTCCAAGAGGACTCCTACACTTACATCATCAGCGAACAACTTCGGCAGGAACTGCGCACATTGGACCCACGTCCAACCAACTTCTTCATTACGGAACTTGAGCAGGTCCCGTCTCACACCAAGCTCACACCATCGACGGACTGACCTGCTTCACACAAGCGGCGGCGCGCCCAACCCATTTCCTGCTCGACCAAGCACCTGCGAAGTCCGCAAATACCCAACCAGAGTGATGCAATGCCTTCCCCAGACTGAATAGTCATGGCGCGCCGCATCTTTCACAAACACCGCAAATCAGGCATCATTGAAGCTCTCTTTCCGGAGCCTCGACCATGACGCTGGATGCCGGAGCGAAGCTGCTGCATGCGGTACGTGAGTTGGCCCCTGCCCTCTCCGCTCGCAGCGGGGAAATTGAACAGGCACGGCAGCTCCCCCTGGACCTCATCACCACGCTGAAGGACCTCGGCGTCTACCGGATGCTGGTCCCGCGCAGCCACGGCGGACTGGAGCTGGACCTCGTCACGGGCCTCGACGTCCTCTCCGAGCTGGCCCGCGTGGACGCCTCCACCGCTTGGACGATGATGATTGCCTCGGAGAGCCC
>NZ_JAAIYB010000179.1 GCF_010894475.1 Myxococcus vastator
ACCCGATGCGGACGGAAAGGTGCTCACCCGCCATGCGCGAAATGGCGAAGCTTGGCCTCCGCGCCAAGCCGGTAGGCGTAGCGCAAGTCTCCGAGGAGCCGGTCCAACCGCCGGGCGGAGACGTGTCCCATCAGCCGCGCGCAGAAGCGGCGTGACAGCCGGTTCGCCTCCTCGTAGCGCCACCGCTCCTGGGCAGAGAGCTGCTTGCGGTAGGACACCCTGTCGAAGAGGCGCTGGAGCAGCTCCTGAGACCAGGCCCCCACGCCTTCCCCCCACCGGTGCAGCAGGCACACCGCGAACTTGTCCACCTCCGCCTGCGCCTCCAGCTCCAGCAGCGACACCGTCCTGCCGTGGGCCGCCGTGTGGGCCACGTAGAGGAAGTGGCTCACGCCTTCGGCCAGCTGGCAGTAGCCGGCCAGCTCACTGTCCAGCACGTAGCCCAGCGGACCGGATTCGTAGGGCTTGAGCCTGTCGAGCAGCGCCGGTGACAGGTAGAGGGCCAGCTCCAGCGCGTCGCCGGCCTCGTGCACCAGCAGCTCCTCGTCGGCGCGGCCGGTGCCTCCCAGTCGGGCGGCGGCCTCCGTGTCCACGACGAAGACCTCCGCCCTTGCCTCGCACGTGAAGCCGTAGATGGCCTCCAGGTGGTCCTGAACGCGGCCAATCATCCACACCTCCGGCTAGTTGGCGAGCTGTCCCTTGGGCCGCGGCATCATCCCCGCGTCGAGCAGCACGCGCTCCAGCCGGTCACTGCGAGTGCGGACCCACGCCTCATAGACTTTCAGCGCGCCGCTGGGGCCGGCCTGCACCATGCCCCGCGCGGAGATCTCCTCCAGCACCTCCACCAGCTCGCGGAACTTCTCGCACAGCTCCCGGTACACCTGCGCGAAGCCCGCCGCCGGGGTCAGCTCCGCCACGTGGCCGTACGCCGTGCCCCCCATCTGGATGTAGTAGTCCGGCCCCACCACGCCGCTCTGCAGCGCGCCGGAGAAGAAGCCGGCGGTGTACAGCGACACGTCGCCCAGCCGGCGCAGGGTGCGGATGCGCTCGGCGCGCTCCTGCTGCAAGGCCTGGTGGTAGAGGATGGCCAGGGGCTCGTGGTCCTTGCGCCCGTCTTCCTCGCGGGTGAACAGCTTGTCGGTGACGGCGAACTCGGACAGCAGGTTCACCAGGTAGAACTCCGTCACCTCCGCCAGCTCTACCCGCTGCCGCCCCGTGACCTCGCCCAGAAGAGACTTGAAGAACTCCTTCAGAGACAGGGACGCCACCAGTCCACTCATTGACACCTCCCGTCATTCCCCGGGCGGACGTCGCCCGGAGGAGACCTGGTAAGGGTACCAATCCGGCGCGGGCGCGGCAAAACCACCCTCAGTGATTCCAGGCACTTGCGTTAGCACTCGGGGAGCGCGAGTGCCAATCCAGGCTCCCATGGCCCCCGACCGGGCATGGCGCCGCCCGTGGCGGGTGTCATGGGAAAAACCCAGGAATGCCGCGCAGTTGGCACGTGCGGGGAAGGTGGACCGGCGTCGCTTGACGGGTCGACTTCGCTGGTTATTATCCGCCGCGCCTGGGCGTTAGCACTCATGAGGTGCGAGTGCTAACCCCATGGGTCGCGAGGCCCTTTTTCAACCCCCAAGCAGCTTTCGGTCGCCACCGGAAACGGCGCCGGAAGCGACATGTAAGGAGCAGGCCATGAAGATTCGTCCCCTGCAGGATCGGCTCATCGTCAAGCGCGTCGCCGAGGAGAACAAGACCAAGGGCGGCCTCTTCATCCCCGATACGGCGAAGGAGAAGCCCCTGGAGGGCAAGGTCGTCGCCGTGGGTAACGGCAAGGTGCAGGAGGACGGCAAGGTCCGTCCGCTGGACATCAAGGCCGGCGACACCATCCTGTTCAGCAAGTACGCGGGCACCGAGATCAAGCTCGACGGCGAGGAGCACCTCATCCTCCGTGAAGAGGATGTGCTCGGCGTCATCGAGAAGTAATCCGGCTACCCCCCTCTTTTCCTTCAAGGAACCATCCAAATGGCGAAGGACATTCTTTTCGACGTGCGCGCGCGTGAGGCCATCCTCCGCGGCGTCAACATCCTGGCCGATGCGGTCAAGGTCACCCTGGGCCCCAAGGGCCGCAACGTCGTCATCGAGAAGAGCTTCGGCTCGCCGACGATCACCAAGGACGGTGTGACGGTCGCCAAGGAGATCGAGCTCGAGAACAAGTTCGAGAACATGGGCGCGCAGATGGTCAAGGAGGTCGCCTCCAAGACGTCTGACGTCGCCGGTGACGGCACCACCACGGCCACCGTGCTGGCGCAGGCCATCTTCCGCGAGGGCGCGAAGCTGGTCGCCGCGGGCCACAACCCGATGGAGATCAAGCGCGGCATCGACAAGGCCGTGGCCACCGTCGTCGCCGAGCTGAAGAAGCAGGCCAAGCCGACCAAGGACAAGAAGGAGATTGCCCAGGTCGGTACCATCTCCGCCAACGGTGATGAGACCATTGGCACCATCATCGCGGACGCGATGGAGAAGGTGGGCAAGGAAGGCGTCATCACCGTCGAAGAGGCCAAGGGCCTGGAGACGACGCTGGACGTGGTCGAGGGCATGCAGTTCGACCGCGGCTACCTGTCCCCGTACTTCGTGACGGACCCGGAGCGCATGGAGGCGGCGCTCAACGACGCGCTCATCCTCATCAACGAGAAGAAGATCTCCTCGATGAAGGACCTCCTGCCCATCCTGGAGCAGGTCGCCCGCGCCGGTAAGCCCCTGCTCATCATCGCCGAGGACATCGAGGGCGAGGCCCTGGCCACCCTGGTGGTCAACAAGATCCGCGGCGTGCTGAACGTGTGCGCGGTGAAGGCGCCGGGCTTCGGTGACCGCCGCAAGGCCATGCTCGAGGACATCGCCACCCTGACGGGCGGCAAGATGATCGCCGAGGACCTGGGCATCAAGCTGGACACCATCACCCTCCAGGACCTGGGCCGCGCGAAGCGCCTGACGGTGGACAAGGACAACACCACCATCGTGGACGGCGCTGGCAGCCAGCAGGAGATCGAGGCGCGCGTGAAGCAGATCCGCGCCCAGATTGAAGAGACCTCCAGCGACTACGACCGCGAGAAGCTCCAGGAGCGCCTGGCGAAGCTCGTGGGCGGCGTGGCCGTCATCAACGTCGGCGCGGCCACCGAGACGGAGATGAAGGAGAAGAAGGCCCGCGTGGAGGACGCGCTCAACGCGACCCGCGCGGCCGTGGAAGAGGGCGTCGTCCCTGGCGGCGGCGTGGCCTACATCCGCTGCCTCAAGGCGCTGGAAGGCCTGCAGCTGTCCGGCGGTGAGAAGTTCGGCGTGGACATCATCCGCCGCGCGCTCGAGGAGCCCCTCCGCCAGATCGTCGGCAACGGCGGCCTGGAGGGCAGCGTGGTGGTGAACAAGGTCAAGGAGTCCTCCGGTCCGGTCGGCTTCAACGCCGCCACGGGCACCTACGAGGACCTGCTGGCCGCCGGCGTCATCGACCCGGCCAAGGTCAGCCGCACCGCGCTGCAGAACGCGGCGTCCGTGTCCTCGCTGATGCTCACCACCGAGGCCATGGTGGCGGAGCGTCCGAAGGAGGAGAAGGACCTCCCCGCCGGCGGTGGCATGGGCGGGATGGGTGGCATGGGCGGCATGGGCGGCATGGGCATGTAGTCCGCCCCTCACCCCGGCCTGCGTCCGGGGTGACGTCCTGAACGCGGCCTCCGGCTCCCTCCTGGGGAACCGGGGGCCGTCGTCTTTGCGGGCCGGGTGGCGGCACGCCTCCCCGGCCCTTAATTTGGTGGATACGAAGGAGGAGACACCCGTGAAGCCCGTGAAGATTTTTACGACCACCTACTGTGGCTACTGCGTTCGCGCCAAGGACCTGCTCAAGCGCAAGGGCGTGGCGTACGAAGAGGTGGACGTCACCGGAGACGACGACCTGCGCGCCAAGCTCGTGGAGATGAGCGGCGGCCAGCGCACCGTGCCGCAAATCTTCATTGGCGACACGCACGTCGGCGGCTACTCCGACTTGTCCCGCCTGGACACCGAGGGCCGCCTGGAGCCGATGCTCCAGGCCTGAGCACCCCAGGCAGGCGGCCAGCCGCCCCCGCCAGGGCGCCTGGTCCACCGTGCATAGCTTCTCCCCGTGGCACTTCACGCATCCACGGGAGGCGGCATGGCAGGCGAAGAGCGGCAGACGGGGACCCGGGACGAGCAGTACAACCTCATCAGCGTCCTGTATCACCTGCTCAAGGGTGCCTCGACCAGTGAGGCGTACATCCGGGATGCCGAGGAGAACGGCGACCCGGAGCTCGCCCAGTTCTTCCGCGACTGGCAGGAGGAGCAGCGGAACCTCGCCGAGCGGGCCAAGAATCTGCTCGGCGCCCGCATGGCGGGCGTCTCCAGGGCGGGCACCGGCCGCAAGCGCGCGGCCCAAGGGGGCAAGCGCGGCGCGGCCTCGGAGGAGAAGCAACCCACCAACGCGAGCGTTGCCTCGGGCGGCAATGACACGACGCGTGACGCCGTGGACGAGGAGCTGCTGGAGACCTTCCCCGCCAGCGACCCGCCGGCCCGCTACTGAGCGCCAATCCAGAATCCTGCGTCCTTCCGCGAGGGAGTGACGCAGGATTCTGGATTCTGGCCGAACGTTCGTCTTGTATGGGGGGTCGTGAAACACACCGTCCCCTTCCACGGCCCGCGCCTGGCGCAGGCCGGTGACGCGGCCCGCTTCTTCGGCCCCACCGAGCGCCGCCTCTTGGCGGAGCAACGCCTCCAGTCTGGTGAACGTGAACTGATTGACACCGAGGGCCGCGCGGTAGGCCAGCGCGCCACCGAGGTGGTGAGGTACGTGGGCCGAGTGGAAGTCCTCCCGCCGCCACGCACGCGGTGGTGCAGGAGGTCTTCGGGGAGGCCACCGTGAATCCCTACGCAGACATCCTCGAGGAAAGCGCGGACCCGGCGCTCGAGCTGACGCGCCGGATGGAGGCGCTCACGCTCGACGGACGCCCCGCCCTTCTCCAGACCCTTGCCCGCGCACGGCTGGCGCTCGTGCCAGTCGAAGCGCGCGTTCAACAACCCTCAGGCAGGATTGTTCCACTCGTACTGCCTTGAGATTTCCCGGTGTGAAGAGGCTCGCGTCGGGCTTGCCCGCCCATGCGACTCGCACCTAAAGAGGACCCGATATGGATAGGCCCGAGGTCACCCAGACCACTCAGACGGAGCAAGAAGGCCGCACCACCCGCATCCCCATCCCCGAATGGACGGTGGAGGTGGTCGCCGGACCTGACAAGGGCAAGAAGGTGAAGACGCAGGACGGGCTGGTCCGTGTGGGCTCCGACGGCGCCTGTGATTTGGTGCTCACGGACGCCACGGTGAGCCGCCGCCACCTGGAGGTGGAGCGCACCTCGCGGGGGCTGATGCTGCGCGACACCGGCAGCCGCAACGGCACCTTCCTGGACGGCCGGCAGGTGGTGCAGGCCTACCTGACCAGCGGCGACAAGGTGGAGCTGGGCAAGACGAAGCTCTCCGTGAAGGTCGCCCCGCGCCCCACCGAGGTGGAGGTGGCGGGGGCGGAGTCCTTCGGCGCGCTGGTGGGCGCCTCGGAGAAGATGCGCTGGGTCTTCACGGAGCTGCGCCGCATCGCCCGCGAGGACATGAGCCTGCTCGTGGAGGGAGAGACGGGCACTGGCAAGGAGCTGGCGGCGCGCGCGGTGCACCAGCACTCGGCGCGGCGCCACGGCCCCTTCAAGGTCGTGGACTGCAACCTCATCTCCGAGGAGAAGGCCGAGCGCGAGCTCTTCGGCGGCCTGCGCGCGGGTGACGGCGAGGACCGCGAGGCGCGGGGCGTCTTCGAGGCGGCCCGGGGCGGCACCCTCTTCATGGACGAGGTGGGCGAGCTGCCGCTGCCCGTGCAGGGCAAGCTGCTGCGCGTGCTGGAGACGCGCGAGGTGCCGTCGCTGGACGGCCAGCCGGTGGCGGTGGACGTGCGCGTCATCGCCTCCACCCACCGGAACCTGGAAGAGGACGTGCGCCAGGGCCGCTTCCGCGCGGACCTGTACTTCCGGCTCGCGGTGGCGCGCGTGCGCCTGCCGCCCCTGCGCACCCGCCGGGACGACTTGCCCGCGCTGGCCCAGGCCCTGGCCCAGACGCTGCGCGCCAGCATCACCCTCACGCCCCAGACGCTGGCCCTCTTCGAGGGCTATGAGTGGCCGGGCAACGTGCGCGAGCTGCGCAACGTGCTGGAGCGCGGCGCCCTCATGGAGGAGACGGGCAACAGCAGCTGGCTGGACTTCCTCGCCCAGCCCTCGCGGCGCGCGGAGGGCCAGGCCCCCACCACCCAGGTGGCCACGCTGGTGGGCACCCTGCCCTACCACGAGGCCAAGGACAGGGTGCTGGCCGACTTCGAGCGCCTGTACTTCGCCGAGGTCATGAAGACCGTGGGCTTCGACATGAAGGCCGCGGAGCAGCGCACCGGGCTCTCCATGCAGAGCCTCTATCGCCTACTGAAAAAGAACGGGCTTCGGCTCAAGGACCTCAAGAACGCCGAGGGCCTGGAGAAGTAAAGAAGTCCGCACGCAGATCCACCCCCAGGGAGAACAACCGCATGTTGCGTCGCGTTGCCGTAGCCTCCGTCGTCTTCACCGCCGCTTGTGCCGGCCAGCAGAAGCCCGCGGCCCCCGCCGGACCGACCGCGCCGACCGAGGAGCGAGTCCGCATCACCAACCAGCCCCCGTTCGACCTGGTGAACTGCTTCCCGCGCGAGCTCCAGCTCCCGGAGCAGGCGAGCCAGGGCGTCGTGCTGGGCGCGCTGCTCACCACGCGTCCCCAGGTGATGGAGTGCCTGGTGGACCCGAAGCACCGGGGCGCGGAGAAGACGACCACGGTGGAGGTCAAGACGAGCGTCACGGAGCAGGGCGCCTCGCACGCCGTCACCGGGACGAACCTCACCCCGGAAGGCCAGGCCTGCATCCAGAAGGTGGTGGACAGCCAGGTAAAGCTGTCCGCGCTGCCCAAGGGCGCGCAGCCCGTGGAAGCGGCCATCCCCTTCGAGCACACCACCAGCGGCCTCAACTCCGTCACCTTCAACATCAACGAGGGCTCGGACTTCACCGGCTCGGTGCGTCTGGCGCAGCAGGGCTGGTGTGAGTGCTACGCCAACTTCAAGGAGCAGGTCCCGCCGCCGCTGACGGCGAAGATCAAGCTGCTGAAGGCCAACCCCACCCCGGCCGAGGTGACCTTCGCACCCTCCGGCAACACCGAGGCGGACCAGCTGGCCGCCTGCCTCCAGCCGAAGATTGCCGCGCTGCCGGTGAAGCTGACCTCCGACGAGCTGGGCTTCTCCTACCGCTTCGTCCACTTCGACTCGGCCGCGCCGGACGCCGCTTCGGCCGCCCTGCCGCCCGAGCTGCGCTTCCTCCAGCTGGACCTCAACCGCACCCAGCGCGCGGCGGACTCGGCCATCGCCGACGGCGCCCGCACCCCGGCGGCCCTGGCCTACGGCGAAGTCGTGGACCGCTACCAGAAGACCAAGAACTGGCGCCTGTTCGACGAGATGTCCAGCAAGTGCGAGGCGCTGGTGAAGGCGGACGCGGGCGTCATCGAGTCCATCAAGGCCCGTCAGGCCACGGACCAGGCCGCGCTGGCGCTGGCCACGGAGATGGCGGCGAAGGACGCTGAGAACTGGGGTGACGTCGTCACCGCCACCCAGAAGAACGTCGACGAGTCCATGAAGGAGCTGGCCGACGCGGAGAAGATGGCCGCGCAGGACAAGGGCGCCTGCCCGAAGAAGAACTTCAAGTAGCCCCCGCCCCACGGCGGAAAAACACGAAGGCGCGGGAGCCCGGAAGCCGGGGCCCGCGCCTTCTGTGTTTCCAAGGGGCAACCGCCCGGGACGGGCCTACGCCGCCGTCACCTTGTCGTCGTTGGCCGCGCCCGCCTCGCGCATGCGCACGCTGACGAGCTTGGAGATGCCCGGCTCCTCCATGGTGACGCCATAGAGGGTGTTGGAGACCTCCATCGTCCGCTTGTTGTGGGTGATGAGGATGAACTGCGACTGCTTGCTCATCTCCTTCACCATGTCGTTGTAGCGGCCCACGTTGCCCTCATCCAACGGCGCGTCGACCTCGTCGAGGAGGCAGAAGGGCGTCGGCTTGATGAGGAAGATGCCGAAGATGAGGCCCACGGCGGTGAGGGCCTTCTCGCCGCCGGACAGCAGGTTGACGCTCTGCAGCTTCTTGCCGGGCGGCTGGGCGACGATTTCCACGCCCGGCTCCCCGCCCGGCCCCTCGTTGGTGAGGATGAGGCTGGCCCGGCCGCCGCCGAACAGGCGCGGGAAGATGGCCTGGAACTTCTCGTTCACCACGTCGAAGGTCTGCTTGAAGCGCTCGCGGCTGGTGGCGTCGATGCGCTGGATGGCCTCCTTCAGCTGCTCGATGGAGGACTGCAGGTCCTTCTTCTGCGCGGTGAGGAAGTCGTAGCGCTTGGACAGCTCCGCGTGCTCGTCGATGGCGGTGAGGTTGATCTCCCCCATCTTCTCCACCTGCGCGCGCAGGTCCTTCAGCTCCGCCTCCGTCTCCGGGGCCAGCGCGGCCAGCAGGTGGTACTTGTGCAGCTCGTTCGCCAGCTCCACCTGGTGCCGCTCGCGGATGCCCGCCGCCAGGTGCTCCAGCTCCAGGGCGATTTCGCGCTCACGCAGCGAGATTTGCGACAGGCCCTGCATCAGCTCGTCCACGCGGCCGCGCAGCTCGCGGAACATCGCGTCCTGCTCACGCACCTCCGCGGAGGCCGCGGTGTGCGCCGCGCGGCGCGCCTCCAGCCCCTCCGCGGCGAGCCGGTGCTCCTCGGCGCGCTGCGACAGGCCGCCCTCGGTGTCCGTCGTGCGCCGCGCCAGCTCCTCCACGCGCGACCCACCCTCCACCACCGTGGCCTGGAGCCGGGTGATGCGCGTCTCCATGTCCTGGCGCTGGGAGACGAGGCTGTCCAGCTCCTTGCGGGCCGACTCGCCACGCTCGCTGCCGGCGGCCACCTTGATGCGCAGGCCCGTCAGCTCGCCGTTGGCCGTCTCCGCGCGCAGGCGCAGCGACTCCTGTTCGGCCACCAGCTGCTTCACCCGCTCCTCGCGGCCCTCGCGGTCCGCCTGGCCGTGCGCCACCTCGCCGCGGCTCATCTCCTCGTCGTGCTCCAGGGCCTGGTGGCTCTGGGCGAGCTGCCCCTCCTCCAGCTCCAGGGCGCGGACCCGCTCGCGCACGCGGGCCAGGTCCTCGCCCGCCTTGTGCAGGTCCTTCTCCTGGCTGGCGAGGTTCAGCTCCTCGGCGTGCTGATTCTTGGCCAGCCCCTTGAGGACGCCCTCCGCGTGCCCCATCTGCTTCTGGAGCGTGTAGTGCCGGGTGAGAATCTCGTTGTAGCGCTCCTCGACGCGGGCCACCTCGGTGGCCAGCTCGGCGATTTCGCGCTTCTTCTGGAGCGCGCCCACCGCCGCGCCCTCGCTCTCACCGCCGACGATGGTGCCGTCCGGGCGGAACACCTCGCCCTCCGCCGTCACCAGCGTGCACGCCGGGCCGCCCGACTGGGTCCACGCGCGCGCCGTGGCCACGTCCTGGACGATGACGACGTCCCCCAGCAGCAGCTGGACGAGCGGCGCCAGCGCCTCCTCACACGTCACCTCGCGCAGGGCATGCGCGAGCACCCCGGGCTGGCTGAAGTCCGGCTCCAGCGGGGCCGGCAGCGCGTCCAGCGCGGGCACCGGGAGGAAGCTGCCCCGGCCCTCGGCGTGGCCCTTGAGGTAGTCCACCAGCTCCACGCCCTTGTCGCGGCTCTCCACGATGACGTGCTGGAGCCGCTCACCCAGAGCGGCCTCCACCGCGCGCTCGTAGCGCGGGGTGACGGTGATGACGTCCGCCACCAGGCCGAAGATGCCCTGCTCGCGGGCCTGCACCCCGGCGCGCGTCATGACGGCGCGCACGCCGCGATCGAAGCCGTCGTAGTTCTTCTGGATGTCCTCCAGCGTGGAGAGGCGGCTGCGCTTGTCGCTCAGCTCCTCCCGCAGCGCGATGACCTCGATTTCGTTCTCCGTGAAGGACGCGCGGGTGCGGGTGAGCGCGTCCTCCTCCTGGCCCTTGCGCTCGGCCAGCTCCGCGGCGAGGTGCCGGGTGTCCTCCACCCGCTTCGCCACGTCGCCCCGGGCGCTCTCCAGCGTCTGCTCCTGGGCGCGCAGGGCGTCCAGCTCGCCCTGGAGCTTCGCGCGGCGGGCGCCCAAATCTCCCCGCTGGCGGGCGAGGTTGACCAGGTTGCTCTCGTGGTTGGCCAGGCGCGTGGCCACGGCCACCAGGCCGGCGCGCTCCTGCTCCAGGCGCAGCGCGACCTCCGTCTGGAGCTGGGACACGCGGCGCAGCTCCTCCTGCGCCACCTGCATCGCGACCTCGTCCTCCTTCCACGAGCCGGCGATGCCCGACAGCTCCGCCTCGCGGGCGGCCATGGCCTCGGACATCTCCGCCTTGCGCGCCAGGAGCCCGTCCAGCTCCACCTGGGCGGCGGCCACGCGGGCCCGCGTCTCCTCCAGGTCGCGCTTGCCGTAGGTCATCTCCTGCGTGTCGCGCTGCAGGGAGCTCTCCAGCGTGTGCACCTCCGCGGCCAGCGCCTGGAGCGCGGCGGTCTCCGCCTCCAGCTCCGCGCGGCGGCGCGTAATCGTCTCCTCCAGTTCCTTCACCCGGTCCAGGCTCTCCCGTTCCTCGGAGCCCAGGTTCTCCAGCCGCGACTGGAGCATCTTCTTCTCCGCCATCAGCTCCAGCTGGCGGTGGGTGGCCGCGTGCAGGTCGATGTCCCGCATGCGCGCCTTGAGCTTCTTGTACTTCTCCGCCTTCTTCGACTGGCGCGACAGCGCGTCGAGCCGCTTCTCCAGCTCGTTGGTGATGTCGGTGACGCGCAGCAGGTTGGCGTCGGTCGCCTCCATCTTGCGCTCGGCGGCCTTGCGGCGGGCCTTGTACTTGGTGACGCCCGCGGCCTCCTCCAGCAGGTGGCGCCGGTCCTCCGGCTTGCTGGACACGATGAGGCCCACGCGGCCCTGCTCGATGATGGAGTACGCCTTGGTGCCCACGCCGGTGCCGAGGAACAGCTCGGTGATGTCCAGCAGCCGGCACAGCGTCTTGTTGATGAGGTACTCGGAGTCGCCGTTGCGGAACAGGCGCCGCGTCACCGTGACTTCGGAGAAGCCCTGGTACTGGGGCGCGAGCTGGTCCGTGTCATCCACGAGGAACGTGAGCGACACCTCCGCCATGGACAGCGGCGGCTTGTTCTCCGAGCCGTTGAAGATGACGTCCTCCATGCCGCGGCCACGGAGGTTCTTCGCGCTCTGCTCACCCATCACCCAGCGGATGGCGTCCACGACGTTGGACTTGCCGCAGCCGTTGGGCCCGACGATGCCCGTCACGCCTTCGTCGAACGTGAAGACGCTCCGTTCCATGAAGGACTTGAAGCCGGTGATGTCCAACCGCTTGATTCGCATGCCAGCGGGCTCCTAGAGCGGGCTCGGTACGAGGAGAAAATCGCGCGCGAGGCCGAAAAATCGGCCTCGGAGCGTCCAGCAGAAAGGAGTACCAGCCACCTCCCAGGCGATCAAGCGTGGCCATGCCACGCATCGCCATACGTTCGGTTGCCTGGTCTGCGACAGAGCGGGCGTGCCCTGTAGCTGTAGCGCACGGCGTGTGGGGGAAGGCCCGCACGGGCGGGAGCGCACCTCCCGCGTCCCGTGCACGAGCGCGCGCGGTGCAGCCCTGTAGAGTCCTGTCGCACGACGTAGAAGCAGCACCTCGCGGGACGTAGCATCCCGGTCTGACACGTCCGCCTTGCCAGGACGGCACGGGAGGCGGCAGGCCGTCATGACGTCCGCGCGTTCGACGCCGAACGCGCGAGCGCCCGGGGCATCAGCCTCCGAGTGCGTAGTTCTCCAGCAGTTCGAGCGTGCTCCGGACCGCGGGCTGCGCATGGAGGATGAAGATGGGTGTCTTCCGCGCCCAGGCCAACCGAAGCGCTTCATAGAGCAGGGCGTGTGCGTAGCTCTGCGTGCAGGTCGAAATCCCCACGAAGTCGAGCGCCACGGGCTGCCGCTTCACCAGCCTTGGCAGCAACTGCTCCTCCGCGAAGCGTTGCGCCGCTCTCGCATCCTCGACGCCCGTCGAGCGGACCACGAACTTCAAGGCGCCCTCCGGCGGCGCCTCGAACGACAGCCACTTGTGGATGGCCCGCCGCGGCGTCCGCTCGGAGGCCCGCTCGCGGATGGTCTCAATCATGCCGTCGTAGTCTTGCGCCGCCTCCGCCGGCATCTCGAACGCCACGAGCGTCCCCGGATATCCCACACCGCTCAGGAGCTGCTGGATGCCATGGGGGTTCTCGAAATCCTCGTCCCCCTGGAGCATGAGCGTCGCCCCACGGGTGGCGATGACCAGCCTGCCCCCCACCAGCTTGGTCATCTCCGAGATGAAGAAGAGCCCCATTCCCGCGTTCTGGGCACTCCCCGTCTCGCCTTCGTCGAAGGCACTCGAGATGTGCGGCCACAGCGACTTCTCCAGCGCCGTCCTCGCATCCGCCAGGCGGTGCCGGCTCTGGAGGCTCGCGGGAATCCCCAGGCCCGCGTCCGCGACCGCCACCTGGACCATGGGCTGCGTCGCGTTGCGCCCTCCCCGATTGAGCTGCGCGCCGACGATGCCCCCCAGCGGGTCCAGGCTGTGCTGGACGACGTTCCTCAGGAGCTCGTTCAGGACGTAATAGAGCGTCCGGCGCGTGTCCTCGAAGCGAGGATCAGGAACCAGCAAGCGCGAGATTTCGTCTGAGGGCGGCTCGGTCGCGGAGTGGCGTTGGATGCGCGCCAACTTGACGGTGCGGCCCTGCTCTCCCGGAGCCATCCCCTGCACACCGGCTCCCGACAAGACGCCCTCGAAGCCGACGGCTCTCGCGAACCCGCACGACCTGGAGTTCGCGTCGAGCGACACCCGCAGCGGCGCGCTGCCATCCATCCGGGCGAGGGCCGAGATCGCCACGAGCCCCCACATTTCGATGGGGTCGATGGAGCCCAGCACCACCCCCACCGGGTCATTCCCCAACCAACGCAAGAGCGGCGTGGGCTCGCTCAGCTCAATCCTGGATGGTGCGGCCACCGGCGTCATCTGTCCCTCGCGTCGTCACCCATGGGGCCTGGCCTCGTGGGCCCTCCGTCGAACCAGGCCCTCCAGGCTTCACACCTAAACGGACTCACCTGACGCGCCCGGAGGCACCTCACCGGAGCCGTCCCCCGCGGCGCGCCCGGGCGCCGTCCGCGACTGCGGCTCCACGGTGACGCGCACCACGCGCGGCCCTTCCACGTCGTCCACGACGATGCGCCACATGTCGAGCCGCAGCGTGTCCCCCTTCACGGGAACCCGGCCCAGCCGCGTCATGAGGTAACCGGCGATGGTCGTCACCTCGCCCTCTTCGTCCTCGTCCAGGTCGAAGTTGACGTCCAGCCGCTCCTCCAAATCATCGAGCTGCGCGGTGCCCGGCAGCTCGAAGCGGCCCCCCGGCAGCGCGCGGACCTCGTCCATGCGGCGGCCCAGCTCGGCGACGTCGCCCACCACCTCCGCCACCACGTCGGCGATCGTCACCAGCCCCGACGTGCCGCCGTGCTCGTCCACCACCAGCGCCGTCTGCCGGCGCCGCCGTCGGAACTCCGCCAGCAGCTGCTCCAGCGTGGCGCCCTCCGGGATGAACAGCACCGGCCGCTGCACCTGCGCCAGGCTGTGCAGCTCGCCCCGGGACAGGAGGAAGAACAGGTCCTTGGCGTTCACCACGCCCTCGACCTCGTCGAGGTTGCCCCGGCACACCGGCAACCACGTGTGGCCCGCCGCGCGCGCATCCGCGATGCACTTCTCCAGCGGCTCTTCCACATCCAGGAACTTCACCTGGTTGCGCGGCACCATCACCTGCCGCGCCGTCTTCTGCGCCATCTCCAGCGCGCGCTCCAGCAGCTCCGCGCGCGCCGTGGTAATCGCGCCCGCCTGCGCCGAGCTGTGCAGGATGACCAGCAGCTCGTCCTCGCTGTGCGCCTCGTGCGCCCCCCCCACCGACTGGAGGCCGAAGACGCGCAGCACCCACGCCGCCAGCCCGTTGAGCAGGACGATGGCCGGGTAGAACAGGACGTAGAACACCCGCATGGGCAGCGCCACCGCGAGCGTCGTGTCCTCGGGCCGCTGGATGGCCAGGCTCTTGGGCGCCAGCTCACCGAGCACGATGTGCAGGAAGGTGATGATGCTGAAGCCAATCACCACCGCCGCGGAGTGGGCCAACGTGGTGGAGGCGCCCTCCGGCACCAACGGCACCAGCACCGGCTCCAACAAGCGCGCGAAGGCCGGCTCACCCAGCCAGCCCAGGCCCAGGGAGGCCAGGGTGATGCCGAACTGCGTGGCGGAGAGGTACGCGTCCAGCTTCTCCACCATCTTCATGGCCGCGGCCGCGCCCGGCGCGCCTTCGTCCACCAGGGACTGGAGCCGCGTGGCGCGGATCTTCACGATGGCGAACTCGGTCGCCACGAAGAAGCCGTTGGCGAATACGAGGAGGATCGCCAGCCCCAGGAACAACCATTCGTTGCCCATGGCTCAGAACAAGGCTTCGAAGTCCGGGTCACCCTTGAGGGCGTCGAACATGGGGTCCGTGGACAGCCACCCCATCACCTTCGGCCGGTCCGCGGTGAGCGACTTCTGCAGGTACTGCACGGCGTCCTTGGGACGCCCCCACAGCGCGAACAGGGCGGACAGGTTGTAGTTGAGCAGCAGGTCTTCCGGGTTGAGCGCCCGCGCCCGCTCATAGGCGCGCTCCGCCTCCGCGTAGAAGCCCTTCTGCGCGTAGCAGATGCCCAGGTCCAGCTGCGCCTCGAAGTTGTCCGGCTCCAGGCGCACCACTTCCTTCAGCTGGGTGATGGCGGAGCGGTAGTCGCCCTCGTCCATCATCAGCGCGGCCAGCTCGTGACGGGGGAAGGCGTCCTGGGAGTCCAGCTCGATGGCCGTCTGGAGCTCGCGCATCGCCTCCTCCACGCGGCCCTGGTCCGCGTAGGTGAGGCCCAGGTTGAGGTGGGCGTCCGGATACTCCGGATCCAACTCGATGGCTTCCTTGTACTCCTCCACCGCCATCTCCCCCGCGTGGGTGGAGAGGAAGCAGGCCAGGTTGTAGTGCGCCGTGGCGCTCTCCGGCTCCAGCTTCAGGGCGGTGAGGTACTCCGACAGCGCCTCGCGGAAGAGCTTCTTCTCCGCGTAGACGGTCGCCAGGTTGTCGTGGGCGTGCGCGGAGCTCGGGTCGAGGTCAATGGCCTTCTTGAACTCCTTGATGGCCTCGTCGAGCCAACCCCGGTCCGCCAGCTCGATTCCCCGAGTGTTGTGCTCGTCGGAGAGAGCGATGTTGTCCTTTTCGCGGGCCATGAGCGCGCGGGCAATCTACGCGCCGCGCTCCAAGTGGTGCAAGGTAGAGTTTCCCCCCGCCCATGCGCCACGTCGCACTGCTGCTGCTCCTGTTGTCCGCCTGTCACCCCCGCGCCGTCCCCC
>NZ_JAAIYB010000017.1 GCF_010894475.1 Myxococcus vastator
AGGCCCCCCTGGGGTGGACCCACCCCGTCCACCAGGACGATGTCTTCCAACGTGCAGTCTGGGTGATGCTTTCCTCACCGGCGGCACGCCCGACAGGGTGCCTCGGGGGGGGAGTCACCACATGATGCGCCGTTGGACGTTCGCTCAGCGAGTGAGTGCGGGCCTGTCCGCCTGCCTGTTCGCCGGGTTGCTGCTGCTCGCAACGCTGCTGTCCGCTGTCTTCGCGCAAGCCAGCATGCCCCTGGGCCACGGCGCCCTGCCCCAGGCCGTACTGGCGGGGCTGCTGGGGTTGGCCTGCGTGGCGGCGCTGGGCTTCGTGCTCCACCGCGCGCTGGCGCCGCTGCACGCGCGCCACCAGTCCAGCGAGCAGCACCTGCAGCTCCTCATGGACGGGGTGACGGACTACGCGCTGTGCTTCCTGGATTGGCACGGCCGGGTGACGGCGTGGAACGCGGGCGCCGAGCGCCTCACGGGCTGGTCCGAGGTGGAGCTCGCCGGACGCGACACGGACCGCATCTACCCGGTGGACCAGGTGGCCGCGGACGTGCCCCGCGCGCACCGGGAGCGGGCCGCGCGCGAGGGGCGCCTGCTGGCGGAGGGCTGGCGGGTGCGCCGCGATGGCAGCCGCTTCTGGGCGGAGACGCTGCTCACCGCGCTGTACGACGCGCACGGGCGGCTGCGCGGCTTCGTGATGGTGACGCGCGACATCACCGAGCGCCGCCGGATGGAGCGGGCCCAGGCGCTCTTCGCGGAGGCCGGCCGCGTGCTCCAGCCGCTGTCAGGCGCGCGCGAAGTCGGCGAGGCCCTCACCCGGCTGTGTGTGCCCGAGGTGGCGGACGCCTGCATCCTCTTCCTCCCCTCCGAGGACGGCACGGTGCGTCCGCACGCGGTGGCCTGCGAGGACCTCGCCGCCACCCACCACATGTGGGAGCCGCTGCTGCGGTGTCCGGAGGACGGCGAGGTGGGCCCCTCCCGCGTGGTGCGCACGGGCCGCAGCGAGCTGCTGCCGGAGCTGGACGGCGCCCGTCTCCCGCCGGCGCTGGAAGGCAGCGCGCATGGCGAGCTGCTGGGCGCGCTGGGCGTGACGTCCGCCCTCACGGTGCCGCTGGCGGTGGGCTCCCGCGTGCTGGGCGCGCTGTGCCTGCTGTCCACCGGCACGCACCGCCGCTTCGGCGAGGTGGACCGGGCCTTCATGGAGGAGCTGGCGGCGCGCGCCGCGCTCGCGCTCGACAACGCCCGGCTGCTGGCGCAGGCGCAGGATGCGCTGGAGCTCATCGGCGTCGCCGCGCACGACCTGGGCAACCCGCTCAGCTCGCTCCAGCTGCGGCTGCGGCGCCTGTCCATGCAGAGCGCCGGCAGCGCCGACACGCGGCTCCGCGACGGCCTGGCCGGCGCCGAGGGCGAGACGCGGCGCCTGGGCCGGCTGGTGCACAACCTCCTGGACCTGTCCCGCCTGTCGGCTGGGCGCATGGTGCTGGACACGGAGCCGCTGGACCTGGCGCACCTGGTGCGCGAGGTGGCGGAGCGCCACGGCGACCAGGCCAGCGCCGCGGGCTGCGCCCTCAGCGTCCGCGTGGAGGAAGGCGCCACCGGCCAGTGGGACCGGCAGCGCCTGGACCGCGTCGTCACCAACCTGCTGAGCAACGCCCTCAAGTTCGGCCGCGGCCACCCCGTGGAGCTGCGCGTCCAGGCGGACGCCCACCGCGTCCGCTTCACCGTCCGGGACGGCGGCATCGGCATTGGCGTGGAAGCCCAGCAGCGCCTCTTCCACCGCTTCCAACGCGTCCATGACGGCGGCCAGCACCCCGGCACCGGCCTGGGGCTCTACATCGTCCGCCAGCTCGTCGAGGCCCACGGGGGCACCATCCACGTCCAGAGCCGCATCGGGGAAGGCGCGGAATTCACAATTGAGCTTCCTCGCATGACAAACAAGGAATCCTGCTCAGTGAATGAAGTGCAGGTATGACCTTGTGGGTGAGGCGGCCCTGCGGGGCCGCCATTCATCTCCTTGAAAACACAGCAGGTTCGACTCCAGGCGGATTGTTTTCCCAAAAGTTGAACAAATCTGCTGGTTGCAGATAATCTTCGTACGGCTAAAAAGGCTCGAACCGGGGAAACCCGGAAACGGGAGAGGTCCGGCCCACACCGCCCCACAGGCGACGGGTTACAGGACCCACTGGCCCCAGGCGCCATGGCGGCGTCGGCTTTCACACGTACGAGGAGTTGCACCATGGGTGGACTTGGAGCCCCCCGGGCCCTGCTCGCGTCGCTGGCCGGGCTGATGCTCGCTTGCGGCGGACAGGATGCCCCGGACGCAGCCTCGCTGGACGCGCAGGCGCTGGAGTCGGCCTCGCTGGAGGCGGCGTTGCTGGAGACGGTGTCACCGAAGCCGGCCCCGCCGGACGGCCACCTCATGGACAAGACGCTCCCGGACGCGGACGCCCCGGCGCTGTTCGGCGGTTGGCCGTGGCCTGACAAGACGCCCGCGGTGGGGCTGGCGCTCGAGGTGGAGAACGGCGTGGGCAAGCCGCTGCGCGTGCGGAAGGGCGCCACCTTCTTCATCAACCAGATTGATATCCGCGCCTTCGTCACCGCCACCCGGGACGAAGGGCTGCGCAACATCATCGCGCGGAGTGACTTCGGCGGCCTGGGCTGGTGGGGCGTGCGCCAGGTGGACCAGGAGTCCGTGGGCGCGCCGGGGCCCTATACCCGCCGCCGCTACTACCGGGGCGCGGCGTGGATGGACCTGCCCAGCCACTTCATCGTGGAGCCGGTGGACTCGCGCGGCCGGCTCACCGGCGTCCCCATCCTGCTCAACGCGGGCACCGAGCATCAGCGCCGCGCGGGCCTGGATGACTTCTTCATCCGCCGCTTCCGCGGCATCCAGACGGCCAACGGCTGCGCCACACCCGACGACTGCTCGGCCTCCACGTCCTTCGAGGAGGAGGCCATCCTGGAGCTCCGCAACGCGTACGAGCACGCCCAGCGCCAGACGCTCACGCTTCGCTCCGACACGCGCAAGCTGCGCCTGCGCTGGAGCCTGCGCCCGGCGGCCCCCTACGAAATCCCGGTGGAGCAGGTGGTCGACAGCCGCTACACCTACGGCTTCCGCATCGGCGTGGAGGCCCTCACCCCGCCGCGCCCGGACGGCACCTACGCCCCCGGCACGGAGATCTCCTTCCAGCTCACCCTGCGGGATGGCGCGGGCAACCGGCTCCACGACAAGGGCTACCTGCCGCCCTACAACGAAGTGGCGCCCGACGGCACCGACTCCGGGCTGCAGTACTACCGGGCCTTCTTCGACGCGACGGCCACCTACTACCGGCGCAAGCACCGCGAGCGCATGCTGATGACGCAAATCATCGGGCCGGCGCAGCACATCCAGCCCATCCGCTCCATCGTCCCGCTGGAGTCCTTCCTGGACCCCGAGGTGGACGAGCAGGTGGTGGCCACGCCCGAGCGCGACGGCGTCTTCTCCCAGTTCGCCACCCTGCCCTTCGCCAACGTCCTCTTCGGCGGCGCCTTCATCGACCCGAACCTCTGGAACCAGCCCAACACGGACACCTGGCAGTTCAAGCTGCCGGACAACGCCGTGCCCGGCACCTACCTGGTGACGGTGAAGGGCCGCCGCGCGTACCTGGGCGAGGACCTCCCCGCGACGACGACCCTCGAAATCCAGGTGGGGACGAAGCAGCGCACCCAGCCCAAGCTGACCACGGGCCCCTGCACCTCCTGCCACAGCAAGGGCGGCGAGCTGGGCGTGGTGCTCCACGCCAACGACAACCGCGCCGCCTGCGCCGGATGCCACGCCCCGCTCGCCTTCGAGCTGGAGGGCCCCATCTTCGTGCGCACCCACTTCATCCACTCGCGGTCCAACCGCTTTGACGCACCGCTCCAGCAGTGCGCGTCCTGTCACCAGACGAAGGAGAGCATCCAGCGCACCAGCAAGGCCGCCTGCCTGTCCTGTCACAAGAGCTATCCGGACAGTCACGTGGCGCAATTCGGACCCATTGAGAGCATGTATGTGGGGGGCGGCGCGGAGTCTTTCCAGCAGTGCACCGGCGCCTGTCATACTCGGCACCCCGGCAGCGGCCTCTAACCCCCGCTCGCGCAACCCGGAGTACCTCCATGGCCCAGGTCAAGATGCAGACGGCTCGCACCACGTTGAGGGAGCCGGATGCCGCCGCGGAGGACCTCCTGAGTCAGCTGGGCAGCGACACGCCCCGCCTGGTGACGATGTTCGCCTCGCGGGAGCGTGACCAGCAGGCGCTCAACCGCGCCGTGCGTCAGCGGCTGCCGGCGGGCACGCGCCTGATTGGCGCCACCACCGCGGGCGAGCTGGACAACACCGGCATCCACGAGGGCAGCGTGGTGATGAGCGCCCTCTTCGGTGACTTCGAGGTGGGCCTGGGCCTGGGCACCGGCCTGTCCGTGGACGCCATCAGCGCGGGCGCCACCTCCATCAAGCGCGCGTGCGAGGATTTGGGCGTGCGGCAGCAGGACCTGGACCCGCGCCGCTACGTGGGCCTCGTGATTGACGACGGCTTCCGCTACAAGAAGGAAGAGCTGCTGCTCGGCATCCTGGAGAAGTGCCAGACGCTGGTGCTGGTGGGCGGCGGCGCCAGCGACACCAACCGGGACCCGGCCAAGCAGTCCGCCATGGTCCACGTGGACGGCGAGGTCGCCACCGACGCGGTGCTGGTGGCCCTCTTCAAGACGAGCGCGCCCTGGGCCGCGCTCCGCTCCCACTGGTACGTGCCCACCGGCGAGAAGCTCACCATCACCAAGGTGGACGAAAGCCACACCCGCGCGCTCGAAATCGACGGGCGCCCGGCGGCGAAGCGCTACGCGGAAATCCTGGGCGTGGGCGTGGACGAGCTGGAGTTCGGCACGCCCCGGGGCTTCGCCGTGCGCCCCACCGCCCTGCGCGTGGGCCGGGAGTACTTCATCCGCGCCGCCTGGAGCCCGCAGGAGGACGGCTCCATCCTCTTCGCCAACCTGCTGGAGGAAGGCACCGAGCTGGAGCTGATGAAGCTGGGCGACATGGCCGGCATGACGCGCAGCTTCTTCACCGACGAGGTCCCCCGCAGGGTCCAGAAGCCCCAGGCCGCCCTGCTTTTCCATTGTGGTGGACGCATGTGGTACGCCAGCGCCACCAACACCGTGCAGCAATTGGCGGAAACGCTGAAGGCCGCACCCACCGCCGCTGGTATGAACGTGCACTTCGAAATCTATTCGGGGTTCCACATCAACACCACGCTGACCGCGCTGGTCTTCGGGGCGAACTGAGCCATGGCCTCCTCCCAGCCTCCCTCTGAGTCTCCGGCGGACAATGCGTCGCTCCTGCTCGTGGCCAGCGAGCGCGAGTGCCAATGCGTGGAGGAAGCCCTCCAGCGCGCGGGGGTGACGGTGGTGACGGAGCGCGCCACCACGGCGGCCGCGGCGGAGGCCGCGCTGTCCCGCACGTGGGGCCTGGTGCTGTGCGGCTCGGAAGTGCCCGACATGGGCTTCGCCGAGGTCAAGGCGCTGTGGAGCAAGTACGGCAAGGAGCTGCCCTTCGTGGTGCTGTCGCGCGACTGGAGCGAGGACACGCTGGAGGCCAGCGTGCGCGCCGGAGCGCTCGACTACATCACCGAGGACCGCTTCAGCCGCCTGGCGCCCGTGGTGCAACGCGAGCTGCGGATGACGGCGGACCGCCGCCGCCACACCGCCACCGCGGAGCAGCTGGAGCGCACCAACTACCTGATGGAGAACATCATCGACGCGCTTCCGTTCGTCCTCTTCGTGAAGGACGCACAGACGCGCCGGCTGGTGGTGGCGAACAAGACGTTCGCGGACGCCTTCCGCGTCACCAAGCAGTGGCTGCTGGGGAAGCTGGACCACGACTACTTCCCCAAGGAGCAGGCCGAGTCGTTCATCGCCATCGACTCGGAGATTCTCGAAACCCGGCAGATGAAGTCCTTCGAGGAAGTGGCCCGCGCCGACGGCGTGGACCGCATCTTCGCCACGCGCAAGCTGCCCCTGCTGGACGAGCAGGGCGTGGCCCGCTACGTGCTGGGCGTCACCGAGGACATCACCGAGCGCAAGCAGCACGAAGAGATGCTGCGCGCGTCCAAGGCGGAGCTGGAGGCGGCCAACAAGCAGCTCGCCGCCAGCCTGGAGGAAATCAAGCGCACCCGCGCCGTGTCCGCCCGCTCGCTGGCGTCCTACCAGCAGCGCGCGCTGCAGATGGAAATCATCCGCCAGCAGAACGAGGACCTGGACCGGCTGGCCCAGGAGCTGGCGGTGGCCAAGCGCAACGAGGAGGAGCGCGCCCGGGAAGCGGAGGCCGCCGCCCGCCTCAAGAGCGAGTTCCTGGCCAACTTCAGCCACGAAATCCGCACCCCGCTCAACGGCATCATCGGCTACTGCGACCTGCTGATGCGCGAGGAGGGCCAGCGGCTGACGGCGCACGGCCGCCGCGACCTCAACGTCGTGAAGACGAACGCCAAGACGCTGCTGGCGCTCATCAACGACATCCTGGACCTGTCCAAGATTGAGTCCGGCCGCGTGGAGGTCGTCACCGAGCAGGTGGACGTGCAGGAGCTGGCCGAGGAGTGCCTGGCCACGGTGAAGGAGTACCTCAAGGGCAAGGACGTGGCCCTCACCACCAACATCGACCCGTCCGCCCGCATGCTCCGCTCGGACGCGCTGAAGCTGCGGCAGATCATGCTCAACCTGCTCAGCAACGCCGCCAAGTTCACCGACGCGGGCGAGGTGTCGCTGAGCCTGGCCCCCGCGGGCGGCGAGGTCGTCATGACGGTGGAGGACACCGGCGTCGGCATCCCCTCCGACCAGCTGCCCTTCATCTTCGAGAAGTTCCGTCAGGTGGACGGCTCCACCACGCGCAAGGTGGGCGGCACCGGGCTGGGGCTGGCCATTGTCCGCGAGCTGTCCCGCGTGCTGGGCGGCACCGTGTCCGTGAGCTCCACGCTGGGCCGCGGCACCACCTTCACGGTGCGCCTGCCCTCCACCCTGGAGTCGCCGGACAATGGCGGCGGCCCGCACCTGGAGCGCGGCGTGCCCGTGTCGGAGGTGGCCCAGCACGTGGGCACCCTGGCGCAGCCGGGCAGCACGGTGCTGGTGGTGGACGACGACCCGCTCATCCAGCAGCTGGTGGCCGGACAACTGGAGCCCGCCGGCTTCAAGGTGGTGGTGGCCGAGGACGGCATCGCCGCCCTCAAGCGCGCCCGCGAGCTGCGGCCCCAGGCCATCCTCCTGGACATCCACCTGCCCAAGCTGGACGGCTGGTCGGTGCTCAGCCAGCTCAAGAGCGAGCCCTCGCTGGCCGGCATCCCCGTCATCCTCATCTCCGTGGAGGAGCAGCGCGCGCGCGGCTTCTCCCTGGGCGCGTGCGAGTACCTGGTCAAGCCGGTGGAGCCGGACCGGCTGGTGGAGGTGGTGCAGCGCAGCCTCCATCAGACGGCCGGCGCCACCACCAGCGTGGGCGAGGTGCTGGTGGTGGACGACGACTCGGCCACCCGCGAGCTGGTCAGCCGCAACCTGCGCCGCGCCGGCTTCTCCACCTCCGAGGCCCGCAACGGCGAGGACGCCCTGCTCAAGGCGCGCGTGTCCCCGCCCGCCCTGGTGGTGCTGGACTTGATGATGCCCAACCTGGACGGCTTCGAGGTCCTGCGCCGGCTGCGCGCGGAGAAGCTCCAGGTGCCCGTGGTGGTGCTCACCGGCAAGACGCTCTCCGAGGAGGAAGAGGCCCTCCTGCGTGACGGCTTCGCCGGCTTCGTAAAGAAGGGCGGCCACGCGCTGGAGGACGTCATCGCCCAGGCCAAGGGCCTGCTGCTGTCCCAGCGCGCCGCCAGCGCCGGCAAGCGGGCCCGCATCCTCTATGTGGAGGACAGCGCGCAGAACCGCGACATCGTCCGCCGCTACCTCAACGGCCACTTCGAGGTCATTGAAGCGGAGGACGGCGAGCACGGCCTGGAGCGCGCCATCCGCGACGCCCCGGACCTCATCCTGATGGACCTGTCGCTCCCCCGCCTGGACGGCTGGGAGGTCACCCGCAGGTTGCGAGCCCTACCCGCCGCGGCCAATGTTCCCGTCATCGCGGTGACGGCGCACGCGGGGCGGGAGTACCAGGACAAGGCACACGAGGCCGGCTGCACCGCGTACCTCACCAAGCCCCTTGATCGTGACCAGTTGCTCGAGATGATTCGAAAGCATCTAGGGAGAACCCATGTCTGAAGAAAAAGCGCGCGTCCTGGTGGTGGACGACGACCCGGACCTGCTCGACCTCGTACAGCGCTCGCTGAGCGCCTACGGCTTCGAGGTGCTCACGCACACCTCCGCGCTGGGTGTCTCCAACCTCGTCCGCTCGGTGGAGCCGGACTTCGTCCTCATCGACGTGAACTTCCCCGCCCTCAAGGGCGACAAGGTCGTCAACCTGGCGCGCCAGTACGCGCTGCCGAAGACGAAGTTCATCCTCTATTCAGCATCCGACGAATCGAAGCTGCGCTCCCTGGCGCTCGCGTCCGGTGCGGACGGATATATCTCCAAAAGCGTGCAGGGCGAGGAGCTGGCTCAGCGCCTGCGCGCCTTCCACCTGAAGCCCCGGCCCCCCACACCGACGCCCGCTCCCTGAACGCCGGATGACATGCCCGCGGGTGCCGGTGGGACGACGCCCGCGATTCCACACCTTCCGAGCCACCCCCCTCAGGAGGGCCGCATGAGCGCGTCCATCGATTACAGTTACGCCGAAAAACTACGACTCGAACTGGCAGAACCCCTCTTCAACCCCCTCTTGAAGAAGTGGGTGGGCAAGGGCGAGCTCGACTACGAGGTCTACCTCAAGACGCCCACGCTGCTGTCGCTGCAGGCGGCGGACGGCGAGCGCGTCGCCCACGACGAGCTGATGTTCCAGGTGGTGCACCAGGCGCAGGAGCTCTGGCTCAAGCTGGCCTCGCGCGAGGCGGTGGAAGTCGTGGCCGAGCTGGACAGGGACGCCCTGTGGGCGGCCTCGTCGCGGCTGGAGCGCATCTGCCGGGTGCTCCTGGCGGTGAAGCAGGAGCTGGCCATCCTGGAGACGATGACGCCGGACACCTACCAGGTCATCCGGCGCAGCCTGGGCAACGGCAGCGGCCAGGAGTCCCCCGGCTACAACATGCTGCGGCGGGTGGCGCAGGGGCTGGAAGGCGCCCTGGAGCGGCTGCTCGCGCGGCGGGGACAGACGCTGACCACGGTGTACACCGCGGGTGGCCCGGATGACCTGAAGCGCCTGTGCGAGCAGCTGGTGGACCTGGACGAGGCCTTCCAGGGCTGGCTCCATGCCCACTTCCAGCTCGTGCGCCGCACCATTGGCGTGGACCGCTCCGTGAAGGCGCTGGACGGCCTGCCCACGCAGGTGCTCGCGGGGCGGATGACGCTGCCGCTGTTCCGCCAGCTCTGGGACGTGCGGCTGGAGCTGACGTCCGGGTGGCAGCGCGAAGGCGGCCTCGCCCCGGGCGCCACCCGGGCCCCTCCAGGCGGCGGCTGCCCCATGGCGCACGCGGCCAGGATGCAGGTGGAACAGCCATGAAGGGGGCGGCCACGGCCCTGGCCACCACCCCTCGCGCGCTGCTCCACCTGCTGGTCAACGGCGCCCGCGCCGTGGACGTGTTGCAGACTTCCCTGGACCTGGGGCTGCTGGACGCCCTGGAGCCGGGCCCCGTCACCCTGGGAGCACTGGCGGCGCGGCACCGGCTGGTGCCCGTGCGGCTCTACAAGCTGCTCGACTGTCTGGAGAGCCTGGGGCTGGTGCTGCGCGAGCAGCCCACCGACGCCCTGGAGTCCGCGCGCTACCAGGCCGTCCCTGGCTTGCGCGCCGCCGCCCTGGCCGTGCTGGGGCCGCAGTCCCTGGAGAAGGACCGGGAGCGCTACGCCTGGCACGAGCTGCATGGGCGACTGCCCCAGGTGCTGCGCGGCGAGCGCTCCATGCCCCCCGCCGCCTTCGCCTGGCCGCCGAGCACCGCCGAGCAGGTGGCGGGCTTCGAGGCCAGCATGGCCGCGGGCCTGCCCCCCATCCTGGAGACGTTCCGCGCCCATCGCGACCGGCTGTGGGAGCGCGGCGGGCGCGCGCTCGACGTGGGCGGTGGTGACGGCACGCTGGCCGCGCACCTGGCGAGTGAGCACCCGGGCCTCCGCGTGGACGTGTTCAACCTGCCCGCCACCGGGCCGCTGGTGGCGCGCACCCGTGAGCGCTTCGGCCTTCCTGCCGAACGCCTGGGCTTCCAGGGCGGCGACTTCCTCAAGGAGCCGCTGCCCGGTGGCTACGACACGCTCTGCTTCGTGCGGGTGCTGCATGACTGGCCCGCGGACACGGCGCGCGCGCTGCTCGTGGCCGCGCGCGACGCGCTCCCGCCCGGCGGCCGCGTCCTCATCTGCGAGGAGTTCCGCACCCCGGAGCGGCTGGCGGCCCAGTTCTTCTGGTCCTACTTCCTCATGGGCGTGGACACCTGCGTGAGCCGCCTGCGCGAGGTGGAGCACTACCTGCGCGTGCTGGACGAGACGGGCTTCAAGGACGCCGAAGTCCTCCCAGGCCCCTTCGAGCTCATCCTGGCCCACCGGTAAAAACGATAGGACTCTCCAGGTCGGGTCACCTGTTCGTCCCCCAAGTGTCACCGGCCCCGCCGCGCCGCGCCTGGGCGGCGCTGGTAGAATGGGCTCACCCCGTGCCTGGGGAAACCCTGGCACGGCCTCTGCATCATTCCAGTCCGTAGCGCGTGTAGCACGGCAGCGACGCAGTCCGACAAAGAGGAGGGACTCCGCATGAAGAAGCAGGGTTCACGCAGGTCGGATGAAGGCTCGGAGAAGGCGGTCCGCGGGCTGGTGACGCAGCCGCAAGGCACGGGGAGCTGGACGCCCCCCGCCGCGGACGGAGAGGTCCGCATCCCCGTGGAAGAAGGCGTGGAGCTCAGGGGCCTGCTCCAGGTGCCGCCAGGCGCCGCCGGCGTGGTGGTGATGGTCCGGGGCCACGGCAGCAGCCGCCGCGGCGTCACGGACCTGGAAGTCGCCCGGCTGCTGCAGAACGAGGGGCTGGCCACCCTCGCGGTGGACCTGCTGACGGCGGCGGAAGAGGAGGCCTGCCGCGAGCGGGACCTGCGCTTCAACCTGGGCCTCTTCGGCGGACGCCTGGCGGGCGTGGCGCGCTGGCTGCGCAGGGCGCCTCGCACCAGCGCCCTGCGCATCGGCTACTTCGGGGCGTACACGGGCGCGGCCGCGGCCCTGGCCGCCGCGGCGATGCGGCCGGAGGCGGTGGACGCGGTGGTGTGCCGGGGCGGACGCCTGGCGCAGCCGGGGGCGACGCTGGCCCGGGTGCGCGCGCCCACGATGCTCATCGTCGGCGCGGAGGACACGTCCGCGCAGGAGCCCCACCGCCGCACCTACGCCGCGATGACGGCGGAGAAGCGCCTGGAGGTCATCCCCGGCGCCACGCACCGCTTCGAGGAGCCCGGCACGCTGACGCAGATGGTGGACCTGGCGTGCCTCTGGTTCCTCCAGCACCTGGGCGCGCCGCGCTGGGATTCCCTGCCCGCGCCGCGCGCCGCCGGGAGCTGAAGCCCCGGCCTTCCCCTTGAATGGGCCAGGGCAGCCAGCAGCGCTGCCCTGGCCCCCAGGAGATGCCCCGGCGTGGGGGGAGGAGGCGCGCGGGGCGCCTGACGCCCAGGCACCTCCACGGTGCCACCAACCGTGGCGCGCTCCCAGTGGCCAGCGGTCTGACGCCCAGGCCCTCCGGGCTCAGAGACTTGCCGGGCGCTGCACACCCAACTGGCACCCGAGGACCGCCAGCTGCGTGCGGCTCTCCGCGCCCACCTTCTTGTAGATGCTGGTGATGTGCGCCTTCACCGTGCGCTCGGTGATGCCCAGGCACGCGGCGATGCGCAGGTTGTCCGCGCCCGCGGCGATGTAGCCCAGCACCTCGCGCTCACGCGGCGTCAGCCGGCCCAGCTCCCCTTGCGGGGGCGACTCCGACACGGGCCACGACAGCCCCGCGGGCAGCAGCCGCTCCCCACGCACCACCCGCTCCACCGCCTCCACCACCTCCGCGCAGCCCACGTTCTGCTTCCACAGGTAGCCGGCCGCGCCCGCCTGGAGGCATTGCTCCACCATCTCCGCCTCGCGGTGGCCCGACAGCACCAGCGGATTCACCGCCGGGAAGAAGTCATGCAGGCACCGCAGCGCGGACATCCCGCTGGTGGGCGCTTCCCACTCCGGCAGCTCCAGGCGCAGGTCCACCAGCGCGACATGAGGCAGCGTCTCGCGCACACGCGCGAAGAACGGCGCGGGCTCCGCGAAGCCCGCCACCACGTCCATGCCAGCGCCCTCCAGCACAGCCACCAGGGCCTCACGGAAGACCTGCTGGTCCTCCAGGATGGCTACCCGGATGCGTTCTGATTCCATGGCCCTTCACCCTCTCCATTCATTCCCCGCGATTCAACCCCGCTAAGGGGATTCCCTCATGTGGGGGGCGACAGGGAATGACGACTGGAGGATACTCACCCCGTCAGGAAGCACCCGCAGTGCCATCCGCACGCTGAAGGGGGAAAGCCATGCCGGAGACGAAAATCCGAGTCCTCATCGTGGACGATGACCAGGACCAGCTCTCCCTCGCGGAGCGCACCCTCTCCACCTTCGGCTTCGACGTCCGCACCCACCGCTCCTCCCTGGGCGTGTCCAACCTGGTGCGCACCACCCTGCCGGACCTGGTGCTGCTGGACGTGAACATCCCCGCGCTCAGCGGTGACAAGGTGCTCACGCTCGCGCGCGGACAGGCGCCCAAGGGCACGAAGTTCATCCTCTACTCCGCGTCGGACGAAGCCCAGCTGCGCGCCCTGGCGCGCGCGTCGGGCGCGGACGGCTACATCTGCAAGAGCGTGCAGGGCGAGGCGCTGGCCCAGCGGCTGGAAGCGCTCCACCTCAAGCCCGCGGCCCCGGAGTCCGTGCCGGCCGCCCGGTAGCGCGCGGCGCCGGCCTCACGCGGGCAGGTCCGTCACTTCCAGGAAGACGGCGCGGAAGTCACCGCGCGCGCCGATGAGCTTCAGGTTCTGCGCCAGCCCTCCGGTGGAGCGGAAGAACATGATGGCCTCCGGCGGCGGCCTGATTTTGAGGAAGCGCGGCGCGTTGCGCGAGAAGTGGTGGCGCATGTCGCGGTTGATTTCGCACACGGCGTAGTCGTAGTCCGGCTGGTGCATGGGCCGCCCGGCGATGCGCAGCACCTCCGCGATGAGGCCCTCGGCCTCCTCGTCCGGCAGCTCCACCGTGAAGCCCACCTCCCGGCTCAGGCCCAGGATGTCCAACGACTCCATGCGCACCGTCTGCCGGAGCATGCGCTGGTTGACGTCCACGAAGCGCGGGGAGAAGCGCTTGATGGAGCCGAAGTCCAGCAGGCCCAGCCGCCCATCCGGCATCACCATGAAGTTGCCCGGGTGCGGGTCCGCGTGGATTTCGCCCGCGCCGAAGAAGGGCCCGTAGGTGGCCAGGATGAGCTGGCGCGCCACGCGGAAGCGCTCCTCGTTCGGGGGGTTCGTCGGCAGCCAGTCCTTGAGGGTGAGCCCCTCCAGCAGCTCCAGCGTCAGCACCCGCTTCGTGCTGTGGCTGGAGACGACGGCGGGCACGCACAGCTCCGGCAGCTTCGCCACGCTGCGCGCGAAGCCCTGGGCCAGCTCGGCCTCGCGGTGGTAGTCCAGCTCCAGCAGCAGCTCGTCGCGGAACTCCTTGAAGTAGGCACCGGCGTCGGACACGCGCAGCACCGTGGACGCCGTCTTCGCCACGATGCCCAGGTTCGCCATGTCGTGGGCCAGGGACACGTCGATGCCGGGGTATTGCACCTTCACCGCCACCGCCCGGCCGTCCTCCAGCACCGCGCGGTGCACCTGCCCCAGCGACGCGGCCGCGAGCGGCGCCTCGCTGAACTCGCGGAAGAGCGACTCCGGCGGCGCGCCCAGCTCCGCCTGGACCACGCGCGACACCTGCGCGTAGGACATGGAAGGCGCCTGGTTCTGCAGCCGCGCCAGCACCTGTCGCACCTCGGGGGTGAGCAGGTCCGGGTCCATGGAGATGGCCTGCCCCATCTTCATGGCGGCCCCCTTGAGCTCGCCCAGGGTGGAGACCAGCTTCTCCGCGGCCTCCTTGCTGAGCAGGTCGGGCGTGCTCCCGGACAGGCGCTTCGCGCCGCTCTTGAGCACATCCGTGCCCACCTGCACGGAGAGGCCCGCCAGCTTGCGCAGACGGTTGAAGCGGCCCTGGGGAGGAAGCGTGTCGTCGGAGTCTGAGGCCATGGGAACCGAAGTGGATTAACGAGGAGGGCCCCGCCAGACGCAAGGCATGACGCCTCGCGAAAACAGCCAGGCCGCCCTACCTGGAGGCGGGCGCGGCCCCCGGCGGGCCCCAGGGCGCGTACCAGCCCGGAAGCCGCTCCAGGCCCAGGGACTCCGGAGGTGCCGCGCCTCCGTCGAGCGCCACCGACGCGTGCAGGGCATCGCGCAGCTCGGCGGCGTTGGCATAACGGTCCACCGGGCGGCGCGCCATGGCCTTGAGCAGCACGCGCGACAGCGCCGAGGGGAGGTCCGACGGCAGCGGCGGCACCTCCCAGGCGTGGCCATGAAGCGGCTCCTCCGCCGCGTGCCCGCGCGAGGACAGCCGGCCGGTGACGAGCAGCGCGCCCAGCACCCCCACGGCGAAGAGGTCCGCGGCCACCGGCAGGTCGGCGGCACCCTCGGAGGGAGGGAGCAACCCGGCGATGCCGAAGTCCAGCAGCTTCACGTGCTGGCGGCCCTTCGCGTCGGGGACGAGGAAGATGCTGGTGGGATTGAGGCTGCCGTGGGCGACGCCGTGCGCATGCGCGGCGCCCAGCGCGTCACACACCTGGGTGAGCAGGTCCACCACCAGCGCGGGTGCCAGCGGCCCCTTCGCGAAGGCGGCCAGGCGCTGTCCCTCCAGGTACTCCATGACGAGGTAGGGCCGCCCGTCGCGCATGCCCAAATCGTAGAGCGAGACGATGTGCGCGTCCTGGATGAGCGTCAGCGTGCGCGCCGCCTGGAGGAAGCGGGCCACTCGCGCCGGGTCCTGCGTCACGTGCGCATGGAGCACCTGGATGGCCACGCGCTTCTGGATGAGCGCGTGCTCCGCGAGCAGCACGATGCCCAGGCGCCCCCGTCCCAGCTCACGCAGCAGCCGGAAGTGGCCCACCTGCTGGCCCACCAGCGACGCCGCCAGGGACAGAGGCGGGGCCTCGCTCGCGGGCACACCGCTCCCTGTGGACCGGAACGGCCGTGTGAATACGGAAACGGAGGTGGTGACGTCCAACCGGGACATGAGGCCAACATCCTTCGCGCGCCAGGCGCCCCGCTCCGGCCAGCAGCCAGTGGGCCCACGCGCGAGCCAGCGCGAAATGGTTTCGGAAGATGCGACGGTGCCCGTGCGGAACGCGCGTCCTGCCGCGCCGATGTCCCCCTCCTCGAGCGCAAACCCTAATGCCGTCACGGCGTGTTTCGCGACGCACTTCGGGACGTGCGTCGAACGCGCAACGACCGCTCTGTTGGGCGGAGCACGCACGCCGCGCGAGGCCCCCATGGCGCACGTCGCGCCACCGTCTGGAGCCCCGGCAAGTGTGCTGCGCTCAACGCGCCTCCGCGCCCGTGAGACGAGCGAGGCGAGCCTCCCCGCCCGGCCGCGGACGGGGAGGTGCTTCCATCCACCTCAGCCGATGATGGGATCGCAGGTGTTGTCTTCACCGCACGTCAGCCCGAAGCAGCAGGCGACGGACTCACCACAGGCCTCGCCAATGGGCGCGCACACCGGAGCGCCCGCGTCCGGCTCCTCGCCGCCCGTGCCCGCGTCCGGCTCCTCGCCGCCCGTGCCCGCGTCCGGCTCCTCGCCGCCGCCCGCGTCCGGCTCCTCGCCGCCCGTGCCCGCGTCACAGGGCCCCAACGTATCTCCGTGCCGCGCATGCGCCGGCCAGGCCGACGTGGACACCGAGATGGTGTGCGCGTTGGCGGGGTTGCCCGGAGGAATGTGGCAAATGGTGACCTTGCCCGGCGTGGCGTCATCATCACCATCAGGGTACGTGGGCTCTTCGCCGGCCTTGCCGCCCAGCCCGCCGCTCTGAGGCGCCCGCGGGTCCGGGGACTCACTGTCCGACAGTGGGCCGCCACAGCCGCCCGCGAGCAGCGAGCACAGGGCCATCACCACCGCGGATGAGAAAACAGGATTGAGGCTTCGCATCGGTATGCTCCAGGTACGGGTGTGCGAGTGCTGCCACCCACGCCGGGCCTCCTCCACGACGACTTCAACCGCCACCTCGCTCACGTCGACACCAGGCCGCGGGCGGGGGCGCGGCATCTGGAGTCACAAGCGCGGTTCGTCCAGGACTCAGCCCCCCGCGGATACAGCCACCACGAGGAACAGACTCGCCCGCGGCCCCACCGGCCACGCGTTCGCGCACGCCCTCACCGTGTCGACAGCCAGACTGAAAACGTCCTGTCTCAGCTCACGCTTTCAGCGCTGTATCGCGCGATGAGTCCGCTCCGCACGGCCTGCCGGTGGACCCGCGTGAAGAAGGCGCACGCGAGCAGGATTTCCACCACGGCGAGGCCGGCGCCCCACAGCAACGTGGACACCTGGAACGAGCCCCCCGCCGCGAGCGTGCGCATGCCCTCGAACACGTACGAAGGCGGCAGCAGCCGGGACACGGCCTGCATCCACGTGGGCAGCGTGGACAGCGGGTAGAAGACGCCGGCGAAGGGCGACAGCAGCGCGGGGATGGGCCAGACGAACCACTCCGACGCCGGGCCCAGGCGCAGCACCAGCGCGCAGCCGAAGATGCCCAGCGCGATGCCGAACAGGAACAGCACCAGCAGGAAGGGCACGAAGAGCGCGCCGTACGCGGCGAAGGACAGGCCGAAGACGGTGCTGGCCAGCACCAGCATCACCAGCAGGCCCAAGGTGCTGGTGGCGACGCTGGAGAGCACCAGCCCGCCCAGGTATTCGGAGATGGTGAGCGGGGACGCGAACATGTTGAGGAAGTTGCGCGACCACACGTCCTCGAAGAACACCATCGTCACGCCCTGCATGACACGGATGAAGAAGTCCCACAGCAGGACGGCGCCCAGCAGCACCGGGACGAAGTTGTATTCCCGCGAGGTGACGGTGTTGAGGTAGCGGCTCATGAAGCCCCACAGCACCATGTCGATGGCCACCCACGCGAAGAGCGGCAGGAAGCGCGCCAGGCTCCCTCGCAGCAGGTAGTAGTGGCGGAGCGCGACGGCGGCGGCCCGGTGCGGGTGCATGGTCAGCTCCGCTCCAGCGCGAGCGGCTCGCGCGCCACGGTGATGAAGAGCTCTTCCAACGAGGCCTGGCCGTGCTCGCCGGGCAGCGTCCGCGGGTTGCCTTCCAGCAGCACCCGGCCACGCGCCAGGAACAGCACCCGGTCGCAGACCTCCTCCACCTCGTACATGTTGTGGGACGTCCACAGCACGCCGCCGGTGTCCCGCGCGGCGAACTCGCGGATCCGGGCGCGGATGTCCCGGGCCGTGGCGGGGTCCAGCGACGCGGTGGGCTCGTCCAGGAGCAGCAGGTGCGGCCGGTTGAGCATCGCCTTCGCCAGCGCCACGCGGGTCTGCTCTCCGGAGGACAGCACGCCGCACTTCACGTCGCGGTACTTCACCAGGTCGAACTGCTCCAGCAGCTCCGTGATGCGCGCCCCCAGGGGCTTCACCCCGTAGATGAGGCCGAAGACGCGCAGGTTCTGGTACACGGTGAGGTTGCCGGGCAGCGGCGAGTAGACGGCGGCGAAGTTCGTCAGCGCCAGCGCGGCGGAGCGCTGCGCCGCCAGGTCCAGGTCCTGGATGTGGATGGTGCCGGACGTGGGCTGCAGCACGCCGAGCACCATGTTGATGGTCGTCGTCTTCCCCGCGCCGTTGGGGCCCAGCAGCCCGACAATCTCTCCGCGCCCCACCTCGAAGGAGACCCCCTCCACCGCGGCCTTGCCGCCGTACTCCTTCCGCAGCTTCGCCACCGACAGCACCTTGGGCACGTCGGCCCTTCCCACGTTCACCATGGCGCGCATTGTGCCGTGGACCGGGGCAGACGCACGGTGAAGATGGAGCCCTGCCCGGGCCGGCTCTCCACCTCGATGCGGCCGCCCATGGCGTCCACGATTTGCCGGCTGATGTAGAGCCCCAGTCCCAGGCCGCCATAGTGCCGGTCGGACACCGCGCGCTCGAAGCGGCCGAACAGGCGCGGCAGGTCCTCCGCGGCGATGCCGATGCCCTCGTCACGCACCGACACCCGCACCATCTCCTCGCCCTCGAAGGCCGCCTCCACCAGGACGGGCCGGCCCGCGCCGTACTTGGCGGCGTTGGTGAGCAGGTTCACCAGCACCTGGTCCAGCCGCAGCGAATCCCACCTCCCCGGCAGCGGGCCCGGCACCTCCACCCGCACCGGACAGCCCGCCTGGGTGAACACCTCCTCCATGCGCTCCACCGCGTCGCGCACCGCCTGGCCCAGGTCCACGTCGGACGGCTCCAGCATCAGCCGCCCCAGCGAAATCCGGCTGACGTCCAGCAGGCTGTCCACCAGCGCGCTCAGCCGCTGCACCTGCCGCACGGCCGTGGCCAGCCGGGGCCGCACCTTCTCCCCGAGCTCCCCGCTGGCGGCGCGGTCGATGAGGCCGTGCTGGAGCTTCAGGCTGGTGAGGGGCGTCTTCAGCTCGTGGCTGGCCACGGAGAGGAACTCGTCGCGCAGGCGCACCGCGGCCTGCGCGTCCCGGTACAGGGACGCGTTCTCCAGCGCCACCGCCACGCGCCGCGCCAGCTCCTCCGCCATGGCCACGTCGGCGGTGACCAGCCGGCGGCAGGGGGCCGCGGCGCCCAGCGTGATGACGCCCAGCGTGCGCCCCCGCGTGCGCACCGCCACCGACAGCAGCGAGTGCGGGTTCAGCGCCTCCAGCCACGCGCGGTGCTCGGGCCCGACCTCGGGCAGGAAGCGCGTCTCCCCCGACAGGAAGCACTCGCGCGCCGGGAGCAGCGAGGCCAGCGCCGACACGTCCCGCTCCGGCTCCCGGTGGGCCGCGGCCACGCCGCGCGGCACGCCGTCCGCCCCCACCAGCTCCACCAGGCAGAACGAGGCCACGTTTCGCGCGACCACCCGCGCCAGGTGCTCCAGCGTCCACTCCACGTCGTCCAGGTGCTCGGCCAGCGCGCGGCTCGCCTCCAGCAGGAAGAAGAGCCGCGCCTCGGCGTCCTTGCCGGCCTCCAGCGCCTGGTGCAGCTTGCCGCCGCGCTCGCGCAGCGCCTCGTACAGCGCCGCGCGCTCCAGCGCCTGCGCGCACTGCTGCGCCAGCGCGGACAGGAAGCCCCGCTCCTCCGGGAGGAACACGCGCGGCCCGTCCCACGCGAACAGCAGGAAGCCCCGGAGGCGGCGCTCCACCTTCAAGGGCAGCACCGCCCACGCCCCCGTCCCCACGCCCTGAACGAGGTCCCGCGCCCACTCGGGCACGGCGCGCACCGCCGCCTCGTGGCTGGAGAACCACTGCGGCTCCAGCTGCTCCAGCGCCCGGTCCGCGCCGGGCACCGGGTCCGCCCACAGCCCCCGCAGGGCCTCCAGCGCCGACGGCGCGGAGCCGAAGGAGCCCAGCACGTGCAAGCGGCCATCCTCCAGCATGCCGAGCACCGCGCCGCGCGCCGGCCCCGTGGGCCGCAGCTCCTCGCGCATCAGCGCTTCCGCCACGTCCTCGGCGGTGGCCGCGCGGGACAAGGCCGCGGTGATGGCCTGGAGCCGCTCGGTGCGCTGCTGCGCGCCGCGCGCCTCCGCGTACAGCAGCGCGTTGTCCAGGGACAGGCTGGCGCGCCGGGCCAGCTCCAACGCCAGCGCCAGGTCGGCCGCGCCGGGCACGCCGTCCGTGTCGCCCCGGACCAGCGACAGCGCTCCGAGCACGCGGCCCCGCGCCAGCAGCGGCACGATGAGGCCCGCCCGGATGCCCAGGCGCCGCGCCACCTCCAGCTGCGCCTCCGTGCGCACCACGCCCGGCAGCAGCGCGTCCAGGACCTCGGGAAGGAGGGCCGCCTTGCCGGTGCGCAGCACCTCCGGGATGCCGCCTTCGGCCGTCAGGTCCAGGGGCTGGAGGCGCGCCAGCTCATGCACCAGCGGCACCTGCTCCGCCAGGCGGTGCGCCGCGGCCACCCGCTCCACCCGCCCATCCGCCATGAGCACGTCCACCGCGCACCAGTCCGCCAGCAGCGGCACGGCCAGCTCGGCCAGCCGCTGGAGCACCGTGCCCGAGTCCAGGGAGGACGCCAGCAGCTCACCCGCGCTGGCCAGGAACGCGAGGCGCTCCTCCGCGTCGTCACCGCCCCGCGGGCGGACGTCCTCCGGTACCCTGGAGACGGGCCGCTCGGGTTCGCGCTCGTCCACGGGGGCGGGCCGCGAGGATGAAGAAGGGCGGCGCGACATGGGTGTCCGAGATAATGACGCCCCCGCGCCTGCGACAACGGAGCTCGGACACAGGTACGAGACAACTGTCAGCCAGGCGACCTGCCGGCCACCGGCGCGGCCCTAGCTGGGGCCGCGGCGGTTCGCGCGGTTCTTGTCCCAGATGGCGTAGAGGATGAGCAGGAAGGCGAAGAGCCGCACCACGTAGATGTAGTAGCGCCGCTCGTCATCCGTATCCAACAGCGCCGCCACCACCGCGTTGCCCGCCAGCATCGTGAAGGCCAGCGCGAAGCAGGCGAAGAGCCGGTCCTTCGACTGGACCCAGAAGCGCAGAAAGAACAGCGCGCTCGCCAGCCACGCCATCGCCACCGCACCGTTGAGCATGGGCTTGAGCATCATGGCACCTCAGGACGCGTCCCAGATGAGGCCATAGAGCAGGACGGAGGCACTGGACAACGTGGCGAGGGTGCGCGGCATGAACAGGTCGATGGTGGTGGGCAGCAGCACCAGGTCCACGAAGAGGAGCGCATTGCTGACCACCATGCCCACGAAGCACAGCCCACTCCACAAGAGCAGCCGCATGCCCGTGCGCTTGTAGGCGCGGAGCAGCAGCACCGCGCACGCCACGCTCGTCAACGCACATAACAGGTAGACTGCTTCAGCCATGGCCGTCCCTGTCCTTCTTCAGGATGAATGCCTCGGCGAAACCCCGCACCTTGTCCAACGGCCGCGAGAAGATGAAGGAGATGACGCTGACGCGCTTCACGCCGTACACCGCCGCCAGCTCCGTCACCGCCTGCACGTCCTCCGACGACTCGGGACTGTAACGATACGACGGCGGTGAGCCGCCATCGCTCACCAACATCCGTCGGTTCGTCAGGTCCTCCAGCCTGGAGGCGGCGGAGACATCTGTAATGCGCAGTTCCAGACTCACCGCCGATGCCGTCCACTCCCTGTCCGCGCGCGCACGAAGCAGGAGGAGCACCTCCAGCTTCTCCAGGGAGTCGATGTGCGTCGAGATGAAGCGCTGGACCCGCTGTGGGATTCCGGCGTCACTCACACGGCCACCTTGCCCATGTTATTTTGGGCGTCAACCATTTCTCGCCCGACGATGTTCAGCGCACGGGCCGTGGGGGGTTGCCCGCCTGGCCACTCTCCTCCGCTGGCAAGGAGCCCTCCTCGGGCTCCTGACGGGGGCTCCCGGTGCTCAAGCCCGGCAGGTTCCGCAGCACCTCGATGAACCGGGTGAGCGGGCCCGTGTCCTCCCCCTGTGCCTCCAGTGTAGCGATGTGCTCCGTCAGCGGCAGGGGAAGCCAGTCATGCCGAGCGGCGGCTCGCAGCGCCGTCACGTCCAGGAGGCCGAGCACCATCGTCTCGGGGCGGCCGTGCATGCGGGGCAGCCGCTCACTGGAGGCGAGCACCGAACCGTGCTGGCCACCGACCTCCCACTCCACGGGGTACGCCTGGAACACCTCGCCGCGCGCGGCGCGCCTCAGGGGCAGCGCGTCGTCCGCGAGCAGCCGGCCATCCGCGCCGCGGAAGCGTGCGCCCGCATGCAGCGCGCGCGCCTCGCGGTAGGCCAGACAGCCCCCCGCCAGCCCCTGCGCCGCCCGGTTGGCCAGCAGCGTGTGGCCGCTTCCCGGCTCCACCAGCGCCAATGGCATGGGGAGCGCGGACATCACCGCCTCCAGCCAGCGCTGCTGGGTTCGGTTGGTTTCTGAACGAAGCCGCTCGGCCTCCACGCGCCGCTGCGCCTCCAACAGCTCACGCGCGTGCTCGCGCTGCTGGGCCTCGCGCAGCGCCTCCGCCTGCCGCCGCACCAGCTCCGTCTTGCGGTACAGCTCCACGAAGACGCTGACCTTGGAGCGCAGGATGGCCGGCTCGAAGGGCTTGAGCAGGTAGTCCACCGCGCCCATGGCGTAGCCGCGCAGCTCCGGATGCGGCCCCCGCGACAGCCCGGTGAGGAAGATGAGCGGCGTGCCGCGGCTGCGCTCGCGCTCGCGGATGAGCTGGGCCGTCTCGAAGCCGTCCATGTCCGGCATGACGACGTCCAGGAGGATGACGGCGAAGTCCTGCGTCAGCAGGTGGCGCAGCGCCTCACGGCCGCTGCTCGCGGTCACCAGCCGCTGCCCCAGGGGCGCCAGGGTCGCCTCCAGCGCCAGCAGGTTCTCCGGCTGGTCATCCACCAGCAGCAGGCGGACGGGCTCCGCCGGAATCGCCGGCAGGCGCTCGCGCGTGGGCGCGCCGCTCATGGCAGCACCTTGGAACGCGGCACATAGGCCAACCGCGCGAGCCACCCTCCCACGGAACCCAACGTCAGTTGCTCCATCTCACCCTCCTCACCCTCTCCGCCCGTCTGGAGCGCGCTCACCACGGCCACCCGGGCGCCGCTCGCCTGGAGCACCTGCAAGCCCGCCACCCCATCCTCGTGCCCCGCGAAGAGCAGCCCCGCGGCGCGGGGGCCATGGCTGTCCGCCGCGGATTCGAAGAGCGCGTCCAGGCCGGGCCGCTGCCCATGCTCGGGCGGCTCCACGGACAGGGACACGCAGCCCCGGTCCACCAGCAGGTGGTAGCCCGCGGGCGCCAGGTACACGGCGCCGGGCAGCAGCGGGTCCTTGTCGTCCGGCTCCACCACCGGCAGCGCGCAGCGGCGGCCCAGCGGCGCGGCCAGCGCGTCCAGGGCGCCCCGGTGCAGCGCCAACACCACCGGCACGGGCAGGTGCGGTGGCAGCAGCGCCAGCACCGACTCCACGTCCGCCGCCGCGCAGCGCGGCGCCCCCACCACCAGCAGGCCCAAGGGACTCATGCCACCCTCCTGAAGATGCGACCGCGGTCCTCCAGCAGCTCGTAGGCCCCCGCGTGCGGCGTGCGCGCCAGCGACTCCTTGCGCCCCAGGCACAGGAAGCCGAAGCGGGCGAGGCTCTCGAAGAGCCGGCCGTGGATGTGGTCGTGCAGCGCGCGGTTGAAGGTCAGCAGCGTGTCGCGGCACACGATGACGTGGAACTCGTTGAACGAGCCGTCCGTGGCCAGGTTGTGCTGGGTGAAGAAGATGCGGTCGCGCAGCCGGGGCTGGAGCAGCGCCCAGTTGCCGTCGCGCGTGTAGTAGTCGGCGAGCGCGCCCTTCCCGCCCGCCTCCAGATAGCGGTCCGCGTCCTCCTGCGTGGGCAGCGGCAGCACCCCGGTGCGCGCGTCCGCCAGCAGCCCTTCGCTGGCGTCGGACGCATACAGCCGGCACTTGCCCCACAGCCCCTCCTCCTGGAGGAGGATGGCCAGCGCGTACGTGTCCTCGCCGGTGCCGCAGCCCGCGTGCCACACGCGCACGGAGGGCCAGGTGCGCAGCACGGGCACCACCCGGGCGCGGAAGTCGCGGAAGAAGGCGGTCTCCGCGAACAGGGCGGGCGGGGTGCAGGACAGCGTGCGCAGCAGCGCGTCCAGCGCCTCGGCGTCGTGCAGCACGCGGGCCTGGAGCGCGGAGAAGCTGTCCAGCCGCTCCTCGCGGAGGTGGTGCCGCAGCCGCCGCAGGAGCTGCGGCCGGGAGCGGCTGCGCAGGTCGAAGCCCCATTGGCGGGCCACGCCCTCCAGCAGCAGGTCCACCTCCAGCGCCTCCAGCTCCGCGCCGCGCGCGCCGGGCCCCGTCATCCGGAGACCTCCGTGCGCGGACCGCGCGGCGGCATGCCCCGCGGCGCGTGCAGCCACACGCGCAGCAGGCTGAGCAGCTTCTCGATGTCCACCGGCTTGGTGATGTAGTCGGACGCGCCGGCCTCCAGGCACTTCTCCCGGTCACCCTTCATGGCCTTGGCGGTGAGGGCGAGTATCGGCAGGTGGACGAAGCGCTCCATGCGGCGGATGGCGCGCATGGCCTGGTAGCCGTCCATCTCCGGCATCATCACGTCCATCAGCACCAGCTCGATGTCGGCGGCCTTCTCCAGCTGGTCCAGGCCCTCGCGCGCGCTCTCCGCGAAAGCCACCTTCATGCCGTAGCGCTCCAGCACGGTGTTGAGGGCGAAGATGTTGCGCACGTCGTCGTCCACCACCAGCACCTTGCGGTTCACCAGCAAGGGGTCCTTCTCGCGCGCCTTCTCCAGCATGCGGCGCTTGGGCTCGGTCAGCTCCGAGGGCGAGCGGTGGAGGAACAAGCTCGTCTCCTCCAGCAGCCGCTCCGGGCTCTGCGCGTCCTTCACCACGATGGCCTCGGCCACCCGCCGCAGCTCCGTCTCCTGGGCGCGCGTCAGCTCGCGGCCCGTATAGACGATGAGCGGCGGCCCGCCCGCGCCGTGCGCCTCATGGATGCGGCGGATGAGCTCCGTGCCGGGCATGTCCGGCAGACCCAGGTCCAGCACCATACAGTCGAAGCGGCGCTCGGCCAGCGCGGCCAGGGCCTCCGCCGCGGTGCCCACCGCCACCGTCTGCACGTCATCGCTGCCCAGCAGCTCCGTCAGCGTCTGGCGGTGGACGGGGTCGTCCTCCACCACGAGCAGCCCGCGGCCCTTGCGCTCCACGAAGCGCTTGAGGGACTCCAGCGCGGCCACCGCCGCCTCCGGGTCCGCCGCCGCGCGCAGGTGGCCCAGGGCCCCCAGGTTGAGCGAGCGCTCGCGGTGGTCCTCCACCGACACCGTGTACACCGGCAGCGCGCGCGTGGACGCGTCGTGCTTCAGCCGGTCCAGCACCACCCAGCCCGCCATCTCTGGCAGGTCCAGGTCCACCGCCACGGCCACCGGCCGCGTGTTGCGCACGGCGTCCAGCGCGCCCTCCACCTCCGTGGACACCAGCACCTTGAAGCCCGTGCCCTGCGCCGCGGCGCGCAGGCGCGCGGCATGGTCCGCCAGGTGCGTCACGGCCAGCAGCACCTTGTCTCCGGGCTGGATGGAGCCCCGGTCGTCATCAATGTCCATCCGGCTCAGCGCGGACACCGATGACTCGATGGCCGGCTCCGCGATGGGCGCGGGGAGCACCGTGGTGGCCAGCGGGTTGTAGTCCCAGCGCGCGGGCTCCTCCGGCGGGCGCTCCGCCATGAAGGCCAGCGGCACGTAGAGGGTGAAGGCGCTGCCTGTGCCCACGTCGCTCTCCAGCCGGATTTCGCCGCCGAGCAGCCGCGCGATTTCACGGCTGATGGACAGACCCAGGCCGGTGCCCCCGTACTTGCGGGCGGTGGAGCCGTCCGCCTGCTGGAAGGCCTCGAAGATGATTTGATGCTTGTCCTTCGGGATGCCAATGCCCGTGTCCACCACGGTGAAGGCCACCACCGAGGGCGCGGAGGACAACATGGCGTGGTCCGCGGACCAGCCGCCCTTCGCCAGACCGATGTGCAGCGCCACCGAGCCGGACTCGGTGAACTTGAAGGCGTTGGACAGCAGGTTCTTGAGCACCTGCTGCAGGCGCTTCGCGTCCGTCTCCAGCTCGCCGGGCAGCGAGTCCGCCAGGTCGATGTGGAACTCCAGGCTCTTCTTGTCCGCCACCTGCCGGAAGGTGCGGTCCACGAACTCGCGCAGGTCGCCGAAGCGCAGCGGTCCCACGTCCACGGCCATGGTGCCGGATTCAATCTTCGACAGGTCGAGGATGTCGTTGATGAGCTCCAGCAGGTCCGCGCCGGACGCGTGAATCGTCTTGGCGAACTCCACCTGCCGCGACGTGAGGTTGCCGTCCACGTTGTCGCTGAGCGTCTGACTGAGGATGAGCAGCGAGTTGAGCGGCGTGCGCAGCTCGTGGCTCATGTTGGCCAGGAACTCGGACTTGTACTTGGACGTGAGGCTGAGCTGTTCGGCCTTCTCCTCCAGGGCGAGCTTGGCCTGCTCCACCTCGCCATTCTTGCGCTCCACCTCCGTCTTCTGCTCGGAGAGCAGCTTCGCCTTCTCCTGGAGCTCCTCGTTGGTGCTGCGCAGCTCCTCCTGCTGGCGCTTGAGCAGCTCCTCCGACTGCTGCAGCGAGGTGGCCTGCTGCTCCAGGCGCTTGTTCGTCTCCGTCAGCTCCTCCTGCTGCTTGCGGAGCTCGTCCGTCAGCGCCTGCGACTGCTTCAGCAGCGCCTCCGTGCGCATGTTGGCGGCAATCGTGTTGAGCACGATGCCGATGGACTCCGTGAGCTGCTCCAGGAAGCCCATGTGGACCTCGCTGAAGGCGTGGAAGGAGGCCAGCTCGATGACGGCCTTGACCTCCCCTTCGAAGAGCACCGGCAGCACCACGATGTTGCGCGGCACCTCCTCGCCCAGTCCGGACGCGATGCGGATGTAGCTGTCCGGCACGTCCGACAGGAGGATGGGCTCCTTCTCCAGGGCGCACTGGCCCACCAGCCCCTCGCCGTACTTGAAGGTGTTGGCCAGCCCCTTGCGCTGACGGTACGCGTAGGACGCCAGCAGCTTGAGCATCTGGTCGCCGCCATCCACGCGCTCGGAGATGTAGAAGACGCCGTGCTGGGCATCCACCAGCGGCGCCAGCTCCGACAGGATGACCTTGGACACCGTGAGCAGGTCCCGCTGCCCCTGGAGGACGCGGGTGAACTTGGCCAGGTTCGTCTTGAGCCAGTCCTGCTCCGTGTTCTTCCGCGTGGTGTCCTTCAGGTTGCGGATCATCTCGTTGATGTTGTCCTTCAGGGCGGCCACTTCGCCCTGCGCGGACACGGTGATGAACCGCGTGAGGTCACCCTTCGTCACGGCGGTGGCCACCTCGGCGATGGCGCGCACCTGCGTGGTGAGGTTGGCGGCCAGCTGGTTCACGTTGTCCGTGAGGTCACGCCAGATGCCCGCCGTACCGGGCACGCGGGCCTGACCGCCCAGCTTCCCTTCGATGCCCACCTCGCGGGCCACCGTCGTCACCTGGTCGGCGAACACCGCCAGGGTGTCAATCATGCCGTTGATGGTGTCCGCCAGCTCCGCGATTTCCCCCTTCGCGTCCACCACCAGCTTGCGCTTCAGGTCGCCGTTGGCCACCGACGTCACGACCTTGGCGATGCCGCGCACCTGCGTGGTGAGGTTGGACGCCATGGAGTTCACGTTGTCCGTGAGGTCCTTCCACGTGCCGGCCACGCCCTTCACTTCGGCCTGTCCGCCCAGCTTTCCTTCCGTCCCCACTTCGCGCGCCACACGCGTCACTTCCGAGGCGAACGAGTTGAGCTGGTCCACCATCGTGTTGATGGTGTTCTTCAGCTCCAGGATTTCACCCTGCACGTCGACCGTAATCTTCTTGGACAGGTCACCCTTGGCGACGGCCGTCGTCACCTCGGCGATGTTTCGCACCTGGGACGTCAGGTTGGACGCCATGGAGTTCACGTTGTCCGTGAGGTCCTTCCACGTGCCGGCCACCCCCTTCACCACGGCCTGACCGCCCAGCTTTCCTTCCGTGCCCACCTCACGCGCCACACGCGTCACTTCCGACGCGAAGGAGTTGAGCTGGTCCACCATCGTGTTGATGGTGTTCTTCAGCTCCAGGATTTCGCCGCGCACATCCACGGTGATCTTCTTGGAGAGGTCACCGTTGGCCACGGCCGTCGTCACCTCGGCGATGTTGCGCACCTGGGACGTCAGATTGGACGCCATGCTGTTCACGTTGTCGGTGAGGTCCTTCCACGTCCCACCGACACCGCGCACGATGGCCTGACCACCCAGCTTTCCTTCCGTACCCACCTCGCGCGCCACGCGCGTCACTTCCGAGGCGAAGGACGAAAGCTGGTCCACCATCGTGTTGATGGTGTTCTTCAGCTCCAGGATTTCACCGCGCACGTCCACGGTGATCTTCTTGGAGAGGTCGCCGCGCGCCACCGCCATCGTCACCTCGGCGATGTTTCGCACCTGGGACGTGAGGTTGGAGGCCATGGAGTTCACGTTGTCGGTGAGGTCCTTCCACGTTCCACCGACGCCGCGCACGATGGCCTGACCACCGAGCTTTCCTTCGGTACCGACCTCCTTCGCGACGCGCGTCACCTCCGAGGCGAAGGACGACAGCTGGTCCACCATCGTGTTGATGGTGTTCTTCAGCTCCAGCACCTCGCCCTTGGCGTCGACCGTGATTTTCTTCGACAGGTCACCCTTGGCGACGGCCGTCGTCACCTCGGCGATGTTTCGCACCTGGGACGTGAGGTTGGACGCCATGCTGTTCACGTTGTCGGTGAGGTCCTTCCACGTTCCACCGACACCGCGCACGATGGCCTGACCACCGAGCTTTCCTTCCGTCCCCACTTCACGCGCCACGCGCGTCACTTCCGAGGCGAACGAGTTGAGCTGGTCCACCATCGTGTTGATGGTGTTCTTCAGCTCCAGGATTTCGCCCTGCACGTCCACGGTGATTTTCTTCGACAGGTCGCCGTTCGCCACGGCTGTCGTCACCTCGGCGATGTTTCGCACCTGGGACGTCAGGTTGGACGCCATGGAGTTCACGTTGTCCGTGAGGTCCTTCCACACGCCGGCCACGCCCTTCACGTCGGCCTGTCCGCCCAGCTTTCCGTCGGTGCCCACCTCGCGGGCCACGCGCGTCACCTCCGAGGCGAAGGAGTTGAGCTGGTCCACCATCGTGTTGATGGTGTTCTTCAGCTCCAGCACCTCGCCCTTGGCGTCGACCGTAATCTTCTTGGACAGATCACCCTTGGCGACGGCCGTCGTCACCTCGGCGATGTTGCGCACCTGGGACGTGAGGTTGGACGCCATGGAGTTCACGTTGTCCGTGAGGTCCTTCCACGTTCCACCGACACCCTTCACCACGGCCTGACCGCCCAGCTTTCCTTCCGTCCCCACTTCACGCGCCACGCGCGTCACTTCCGAGGCGAAGGAAGACAGCTGGTCCACCATCGTGTTGATGGTGTTCTTCAGCTCCAGGATTTCACCGCGCACATCCACGGTGATTTTCTTCGACAGGTCACCGTTGGCCACGGCCGTCGTCACCTCGGCGATGTTGCGCACCTGGGACGTGAGGTTGGACGCCATGGAGTTCACGTTGTCCGTGAGGTCCTTCCACGTGCCGGCCACGCCCTTCACTTCGGCCTGTCCGCCCAGCTTGCCCTCGGTGCCGACTTCACGCGCCACGCGTGTCACTTCCGAGGCGAAGGAGTTGAGCTGGTCCACCATCGTGTTGATGGTGTTCTTCAGCTCCAGCACCTCGCCCTTGGCGTCGACCGTAATCTTCTTGGACAGGTCACCCTTGGCGACGGCCGTCGTCACCTCGGCGATGTTGCGCACCTGGGACGTCAGGTTGGAGGCCATGGAGTTCACGTTGTCCGTGAGGTCCTTCCACGTGCCGCCGACGCCCTTCACCACGGCCTGACCGCCCAGCTTGCCTTCCGTCCCCACTTCACGCGCCACGCGCGTCACTTCGGAGGCGAAGGACGACAGCTGGTCCACCATCGTGTTGATGGTGTTCTTCAGCTCCAGGATTTCACCGCGCACGTCGACCGTAATCTTCTTCGACAGGTCGCCCTTGGCGACGGCCGTGGTCACCTCGGCGATGCTGCGCACCTGCGCGGTGAGGTTGGAGGCCATGGAGTTCACGTTGTCCGTGAGGTCCTTCCACGTGCCGGCCACGCCCTTCACCTTGGCCTGACCGCCCAGCTTTCCGTCGGTGCCCACCTCGCGGGCCACGCGCGTCACCTCGGAAGCGAAGGCGCCGAGCTGCTCCACCATCCCGTTCACCAGCCGGGCGGTGCGGAGGAACTCGCCCCGGAGGGGACGGCCATCCACTTCCAGGGCCATTGTCTGGGACAGGTCACCCTTGGCCACCGCGCCGATGACGCGGCCCATCTCCGTCGTCGGCTGCACCAGGTCGGCCACCAGCGTGTTCACCGACTCGACGCAGTCGCCCCACGAACCCAGCGCGCCCACCACGTTGCCGCGCTGGGTGATGCGGCCTTCCTTGCCCACCACGCTGCCAATGCGCTCGAACTCACGGGCCATGCGCTCGCTGAGCTCGATGATTTCGTTCAGGGTGTCCGACACCTTGCCGGCGCTGCCCACCTTGTCCACCGGCATGCGCACGGAGAAGTCGCCCTTGCGGACGGCGGTGAGGACCCGCAGCAACTGACGCGAATCGAGCGACTGCGAATCATCCTCCCGGATTCGCGGCGGAGGGGGAGCCGCGACGGGTGCGCGGCGGGAGGAAACCTTCTTCGTGGCCATATGAGTTCCTGGTCGGTCCCGGAACGGCGAAGCACGAGCTGCCGTCCTGCGGGAATCTCGCAGCTGGAGCGTGTTTTCTCGCGCTTTCGCACACTTGGACCAGCCCCCCCCGGGACGCTCGGCTGGCCATCAGGCGACACTCCGAGCGGACTTCGTCCGGCAGCCAACACTGGCTCCAGCGCGGCGCCACTCGGGGTGAAAGCCGGTGCGCTCGCTGACGGGGCAGGCAGGCTCAGTGCCGGACGCGGGGCGCGGGCGCGCGGACGCGCACCTGCATCTGCTCGTCCCCGGCCACGACGCTGCTGAGCACCTCGCGCTGGTCCGGTGACAGCCGGGCCACGGCGCGCAACGAGGCCACCAGCACCAGGGACTCCAGCGGAGACGGCACGCTGATGCCGTCCGGCCCCGTCTTCAGGGGCAACGGCAGGCGCGGCGCGCGCCCCGCGGCGGTGAGCGCGTCCACGGCATACGCAGGAGACGTGTCCAGCGTGACGGCAATCGCGGGGAGGCTGGTGGCGGCGTCACCCTGGCCGCGCGCCTGCATCTCCATCAACACCTGCAGCGCGCCCGGCTTGAAGTACAGCGCCAACCCCGCGCGCCCGTCCCCCATGTGGAAGACACACCCCTCGAAGGTGTGGTTCATCGGCCCGGTGACGGCCACCTCGAAGGGCTGGCTGTCATCCCAATGCGTCCAGGGCCGCGCATCCCAGTACTCCGACGACGCCTGCACGAAGAGCAGCGCCTTGTCCGAGCCAAGCCCGGACAAGCCTCGCTGCCCCCACGCCACGAAGGTCGCGATGGCCGCGCAGGATGACAACGCCTGCGGTGAAGGCTCCGCCACGGCGAGCCCCAGCTCCGCGCCCGCTTCGGCCAGCGCCGGCACGCAGCGCACCTCCGCCGCGTCCACCCCTTCCAGCAGGGCCCGCAGCCCGGCCCCGTCGTCCGACTCGAAGACGGGCGCGGAGGGCTCTCCGGAATCGGAGATACGCAGATACACCTGCACCTGCGTGTCGCCCTGGCTGAGTGGCACGGGGCCCAGCTTGAGCAGGTAGAACATGGGGCTCAGCCTTGCTTTCCGTCCAGGGCCTTGCGGACCTGTCGCATCAGCGCATGGATGTCGAAGGGCTTCTGGAGGAACGGCATGCCGGGATACAGGTGCCGCAGCGCGGCCACGTCCACCGCGCTCATCCCCATGAGCGATACATCCTTGTAGGCCGGCTCGGCCCGGATGCGCTCGATGAGCGCCGGTCCATCCAGCACAGGCATCATCCAGTCAGTGAGGACCAGGTCCGGCCGGAGCTCCGCCATCCGCTCCAGCGCCTCACGACCGTGAGAGGCCGTCAGAACGCGGTAGCCCTCCTCTCGAAGGAGGTCCGCCAGGGCTTCCAGGATGCCCTGCTCGTCATCCACCACCAGGACCGTCTCCATACGGGTGGTACGACTCCTAGACGTTCGTTCAGAAATGGCCAGCGCCCGGGTGTCGGGCAAGTCCCGTGAGCAAGGTATCCACAGCGGCACTGAAGGGTGGCAGCACCTCGATTCCCTGAGACGTGATGACGAACTCCCTCAGGGTGGGGTCATAGTGGGTGTCACGCATCTTGAAGATGCTCAGCAGCTTGCGCAGGCGGCCTTCAAGCTCGACATGTCTCAGGAAAAAGAGGTTCTCCGCCACAGCGGAAGGGCCGACCTCCATCGGGACGTCCAGCACCGGACCGAAGAGCCGCGGCGTCTCCATGCCGAAGAGGGTGGTGGTCCCCGTGCAACGCAGCTCCTGGGTGAGAGCCGCGAAGAACGAATTGATTCGCGCGGGCTCGGGCGAGGCCTGTTGCATCGCGCTGAGCCCATCCACGAACACCCGCTTCACGTTGCGCCGCCGCACGTCCGACAGGAGCTGGTCCGCCAGCACGTCGAGAATGCACTCGGAGGGCGGCTGCCAGATGAAGTTGAGCCGTCCGTCCGCCATGGCGCCGCCCAGGTCGATGCCCGCGGATGCCACCTTGCCCAGCAGTCGGTTGGGCGGCTCGTAGAAGCCCATGTAGAGGCAGGACTCCCCCTGTTTCAGTCCCTCCTCCAGCAGACTGCTGCCCAGCAGCGTCTTGCCCGCGCCGGGCGGACCGAGCACCAGGGAGGTGGACCCCGCCGCCAAGCCCTCCGGGAAGAGCGCGTCCAAGGACGGGACGCCAAAGTGGAGGCGGTGGGCGCCCGGGTCTGGCGGCGGCGTGCGCTGGACGCGCGACTCCAACCGGGGAAAGACCTCCAGGCCGTTGCTGGTGATGCGGAAGGCGTGGACGCCGTGCAGCGTGGCGCTCCCGCGGAACTTGCGCACCTGCAGCTCACGCCAGGAACGCACGCCCTGGGTGCGCTCGCGCAGCTCCAGGATGCCATCCACCATGGTGTATTCCGGGTGGACGGCGGGACCGTTGGCGCTGGTGAGCAGCAGCGCCGTGAAGCGAGCCAGCCCCGCGGCGACCTGCAGCTCGTGGATGAACTTCTTGAAGTCGCGGCTGCTACCGGCTGCTTCCTGCGCCTGCACCAGCCCGTCCAGCACCAGGATGCTGGCGTTGTGGTTGCGCACCTCGCGCCGCAAGAGCTCCAGCAGCCCCGGCAGGCCCTGCTCCTCCAGCGTGCGGAAGCCACTGACGTAGTAGACGCCCTCGGGCAGCAGCGCCGAGTCGAAGAAGGCCATGTCGCGCATGTTGGCCAACATGCGCGCGTGGGACTCCGCCAGCAGCGTGACATACAGGCACCGGGCGCCGGCGCGCCCCTGGTGGTAGCAGAGCTGATTGGCGAAGAGGGTCTTCCCCGCGCCCGGCTCCCCCACGACGATGTAGACACCCGACGACACGAGGCCGCCGCCCAGCACGGCGTCAAGCCCAGGCACGCCAGTGGAGACGCGTGCGTCCTGCCGTGCGGGTTGCTCGGAAGAGGACATGATGCCGGTTCCATACCGTAATTCGCCCCAGCGCGCGCGCCGGAATGTGCGAAGAAAACCACGCGGGCCGTGAACGGCTGAAGCGCCTCAGCGGTCAGCGTCCAGCAGGGCGCGCAGGTCGTCGGGAATGGGCATGGGCGTGAGGATGCCCACGTTCGCGCCACCGGTGTTTCCCAGCGGCGCCCGCCCCAGCCATGAGCCCGGCGCGGCGACCAGCAACCGCACCACCTGCCCCACCCACTCCGCGGCGTTCCGCCTGCGCCACCCGAACCCCAGCATGCGCCAGTGCACGCGCACGTGAGGCCCCGCATGGGCCTGGCTGAGGACGTGAGCCCGCTCGAGGTGCCGCCAGGCACGCACATGCTCCGAACCCGACTCCGCTTCATGGGCCTCGCGCAGCTCCGCCTCGAAGGCGGCGCGCAGCTTCACCTTCATCGACATGGCTTCCTTCCGGTCATGGCGCCACCTTCGCGCCCCGAGCGCCCGCTGGCTTGTCAAAACGTGCACCCCGGCCGCCCGGGGCCGGTGGCGCCTGGCGCCCCGAGTGTATTGATTGAAGGGGGCCCGAGACACGGGAGCGCCCCCGCTCCAGGGGAGGAACGCGCCATGGCGGAGAGGGAGCCTGGCCTCGACGCAGCCGGGGACGTCAGCCCGCCTGCCCGGGAGGGACATGACGCGCGGGTCGACAACGTCGACGGCATCGTCTGGGAGGCGGACCTCTCCCTCCACTTCGTCTTCGTCAGCAAGCAGGCGGAGCGGCTGCTCGGCTACCCGGTGGAGCAATGGCTCACGGAGCCTGACTTCTGGGTGGAGCACCTGCATCCGGACGACCGGGACTGGGCCTCCGCCTCCTGCCGCTCCGCGGTGGAGCAGCGCCTGCCCCACGAATTCGAGTACCGGATGCTGGCCGCCGACGGGAGCGTCGTCTGGCTGCGCGACCTCGTCACCGTGCTGTCCAGGGACGGCCGTGCCTACAGGCTTCATGGCCTCATGGTGGACGTCACCGAGCAGCGGCAGGCCAAGGAGCGGCTGGAGCAGACGGTGTCCCTGCTGGAGGCCACGCTCGACTCGACGGCGGACGGACTGCTCGTCGTCGACCAGGACGGACACATCACCGCCCGCAACCGCCAGTTCGAGCAGCTCTGGGGACTGACGGGGTTGACGGCCTGCACCCAGGACGCGGCGCTGCTCACGGCCGTGCGCAAGAAGCTGAAGGACCCGGACGCCTTCTTCTCACGGGTCCAGGCCCTGTACGAGCAACCCAGCCAGGAGAGCTTCGACATCGTCGAGCTGCGCGACGGCCGCACCCTGGAGCGCTACTCCCTGCCCCAGCGGCGGCGCGGGCTCATCACCGGCCGCGTCTGGAGCTTCCGCGACATCACCGAGCGCGTGCACGCGCAGCGCATGCAGGAGCGGCTGCTGGACGAGGCGCACGAGGCCATCCGCGTGCGCGACGACTTCCTCTCCATGGCCGCTCACGAGCTCAAGACACCCCTGACGCCGCTGCGCCTCCACCTTCAGTTGCTGAAGCGGACGATGGAAGCCAAGGAGCCCATCGCGCCGGAGCGCGTGGACAAGGCCATGGCGCAGGTGCACCGCCTGTCCGCGCTGGTCAATGATTTGGTGGACGCCACCAGCGTGGAGGCGGGACGGCTGAAGCTGCAACGTGAGCCTGTATCGCTCCTGGCACTGGCGCGCGAGGCGTGCTCGGAGTTCCGCGCCCTCAGCGCTGCGCACGCCTGTACGTGCGAGCTCCCCCAGGAGGACCTCGTCGTCATGGGCGACCGGGGCCGGCTGTCGCAGGTGCTGGCCAACCTCCTGGAGAACGCCGTCAAGTACAGCCCGCTGGGCGGCACCGTGCGCATCTCCTTGTCTCGCGCGGACGGCGACGCCGTGCTCAGCGTGGCGGACGGCGGCATCGGCATCTCCCAGGAAGACCAAGCGCACCTCTTCGGCCGCTTCTTCCGCGCGAGCAACGCGCCCGTGTCGGGCTTCGGGGGCCTGGGCCTGGGGCTCTACATCTGCCGGGACATCATCGAACGGCACGGCGGTCACATCTGGGTGGACAGCGAGCTGGGCCGGGGCTCCACGTTCCATGTCTCGCTGCCCGTGCTGAACGCGACGGCGCACCAGGAAGCCCGGCCCTGACGCGGCTCACCGCAGGACGGTGCCACTGCTGAGCCGCGACACGGCGCCGTGCAGCATGCCCAACTGGCGGGGCGCCCGCTCCAGCAGCGCGCCGAAGACGGGGTCATCCGTCTTGCATGACACCTGCAACGGAGGCAGGGGCGGCGGCACGCGCCGGTCCCTGAGCGCGTCCGCGAGCTCGTCGAGCGCGCGCCCCGCATGATGCGCCAACTGCTTCAGCTGGCCGGGGACCTCCGCCTCCGGCCGCTCCATGCCCAGGGCCGTCACCACGGTGGCGAAGCGGCGCGCGTAGGTGATGACGGCCATGCCCGACTCGAGCTGCTGGGGCGGGCCGTGGTACTCGGCGGTGAGCCGCTCGAAGGAGGCCTCCGCGTCCAGCAGCGCCAGGCCGAAGGCGCGCCGCGCGGCGCCCACCTCGGGCCGGGTGCCGCTGCGCTTGGAGACGACCTCGCGCAGGTATTCACCGTCCGCGCGCAGCGCGGCCGCCGCGGCCTCCGGGAAGCGGAGGCGCTCCGGCATGGGCCAGAGCAACCACGCGCCCATCAACGCGAGCGAACACGCGACCAGCACGCCCAGCGCGCGCTGCCCGGCGAGGCTCCAGTCCCCCGAGCTCAGCGTGGCCAGCAGCAGGTAGTCCGGCGTGAGCAGAATCTGGAAGGCGCCGAAGTTGATGGGCAGCAGGGACACCGACACCGCCGTGAGCAGGACGATGACGGCGAGCAGCGCGGAGGGGGAATGCACGCGCGTGGCAATCACCGCCGCCAGGCCCGCGCCCAGCAGCGTCCCGCCGACGCGCTGGAGCGCGCGCTCCTCGGTGATGGCCGAATACGGCTGGAGGATGGCGATGACGGTGAGGCTCACCCAGTGGGCGTCGCGGATGCCCAGCGCCTGCGTCACCACCAGCGCCACCGTCGCCACCAGCCCCACCCGCAGCGCGTGCCGGAAGACGAGCGAATCCGAGCGGAGGTGGTCGCGCAGCGGGGCCAGCCACGAGCGCGCGCGCCGCTGCTCCTGGCCCACCACGCTCCGCCCGCGGTCGGACACCGGGTCACCATGCAGCAGGCCCGCGGCCGTCTCGTGGACCACCCCCGCCATCTCCCGCAGCTTCGACAAGAGCGCCTCCACGTGGAGCGACAGCGGGTCCTCGCGGCTCCGGATGCCGCCTGGAGCGGGCCGGTAGTGCCGCCTGCGCGAGCGAGGCACCATCCGGGGCTCGCGTGGGACGCCCTCATTGCGCTCGCGCTCCAGCACCTGCTCCACCCAGCTCGCCATGGCCGCGTAGGCGTCACACAGCGAACCCACGCGCGCGCGCAGCGGCAGGAAGCGGGGCTCGCGCACGGCCGCCTCCATGGCCTCGGCCAGGGCGATGAGCTGGGCGGACATCGGCTCGCACGTCTCGAGCAGCACGAGCAGGTGCTCGCCTCGCCGGGACTTGCCCAGGTGGCTGCCGCGCATGGCGCCCAGCGTGGCGCGCGCCTGCTCCATGAGGGGCCGCACGCTCATGTGCCGCTGCGCGGCCTCCACCCACTCCTGGGAGCCGGCGCCCTCGCGCGACAGGCGGCCCAAATCCCAGCACGCCTCCGCCAGCTCCCGGTACACGCGCGCGATGGCCCTCCGCGCCGGGCGGTAGGGCCGCAGGGGCCACAGCACCAGGGAAAGCGTCATGGCCCACAGGCCGCCGAAGAGCAGCCAGAAGGCGCGACCCAGCGCGACATCCACGCCCACCGCGGGCGCGCCCAGCGACACGACGAAGATGACCGCGAGCTGTCCGCCGATGGCGCCCGCCGTTTCTCCGTAGCTCCGCGCGAAGGCCGCCGCCGTCACGCCCAGCCACATCAAGGAGACGTCCAGCCACGGCATGGACCCACCCGGCGCGCCCAGCGCGCCCACCAGCGCCCCCAGCAGCGTCACCGCGCCCAGCTCCTTCGCCCGCGTCTGGTACGAGCCGCCCTTGTCAGCCAGTGAGACCAGGAGACCGGACAAGCCCCCCCAGCCCGCGTCCTTCACGCCCAGCAGGAACGCGAGGGCCAGGGGGACGGAGGTGGCCAGCGCGGTCCGCAGGCCCGCGCCAATGGCGGGCTTGCCTGGCCGGACGCGGAGGACGGAGCGCAGGTGTCTGAGCAGTCGGCGCATCCTGGAGCGTTGACACCGTGCGGCGCGGAAAGAACCTCCGCCCTCCCTCTCCGGGCACCCCCGCGGCCAGGGGAGCCTGCGTGCCCGGGCTCGTGCGGCCAGGACTCGTGGGCGGGATTGCGCAACCGGCGCGCCGCACATGCCGTAACGTGCCGCCCCCACCAAGGAGCGACACCTCGTGGAGACCCTTGTCCGAATCGCGGAGCGCCTGGGCCGCTTCTCTTCGCGCTTCGTCCCCAGCGCGTTCGCCATCGCCGTCCTGCTCACGCTGCTCACCCTGGCGCTGGCCACCGGCTGGGCGGGCGCCGCGCCGCCCGCCGTGCTGGACGCCTGGGGCGGCGGCTTCTGGGAGCTGCTCGGCTTCTCCATGCAGATGGCGCTGGTGATGTTCACCGGCTACCTGCTGGCCCTCACGGGACCGGTGCGCGCGGTGCTGGAGCGCGCGGCGCGAGTGCCGCGCACGCCCCGCGGCGCGGCGGCGTGGATGGCCTTCGTCTCCATGGCCCTGGCCTACGTCAACTGGGGCCTGTCCCTGGTGGCCAGCGCCATGCTGGTGCGCTTCATGGTGAAGCGCCGGCCGGACGTGGACTACCGGCTGCTGGTGGCGTGCGCGTACTTCGGCCTGGGCGCCACCTGGCACTCGGGCCTGTCCGCCTCCGCGCCGCTGCTGGTGGCCACGCCGGGCCACTTCCTGGAGAAGCGTCTGGGCGTGCTGCCCATCGACAGGACGCTCTTCTCGCCCTTCAACCTCGGCCTCACGCTGGCCGTGGTGGCGGGGCTGACGCTGCTGGCGTGGGTGCTGCACCCGAAGCCGGAGGACACCGTCCGCGTGGACCCGGCGGTGCTGGAGGCCCTGGGCGACTTCACCCCGCCCCCGCGCCCCACCGAGCGCGGCCTCGCCGTGTGGCTGGACCACTCGAGGCTGCTCAACACCGTCATCGGTGTCCTGGGGCTCGTGTGGCTGGCGCGGCACCTGGGGATGAACGGCGGCTGGCGCGCGCTCAACCTCAACGTGGTGAACTTCACCTTCCTGGTGCTGGCGGTGCTGCTGCACGGCACGCCCGCGCGGCTGCTCAAGGCCAGCGAGGAGGCCGGCACCGTGCTGCACGGCATCGTCCTCCAGTTCCCGCTGTACGCGGGCATCTACGGCATCTTCAAGAGCACCGGCCTGACGGAGCGCATCGGCGAGCTGTTCGTGTCGCTGTCCACGCGCGAGACGTTCCCCGCCATCGTCTACCTGTACAGCGGCGTGGTGAACTACTTCGTCCCCTCCGGCGGCTCGAAGTGGGCCATTGAAGCGCCGTACCTCCTGGACGCCGCGACGCGGCTGGGCGTGGCGCCAGAGAAGGTGGTGCTGGCGTATGCGTGGGGGGACATGGCCACCGACCTCATCCAACCCTTCTGGGCGCTGCCGCTGCTGGCCGTGGCGCGCCTGGAGTTCAAGGCGCTCCTGGGCTTCCTGCTGGTGGCCTTCCTCGTGTACCTGCCGCTGGTGACGCTGGCCTTCTTCCTCTTCGGCTGAGTGACGCCGCGGGCTGTGCTAAATCCAGCCTGGCAAGGCGGGCCTGGGGGCCCGCCACATCACGAGAACGAGGGGACTTGAGATGGCGAAGATGCTGACGCGAAGCCTGCTGTGCGCGGTGCTGGGAATGTCGACGGTGGCCCTGGCACAGGACGCGGAGCCCGCCGCCGCGCAGGTGAAGGCGCCGGACGCGGACGCGGTGCGTGACACCTGGAACTACTTCTACAAGGGCCAGGGCCAGGGCCCCGTGCTGGTGGAGGCCAAGGTCTGCACCGAGGTCGCCAAGGAAGGCCCCAACAAGTACGACTGCACCGCCGAAGTGGGGCCCGAGGGCATCAAGGCCGGCACCAGCGTCATGTTGTGGCAGGCCTACCTCGTGCCGCAGGGCGACACCATCGACGACCTCATGGTGCAGTCGAAGCAGGGCACCGTCGTCCGTGAGACGAAGGACGTGAAAATCAAGGGCGAGGGCTGGCGCGCGCGGCAGTGGACGGGCCTGCGGATGAGCAAGCCTGGCACCTGGACGGTGTCGGTGCTGCGCGGGGACCAGGTGCTGAAGGAGATTCAGGTCAAGGTGCTCTGATTCACCCCTGAAGCAGGTTGAAGCACCCGGCGCCCGCCAGCGGCCCTCAGGCCACCTGGCGGGCGTTCGCTTTGGCGCACACCTGCCCCCAAGGCCGGGCAGTCCGTCGTTTTTCCTCCGACGTTCCCTGCCGGACAGGGAGTTTTTTCAGCGCACCCGACATCCGCCGCTGCCTCGGGGGCGAGGTTCCGTCCGCCTCCAGAGGGAAGCCGCCCCGCGACGGCGGCTGGCAATGCCCTTGCACAAGTGCTTCAGCGGTTGAGGGGCAGGGGGTTGTCG